>JBLMXY010000001.1:0-101347 GCA_050257975.1 Acidobacteriota bacterium
CTCGAGAGCTGGCAGAACCTGAAGGACAACCTGAAGGCCAACGGCGTGGCGTTCGAGGGAATGCCGGTCGTCATCCAGTACAACAAGAGAGACTTGAACGACATCCTCTCCGTCGAGGCCATGCAGGAGGCGCTCGGGCTCTCGTCCTTCCCCTTCGTCGAGGCCGTCGCCTCGGCCGGCCGGGGGGTGACGGAGACCTTCAAGCTGATCTCGAAGCTCACGTTCGTCGATCTGCTGCGGCGCCTCCAGGGCCGGCGGCCGGAAGAGGCGAGCCTGCCGACCGGCCGGGAGAGCAAGGACGACATCCAGTCCTGGAGGCAGTCGCTCTTCACGCGCATGGAGGCAAAGGAGCCCAAACGCCCGCGGCCACTCGCGGCCGTTCCTTCGCCTTCCGAGGAGGCTCCCTTCGACACGGGCGAACCGCCGGCCGAATCGGCCGCCGTGGTCGAGGGGCCGTTCGGCGCCGCCCGCGACGCCGCGCCGCCGCCGGCGAGCGAGGCGACGGAGCTGCCCGAGCCGCTCGAGGTTGTCGACGAGGTGGAGCCCGAGGCGGCCGAGCCGCCGCCCGAGCCCGAGCCGGCGCAAGGAGTCGCCGCCTCGGGCGGCCGGACTGCTCCCCCGACGGCCGCTCTTGCGCCCTCGCCCGAGACGCCGCCGCCGGCTCCGGCCGCGATCCCGGCGGAGGCGCTGCGGGAGCTCGAGACGCGGTTCGAGGCGCTTCTGGAGACGCGCCGGCTCGAAACGAGCGAGCGGCTCGAACAGACTCGCGCTGATTTCGCCCGCGTCGACGCCGCGTGCAACGCGCTGGCCTCCCGCCTCGAGATCCTCGAGCGCCAGTCGGGCGAGTCGGCCCGGTCGCTCGAGGACGCCCGGCAATCGCTCGAAGCGCGTCTGGCGGCAAGCGAGGAGCGCGCGCGCAGCGACAGTCAGGAGATCGCCCGGATCGCGGAGCTCTCCGATCGGGCCGAGGCCGCCGGGGCCGAGATCGAAGCCCTCGGCCAGCGCGTCGCCGCGGGCCTGGAGCGCCTCGATACGAGCCAGAAGCTGATCGAGGCGGGAGACAAGCGCCACGAAGTCGCCGAGAAGCGCCTGCGAACCCTGGAAGACGACGTCGGCATGGCGCTCGTTTCCCTGACCGAGCGCGTCGAGAAGCTGCAACAGCAGATCAACGCCGCCGTCTCCCGAATCGAGGCGCTGCAAACGAGCCTCGAGGAGAAGACGAACCAGGGACGCCGGGAGGCCGAGGACATCCGCACGCAGCTCGCTCCGCTGCTGGAAGCCCACGGGCAGCGGCATGCCGCCGACGAGAGGATGCTCGGGGAGATCGATCGCCTTCGCGAGGGCCTCGCCGACTCCCTCTCGGACCTCTCCGAGCAGCTCCGCAGGGCCGTCCGGGGCATCTGAGGGCGGCGGCCCTCCCAAGGCGGCAGATCCGGTATTCTCGAGCCGTGCCTGGACGGCGGCGACCCTTCCTCCGCGGCCGGCGCCTCGAGCGGGAGCGGGCGACCGTCGCGGCGATGATTTCTCTCTCCTGCCGCGACCGGCATGCCGCCGCGCCCGCGCTTTGCGCCGAATGCGCGGATCTCGAGGCCTACACGCGGCTCCGGCTGGAGAAGTGCCCGTACGGCGAAGAGAAGCCGACCTGCGCCGACTGCCCGATTCACTGCTACCTGCCGAAGCGGCGGCAGCAGATCAAGGAGGTCATGGCGTACGCCGGGCCCCGGATGCTGCTTTCCCACCCGGTGCTCGCGGTCCGGCACATGGTCGATGGATGGCGAAAGGGCCCGCCACCGGATCCGCCAAGGCGAAGGGGAAGCAGTCCTTAGTCCTTGGTCCCTGGTCCCTGGTCGGTGGTTGTTGCCGTGCGAACTGAGGACTGGGGACTACGGACCAGACACCAGGGACCAGGGGTTAGGGACTTGATTCCCCATCCGGCTCCGTGACCAGTCTCGCCAGAAACCGCTCGTCGTCCCTCCAGTGCTCTCTCACCTTGACGGTCAGATCCAGGAAGAAACGCCTCCCGGTCTCCGCTTCGAGCTCCTCGCGGGCCGCGGTTCCGATCTCCTTGATCATCGCGCCGCCACGGCCGATTACGATGCCCTTCTGGCTCTCCCGCTCGACGACGATGGAGGCGGTCACGACCGTCAGCGGCTTCTCCGGGTCCTCGCGCACCGAGTCGACGACGACGGCCGAGGCGAAGGGAAGCTCTTCCCGGGTCCGCTCGAGCAGCTTCTCGCGGATCACTTCCGCGATCCACTCCGACTCCGGAGTGGCGGTCAGGAAGTCCTGCGGGTAGGCGGGCTCTCCTTCGGGAAGGCTCGCGGCGAGAAGCCCCGCCAGACGATCCACGCCGTCGCCGGTCAGGGCCGAAATGGGAACCATCTCCCGGAACGGAAAGCGGGAGCCGAAATCCTGCAGGATGGGCAGGAGCTTCGGTTTGGCGATCCGGTCGATCTTGTTCAAGACGAGGATCGTGGGCCGGTTCGCCCGCTCGAGCAGGCTCTGGATGAAGGTCTCCCCGGCGCCGCGCTTCTCCGAAGCGTCCACGATCCAGAGAACCAGATCGGCCGTCGCCAGGGCGTCGGTCGCGTCGCGCACCATGGCGGCGTTCAGGCGGAACTGCGGCCGGTGGATGCCGGGCGTGTCGAGAAGCGCGATCTCGTAGCCGGGGCCCCGGGCGACGCCGAGGACGCGCTTTCGCGTCGTCTGCGGCTTGTCGGAGACGATCGCGACCTTCTCCCCGACCAGCCGGTTCACGAGCGTCGACTTCCCCGCGTTCGGGCGGCCGATGACGGCGACCGAGCCGACCCGCATCGCCGCGATCGCGCTCAGCCTTCGGCCTTCAGCTCGGAGGGAAGCTCCGAAGGCGGAGCGCCGACCGCCGACGGCTGCGGGCTTTCCGCCGCGATCCGCACGCGATGAACGCGCCGGCGATCCGCGTCCTCGACCGTGAAGCGCAGCCCGTACTCGACCCAGGTCTCGCCGTTTTTCGGAATGTGGCCGAGGCGCGCGGCGAGGTAGCCGCCGACCGTCGTGAACTCCTCTTCCTCGGGGCCGCGGCCGAAGAGCTCGGCGATCCTCGTCGCGTTCTGCTTGCCCGAGACCGACCAGGCGTTCTCGCCCGCCGGGGTCACGCCTTCCCGCTCGTCCTCGTGCTCGTCGGAGATCTCGCCCACGATCTCCTCGAGCAGGTCCTCGACCGTGACGAGCCCGGAAACCCCGCCGTATTCGTCCACGACGATCGCCATCCAGAGATGGCGCCGCTGAAACTCCCGCAGCAGCTCGGAAACCTTCTTCGTCTCCGGCACGAAGTACGCTTCCCGCGCCAGGCTGGCGATCGGCGGGCTCGCCCCGGCGCGAATCGAGCCGAGGGTGTCCTTGACGTGCGCGATTCCGATCACCCGGTCGATCGTCCCGCGCGCGACCGGGATGCGCGAGTACTTGGTCGACACGAACAGGTCGGCCAGCACCGAGAAGGAGGCCGCCGCGTCCACCCAGGCGATGTCGGTGCGCGGGGTCATGACCTCGCGCACGCGCGTGTCGCCGAAGTCGACGATCGAGAGGAGCAGCTTCTCCTCCTCCTTCTCCAGGATCCCTTCCTTGCGCCCGACGTCGATGTACGCCTGGACCTCCCCCTCGGTGGCCGGCGAGGCCGGCGCGACCTGCTCGGCCTTCTCGCGCGCCTCGAAGATCTTTCGAACGGGCAGCGCGAGCGGCAGCAGCAGCCAGGAGGCCGCGGTCACGACGGGCAGCAGCCGCGTCACGGACTTCTCCGGGTCCGACGCCGCCGCCTTGCGCAGCAGGCCGATCTCCGTCAGCAGCCAGCCGAAGAGGAACGCGCCTCCGCCCCAGGCCCAGGGGTTGGCGATCCCCACGGCGGCCAGACCCGAGACGATCGACAGCAGGCCGGTCAGGAGCAGGATCTGCACGAAGACCTTGGTCGTGGTCCGCACGATCTCGACCTTGCCCGGTCCCGCGAGCAGGCGAGCCCGCTCGGGGTGCTCCTCGAGCAGACCCCGAACCTTGATCGGCGAGAGCCGGTCGAGCGCGAGCGCGAAGGTCTCGAAGAGAAGGAACGTCAGGTAGCAGAGGCCCGCCGCGGCGAGGAGGATCATCCGCGCTCCTCCAAGCCGAAGCGGCGCCGCAGCCTCGCCTCGAGCGCCTCCATCTGCCCCTGGTCGGCCTCGTGGTCGTAGCCCAGAAGGTGCAGGTATCCGTGCAGGAGGAGGCGGTCGAGCTCGGCGGAGGCCGGCTGCCGGCGCCGCCGCGCCTGCCGGGTGGCATAGGGCACCGAGATGACGATGTCGCCCAGCAGACCTTCCCCCCCCGCGGGGAACGAAAGCACGTCGGTCGAACGGTCCCTGCGGCGGTATCGCCGGTTCAGCGCCCGCATGCGCCGGTCGCCGCAGAAATAGACGGAGACCTCCCGCGGCCGGGATCGCGTCGCCCGGGCGGCCTGGGCGATCAGGCGGCGCACGCGGGCGGCCGGAGGCGCTCCGGATACGGCGGCGCGCACGCCGACCTCGACGGGGGCGGGCTTCATCCCGCGCTCCCGCCCGAGACCGGCCGCGGCCCCGGGGCCTTCCCGGCGGGCTCCAACGCGGCGGACGTTTCGCCGGTGCGGCGCCGCGTGCGCTCCCGATTGAAGTCGAAGCCGGGGTAGTCGATGCGGTGGTGGTAGACCGTCGAAACGGTGCGCTCCAGCGTGTCCACGATGATCGCGAGGTCGCGCATGGTCAGGTCGCAGTCGTCGAACTGGCCGTCGCGCAGGCAGTCGTCCACGAGCGTCTGGATCACCGTGCGGATCTTGGCCGGCGTCGGGTCGATCAGCGTCCGGGACGCCGCCTCGACGCCATCGCAGATCATCAGGATTCCGTTGACGCGGGTCGAGGGGCGCGGGCCTGCATGCCGGTAGTCGGTGTCGCGGACGGTCCCCTGGGCAGGATCGGAGCGCGTCAGCGCCTTCTGGTAGAAGTAGTGAATCTTCTTCGTACCGTGATGCTCGCGGATGGCGGCGAGAATGGGCTCGGGCAGCCGCGCCCGGCGCCCCATCTCGTAGCCTTCCTTCACGTGCGAGGCGATGATCAGGGCGCTCATCGAGGGCTCGAGCTTGTCGTGGCGGTTGGAGCCCTTCGGCTGGTTCTCGATGAAGTACTCGGGCATCCGGATCTTCCCGATGTCGTGGTAGTAGCCGGCCACGCGCGCCAGCATCGCGTCGGCCCCGATCGCCTCCGCCGCCGCTTCGGCGAGCGTGCCGAGCATCAGGGAGTGCTGGTAGGTCCCGGGCGCCTCCAGGGCGAGCGTGCGCAGAAGCGGCAGGTTCTGGTTCGAGAGCTCGAGCAGCCGGATGTCGGTCGTCACGTGGAAGACGTGCTCGAAGATCGGCAGGATCACGGCGACGAGCATCGCGACGAACCAGCCGCCGGCAATGCCTCCGAGGGCATCGGAAGCGAAGTCCCAGCCGCGCGGCTCGGCATTCAAGAACGAAATCGCCGAGATCGAGACGAGGTTGGCGGCCGCGACGATTCCCCCCACGGCGAGAAGCACGCTGCGGGAGCGCACTTTCCCGACGCCGAAGATCCCGGCGAGCGACCCCAGGAGGGCGAAGAGCACGAAGGAGAAGCTCTGCCCCATCAGGAGCCCGGCGCCGACGGCGTGCACCGCCGCGAACAGAAGCGCGGGTCCCATGCCGGCGACGAGACTCGCCACGATGGGACCCGCCGCGAAGGGGATGGCATAGTAGCTGTGCGCGGCCCAGGCCGCGCCTTCGGAGCTCGTCGAGAGCGTCTGTGCGAGCGCGAAGACGGCCCGCGTCAGGAACGCGAAGAGGATGCCGGTCGCGAGCACGGAGCCGTACACGACATCCGGGGCGCGCTCCCGCTTGCGCCGGCGCTGGCGCCGCGCGTCGAGCCAGAAGGCGGCGGCCGCGCAGGCCTGCAGCAGCAGAGTGCCCGCCACCTTCACCCAGGAAGACGGGTCGGCGACCGAGGCCCGAGCCGCGTCGATCCACTGCGCCGTCCTCGGGGTGATCTCGTCTCCCTTGCGGACGATCACCTTGCCGCGCGGAATTCGGGTCAGCACGGTCTCGACCGAGCGCGCCGCCTCGGCGCGTCGTTCGGCCGTCGCCGCGGCGTCGTAGGTGAGGTTCGGGCGCATGGTCGCCGCCAGGAAAGCCGCCACTTCCGACCGGTCGCGCGCCGGAATCGCCGTGTCCGAGAGCTTCTCCGCGAGGGCCATCTTGGCCTGGGAGCCGTATTCGAGCACTTCGGAAACGTCCGTGCGACGCGCCTCGCGGCCCGTGCCCGGCTCGCGCAACAGGATGCCGGCGCCCCGGTTCTCGAGCAGCGTCTTACGGTCGTCCACGACGCCGCCCCGGTAGAGGTCCTGGCCCGCCTCGACGAGGCGGTCCTCGAGCGGCTTGGAAAACCCGAGCCGCGCCAGAGCCGACAGCGCCTCGTCGCCGATCGGCAGATCGAAGGCTTCGCGGACGGCCGCGCTCACCGCGCCGCGCCCGCGCGAAGCGGCGCGCGCCTTCTCGAAGCACCGCCGCAGGTCGCGCTCCAGGCGCGCCGGGGCCTCGGCGTCCCAGTCGAAGACGGCGAGCACCTCGGCCGCGGCCTCCGCCCGCCGCCGCTCGGTCGCCGCCGCGTCGGGAACGATCAGGTCGCGCGGCGCGACGACGTCGCGGCTGGCGATCGATCCGGGCTTCTGCGGGGTCGTGCGGAAGGAGAGCGTGGGCGTGAACGCGATGGTCGTCGCCAGGACGTAGGCCGCGGACCAGAAAAGCGGCCGGAAGCGCTGGAATCCGCCGGCTTTCCCGGAGGGGGTCGGCGACGAGGGCTTGCGCCGAAACGTGAAGGTCGCGCGCCGGAACGGCGCTTCCACGGGCATGGCGCGCTCAGCGGGCGGCCGAGGGGCGGGGCGAGGCCGCCTCGCGCTCCCGGTCGAGCCCTTCGTAGGCGGAGATGATCGATTGCACGAGCGGGTGGCGGACCACGTCCCGCTCGTCGAACAACACGAAATGGATTCCCTCGATCCGGGAGAGCAGCTGCTGCGCCTCGCGCAGGCCCGAGGTCTTGCCCTGCGGCAGGTCGACCTGGGTGACGTCGCCCGTCACGACCGCCTTGGATCCGAAGCCGATGCGGGTCAGGAACATTCGCATCTGTTCGGACGTCGTGTTCTGCGCCTCGTCCAGGATGATGAAGGCGTCGTTCAACGTCCGGCCGCGCATGAACGCGATCGGCGCCACCTCGATGATGCCCCGCTCCAGCATCTTGGCGGTCTTCTCGTATCCCAGGATGTCGTAGAGGGCGTCGTAAAGCGGCCGCAGGTAGGGGTTGACCTTCTCGACCAGATCGCCCGGCAGGAATCCGAGCCGCTCCCCCGCTTCGACCGCCGGCCGCGCGAGCACGATGCGCTTGACCTTCTTCTCGAGCAGCGCGGCCGCCGCCATGGCGACGGCGAGATAGGTCTTGCCCGTGCCGGCGGGCCCGATCGCGAAGACCAGGTCGTGGCGATCGATCATCTGGACGTAGAGACGCTGCTTGGTGTTGCGGGCCGAAACGGTCGACTTGAGCGTCGGCCCGAAGGGCGTTTCCAGGAAGAACTCCACCAGGGAGGCCTTCGGGTCCTCCTTGACGATCCGGATCGCGGTCGCGACGTCGGGGCCCCGCAGCGGATATCCCGAGGCGAGCAACTCCGACAGGTCGGCCAGCAGATGCCGGGCGGCGGTCTCGGCCTCCCCTTCGCCCACGACGGAGATCTCGTTGCCCCGGGCGGCCAGGCGCACACCGAATGCCTCCTCGATGGCCCGCAGGTTTTCGTCGGCGATTCCGAAGAGCTCGGTCAATCCCGTCTCGGGGAGAATGACGACCGGGGTGGGGTCTGGAATAGCTTCGCTCCTAAACGAGGATGTCAGCCGCAGGACCGCGGTTCGCCGGCCGGTCCGGGCAAGCGGCGCCCGAAGACCGACCTGGACGCTGTCCCATCTCGGCTGGAAACGGTACCACGTCGCGATCAAAGGCGAAACGCGGGCGCGCCCTGGCGGCGCCCGCGTCCGGATAACCTCTTTACTTGGAGCCGGTTGACCCGCAGCGACGACCCGTCAGCGCCCCTTTGCAAGCGACTTGGCGACGTCCTCCAGGCCGTTTTCCACGGCGTCCCGCATCGTCGATCCCTTGGCCTTGTGCCGGACCTCCGCGACGATGTTGCCCTTGGCGTCCTTGGCGATGACCTCCATGCCGACCCCGGGGTTGGCGGCCCATCCGCCCCAGTACCGGGCTCCGCCGGAAGGCTCCCAGGCGTTGAAGACGTTGCCCTCGATGGTCACCTCGCCGCCGCTCTTGACGATCTGGTAACCCTGCTTCTCGAGCCACTGCTCCATGTAGTCCTTGCCGTCGCGGGCCGCGTCACGGCACTCCCGGCCGTGGCCGTTGTAGTCGAATTCCTTGACGCTGACCGTCTTGGCCTTGAGCGCCCCTCCCGGGAAGTAGACCCAGTCAGCGTCCTTGCCTCCGACCAGCTTGTCGTAGTCGGGCAGGAACTTCTGCGGCTCATCCCTCTCCTTGGCGTCGTCCGAGCTCGAAAACCTTTTTTCGGCCAGAGCCGGCGTGACGCCGACCAGCAGGAACACTGCGACGGCGAGCCAGAACAAGCGATTGGCGTAGCGCACCATAGGTCCGTTCTCCTTGTTTGAGCCGCAATTCTAGCAAAAATCGGCCGCCCGATCAGAGCTCGAGCGCCTCGCAGACGGCGTCTCCCGCCTGCGGGGTCGTCAGGCCGCCTCCCGCGTCGGCCGTGCACCGGCCCTGCTCGACGCAGGCCCGGACCGCCCTCTCGACGGCGGCTCCCTCCTCGGAGCGCCCGAGGTGCTCGAGCATCAGCGCGATGGTCAGAATCGCCCCGAAGGGATTGGCCTTCCCGGTCCCGGCATACTTGGGCGCCGAGCCGTGGACCGGCTCGAACATCGAGACGCGGCCGGGATGGATGTTGCCGGAGGCCGCCATGCCGAGGCCTCCCTGGAGCGCGGCGCCCAGGTCCGTCGCGATGTCGCCGAACATGTTGTTGGTGACGATCACGTCGAACTGGCGCGGGTCACGGACCATCTGCATGCACAGGGCGTCGATGTAGAGGTGGCTCGCCTGGACGTCGGGAAACTCGCGCGCCACTTCGGCGAAGGTCCGCTGCCACAGGTCGCCGACGAAGCGCATGGCGTTGGACTTGTCCGACATGACCAGCCGTTTGCGCGGGCGCGAACGCGCATGCTCGAAGGCATAGGTCAGGATCCGCGCGACGCCCTTGCGCGTCGAGATGTCCTCCTGCACGGCCACCTCGTCCGGCGTGCCCTTCTTGAAGTTTCCGCCCGATCCGACGTAGGAGCCCTCGGTGTTTTCCCGGAAGACGACGAAGTCGATGTCCCGGGCCGTGAATCCCTTCAAGGGGCAGAGGCGGTCGGCCAGGCAGCGCACCGGGCGGTAGTTCACGTAGAGGTCGAGCTGGAATCGGGCGCCGAGCAGGATGTCGGCCGCGTGCTTCATGTCCGGCACGCGCGGATCGCCGAAGGCGCCCATGAAGATGGCGTCGAAGCCGCGGGACAGCGCGTCGAAGGCGCCGGGAGGGATGGTCTCGCCGGTCGCGAGGTAGTGGTCGGCGCTCCAGGGGAAGCTCGTCAGCTCGAGCGCGAGCGAGCGCCGGCGCGCGACCTCCTCGAGCACCTTGACCGCTTCCCGCGTGACGTCCACGCCGATCCCGTCTCCCGGCACGACGGCGATTCGCATGCGCGGCGCAAGATAGCACGGGGCCGCGCGTCGGCGTAGAATCGCGCCCGTGACTTTCGCCGACGCCGTGGCCGACATCCTGCGGGACGCCTGCGCCGCGCCCGAGCGCGCGACACCGGGATCCCTCGCCGGGCGCCTGGCGCTCGAGACGGAGCGCCATCTCGACCGCGTTCGCTTCAGCCCGAACCAGTACATGCGCCATCCGATCCTGCTCTGGGAAGACTGGGAGGTCATGCTGATCGCCTGGCAGTCGGGGCAGGTCACTCCGATCCACGACCACCGCGGCGTGATGGGCGGCATGGCGGTTCTCTCCGGCGCGCTCGCGGAGGAACGGTTCACCACCCCCGACAACCTGCCGCGGCTCGCCGACGACCGCGTCCGACCGGAGGGAGACCTGTCGGAAATCGGTCCGACGGTCCTCCACCGGCTGGCTCCGACGACGGCCAGAGCCGTTTCGCTCCACATCTACCGCCCGCCGCTGCGAACGATGGGAATCTGGGACGAGCGCGGGATGCGCGAGGTCCGGCCTTCGGCCTTCGACGTGGAAGAAGCGGTGCTCGCGCGCGCGGCGGCGGGCGCGGGAGCGCTCCGCTAGGACGTCTGTTCTCAGCACCCCTCACCCCGGCTCTCCCCCCGCCGGGGGGAGAGGAGACGGAGGCTTTGTCCCCCGCCTTCCAAAGATCACCGCGCGTTCCCGGCCCCAACCGTCCCGCACGCGCTCGACCCGCCGCTCTCCGCTCTCTCCAGGCGTTCCCGGCGCGACGATCCGGAAGGAGCGTCGGCGGCTGGCCGGCTCCGGCACGGCGCCTTCCCCCGCCTCCAGTCGCTCGCGGCGGACGACGCCGATCGTGATCGGGGAGTGCGTTCGCGGGTCGAAGCCGAGATCGGGCGCGACGGCGACCTCGCCGTAGCGATCCCAGCGCGCGGCGGCCCGCCCGATCAGCGTGTCCTCTCCGTGGAAGGCATCGAAGGTCTCGCGGCTCTCTCCCCAGACGAGAAGCGTGTCGCGCGCCGCGGCGAGAGCCCCGGCGGCGGCAAGGCCCAGGGCGGCGACGGCGAAGAGCCGCCGGCGAGCCCGCGCCACGAAGCCGAGCAGCCACAACGCGCCCGCCGCCGCGGCCACGGCGGTGACCGTCGTCAGGTAGGCGTACCGGAAGCCGTTCGGGTTCGTCGCCTGGCCGGCGGCCACGGCGGCGGCGGCGGCGGCACCGGCATGCGCCAGAAGCCAGCCGGAAAGCTCCTCCCGCGGGACGACCAGGGCGCGCGCCAGAATCGCGGCCACGGGGATCCCCAGAATCCAGCCGAGACGCGACCGCCCCGGGATGTCGTTTCGGGGCGTGGGGTCGGGCGCGAGCCAGGGGGAGGCGATCGCGTCGGCGGCCGCCGAGAAGAACGGCATGGGGCTCGCCGTCCGGCGCATCTCCATGACCACGTTGTGATCTCCCGCCCGCGCGAAGTACGGCACGGACGCCTCCCGGCGTGCGACGAGCAGCGGCGCTGCCGCGAAGACGAAGCCGAGGGCAAACGCGGCCGGGAGCCAGGCGCGCCGCCTCCACGCCGCCGCCCCGGCCGCGGGCCAGGCGGCGAAGACGAGCAGAGCGGATCCGCCGATCCACGCGGCCAGGTAGATGTGCGCCCCGAGGCCCGCGACGCCGCCGGCCGCGGCCGCGAGCGCCGGACTCGAGCGTCGGCGCGCCCGCAACAGCAGGAGCGTCGCGACGTCGAGAACGGGGGCCAGAGCGATTGCGACCCAGCCCCACCGCGACAGGATGAGGCTCCACCGCAGGCCCGCCAGCGCGACGACCGCCGCCGCGCCTCCGCCGCGCGGCAGCAGCTCCCGCGCGAGGAGGCCGGCGGTTGCGAGCGACAGCACTCCCGCCGCAAGCGACGGGAAGCGAATTCCGAAGACGTTCGTGCCGAAGACTTCCAGGCCGAGCCGCCAGAGCTCGAGATAGGCGACGCCGACCGTCCCGAACGGGTGGGCAACGCCGTAGGGCGCCGCGCGCACGGGGTCGGAGAAGTCCCCCCAGCCGCCCGCGAGCGCCCGCGTCGGGGCGATCAGAGACAGGTCGTCGACCCAGAGCGGCCACGGAATCTGCCGGATCGAGACGGCGCGCGCGGCGGCTCCGAAGAAAGCGGCCCCGGCGGCGACGCCGACGAGGGCGCGCCGCGAGAACGGCAGAGGATCGATGGCGCGGTCGAAGGACGGCGTCCCGCTCCAGAAGAAGAGCGCGCCGCCGACGACTCCCGCCGCGGCCGCGGCGATGCCGGCCACGGCGAGCATGAGGGCCAGCCGTGCGGCGGTCCATGACGGCTCGGAGTCGAAGAGGAGCGCGGGTCGGATCCCGCGGATCGACCAGACCGCGGTCACCAGCGCGGCCGCCGTGCCGGCCACCATCGCCGCGCGGGCTCTCGCGTTCGAGCGAGCCCGCGCCGACGTCACTTCTGGAAGAAAAGGAACAGGTTGACCGCGGAGGGGCCGAGCGAGAAGAAGTCCCCCGACCGCAGCGGCGCGGCGCAATCGTTCTCCGAGACGCCCGCCAGCTCGTCGGGCACGGGGATCGCTTCGCCGTTCAAGTAGGTGCCGCAGGTCGAGCGCAGGTCGACGAGGCGGTACTCGAGCCCCGAGCGGTGCTCGTGGCGGACGACCTTCGCGTGCAGGCGCGAGACCTCCGTGTTGAGAAAGGCGTCGGGAGAGGAAACGCGAAAGCCGGAGACCGGCATGCCGACCCCGATGAACTCCGGAACCTCGCGGCCGAGCAGCAACTCGTCGAAGTCGAGCTTGACGAGCCCCGCGTTGTAGGGCCCGAGGCCCAGGAGGTAATGGCCCGAGGGAAGCCGCAGCAGGGTCTTCTCCAGGCGCGAGGACATCCCGCTCATCCCGTTGTCGACGAAGGTCATGACGTCGCGCTGGCGCGACTCGAGCGCCTCGCGGCAAATCGCGGAGTAGAGGTCGTCGTTCACCTCAAGCACCTCCTGCTCATGGAGAAAAACGCCCGCTTCGGACCCTTTTCTTCCTGGTCTCCCCGGCTGTTTGCTTCCCGAATTGTCGCACAATGCCGGCGCCCCGGGGCCTCCCGAACGCGCCGGGGCGTCGCGCCCGCCGTCAGTTCACGGGCTCTTCGCCCGCCGCCGGCCCCTGCTCCGGCTCGGGCACCGGCTCCATCTCGACGGTCCAGCGCTCGTAGGCGTCCTCGGGCAGCTCCGTCACGAACCGCGACGGCTCCAGGATGACGTCGACCCCGTACCGGTCCCGGGCGAGCATCGGGTAGACGAGGGCCACCTCGTTCTTCGCCCGGGTCACGGCCACGTAGAAGAGCCGGCGCTCCTCCTCCAGCCCCTCCTCGGTCACGGCCGACCGGTAACTCGGGAAGCGCCCCTCCGACAGGCCCATCACGATCACGCGGCTCCACTCGAGTCCCTTGGCCTGGTGGACCGAAGAAAGCACGACCCGGTCGTCTTCGCTTTCCCCCGCCACGACGTCCTCGCCCGACAGCTCGTTGAAGAGCGTCACCTCCTCCAGGAAAGAGCGCAGCGAATCGTAGCCCTGCGCGAACTGGGCGAACTGCTCGAGGTCGTCCAGCCGCGCCTCGCCGTTGGGAAACTTCGCGCGCGCGAAATCGCGGTACACGCCCTCGACGACCTCGCGGATCGCGTCGGCGGGAGAAGAACGCAGCGCCGGAGAATCGAGACGCCCGAGAAGCGCCCGGAAGGACTCGATCGAGCCCGAACTGCCGCGCGGCAGCTCAATGCCCCGCGCCCCCCGCTCGCGAAACGCGGCAAGCGGGTCGGGACGCCCCCCGATCGACTCCCAGACGGCCGTCGCCGACCGCTCGCCGACTCGCGGAAAGACCTTGAGCGCCCGCTTCCAGGAGAGCTCGTCCTTGGGGTTGACGATCAGGCGCAGGAACGCGAGCACGTCCTTGACGTGCCGCTGCTCGAAGAAGCGCATTCCGGAGCGGATTTCGTAAGGGATCCCCCGGCGCGTCAGCTCGATCTGAAGCTCGAGCGCCTGATAGTGCGCGCGGTAGAGAACGGCCAGTTCCGAGAGCTTCTCCCCTTCGTCGTGCCACTCGAGCAGGCGCTGCGCGGTGAAGCGCGCCTGGTCCGGAATGTCCGGCAGCGCCACGACGGCCGGCATCGCTCCCGAGCCGCGCGAAGCCGTGAGCTCCTTGGGAAACTGCCGCCGGTTGTTCGCGATCGACGCGTTGGCGAGCGCGAGGATCTCCGGCGTCGACCGGTAGTTTCGGGTGAGGCGGAACGTCTTCGCGTCCGGGTAGCGCTGCGGGAAGCCGGCGATGTTCTCGAAGGAGGCGCCTCGGAACGAGTAGATGGCCTGGGCATCGTCTCCCACGACGGTCACGTTACGCCGGACCCGCGCCATGCCGTCCACGATCTGCCCCTGCAGGCGGTTGGTGTCCTGGTACTCGTCCACCAGGACCTCGTCGTATGAGGCGGCCAGCGCGGCCGCCGTCTCCGGGCTCTCGTCGAGCAGGCGCTTCCAGGCGAGCAGGAGGTCGTCGTAGTCGCAGGCGTTGGCCGCGCGCTTGCGCTCGGCGTACCGCCGAAACACACGGACGATCTCTTCTTCGAGCGACAGGAAGTGCGGCGCGCGCTCCGCGAGCACTTCCCGGAAGGGGCGGCTCGTGTTGATCGTGAAGGAATGCAGGTCGAGCAGCACGTCGCCTCGCGGGAAGCGCTTCTCGGTCACCGGGATCTTCTGGTCCGAGATCGAGGACTCGAGCATCTCGCGGCAGTCCTCCGCGTCGAGGATGGTGAAGTTGGCGCCGACGCCGACCCGGGTCCCGAAACGGCGCAGCAGGCGGTTGCCGACCGAGTGGAAGGTCCCGCCCATCAGCCGGCGGGTGTCCACCGTCAGGAGCGTCTCGACGCGCCGCAGCATCTCGCGGGCCGCCTTGTTGGTGAAGGTCAGAAGCAGGATGCGCGAAGGATCCACCCCCGACTCGATGCGCCGGGCCACCCGGTAGACCAGGGTGCGGGTTTTGCCCGAGCCCGCCCCCGCGATGACCAGGATCGGGCCGCCGCCGGCCAGGACGACCTCGCGCTGCTCGTCGTTCAGCTCGCGGTCGTAGTCGACCCGGTAGACCCGCGGTCCGACGGGCCTCTTGAGAACGTATCGGCGCTCCACGAAGGGCAGTTTAGCCCCCTCCTCCGGCTCGCGGGGACTGCGGCCGGCCGGCCGCTTGCGCGTAATCTTTCGGCCCGGCCCGTCGTTCTAATGGTTGTCACGGGGAGCCTGATCGAGGTGAGCATCATGAGCATTCAGAACATTCGCCGTTCCGTGTTGATCGTGGCGGGAGCCGGGGCGCTGGCCGTGGCGGGGCTGGTCGCCGGCCGGCTCGCCGCCGGCGTGATCCCGGGCGGAGCCGGTCCGCGGCACTTCGGGCCGCCCAGGCTCGCGCGAATCGCGCGGGCGCTGGACCTGACCGCGGATCAGACCTCTCGGATCAAGGGAATCCTGAGGTCCCACGCTCCCGAGATCGAGAGCCAGATGCGATCGGGCAGCGACGCGCGCCGCGGCCTGCGCGACGCGATCCTCGCGGATCCGATCGACGAGACCGCGATCCGGGCGAAGGCCGCGGATCTGGCCCGGGTCGAAGGCGACGGCGCGGTTCTCTTCGCGCGGATCCGGGCCGAGATCTTCCCGATCCTGACGGACGAGCAGAAACAGAAGATCGAGCGATTCCACCAGCGGGCGCGCGGCCGCGGGGACCGCGCCGCGAAGGCCTTCGAGCAGTTCCTGAACGACGAGGGCTCCTAGGTGCCGGAGCTCCGGGCCCGGGGCGCTCCGAGCGCTCCGGAAGCGTCTTCCGGCCCGACGGAGGCCGCCCTCGTCGAGCGGGCCCGCGGAGGGGACGAAGAGGCCTTCGCGCTGCTCGTTCGGGCCGCCGCGCCCATCGCCCTTGCCGCGGCGCGACGGATCACCGACGACCCGGCGCTCGCCGAGGACGCGGCGCAGGAAGCCTTCCTGCGAGCCTACCGCGCGCTGCCGCGCTACGAGCAGCGCTCCTCCTTCTCGGGATGGGTCCGCACGATCGCCGTCCACGCCGCCATCGACATCGTCCGGCGCAAGCGTCCGGAAAGCCCGATGCTCGATCACCCTGCGCGCGACGGCGGCGAGAAGCGGCAGGAGGACCTGGACCTGCTTCGCCGGGCCCTGGCGGCCCTGTCGCCCGTGGACCGCGAAATTCTGCTGACGCGCGAGCTCGAGGGGCTTCCGGACGAGGCGATTGCCCGGCGGCTCTCGATGACGGTGACGGGCGTGCGGGTGCGAGTCCATCGCGCCCGCCGAAGGCTGCGCAAACGTTTCCAGGAGGAGAGACCATGAAGGCGATGGATCCCGCGAGCGGCCGATCGGGCTGCGAGGGGCTGACCGGGGAGGCGCTCGAGCGCCACTTCTTTGCCTGCGCCGATTGCCGCGGCCAGACGCGTCTTGCGGCGGCCTGGGAGGCGCTGCGCGAGGAGCCCCCGGGCGACGGGACCGATGCGGCGGGGCAGGAGCGCTTCGTCGAGGGAGTGCTCGCCGCCGTGCGGCGCGATGGGTCGCGGCGCCGGCTGCGGCGGCTATGGCTCGCCGCCGCCGCGGTCCTGCTGTTCTTCTTCGCGGCCGGCGCGAACTTCGCGGACCGTGCGGCCGCGCCCCCAAGCCCCGAGGAGGAGTATGCGGGCCTGGCGGCGCCGTCGGCGCTGGAGGGCCTGCTGCCCGAATAGGGAGCCGCGGGCCCGGCGTAGACTCTCGCCGTGCCGCTCAAGCTCTCGACCGCCGGCGAGTCGCACGGCCCGCGCCTGACGGCGATCCTGGAGGGAATGCCGGCGGGCCTCCGAGTCGATCCCGCCTTCGTCGACGCCGAGCTCGCTCGCCGCCAGCACGGCTACGGCCGCGGCGGGCGCATGAAGATCGAGAAGGACGCGGCGATCTTCGAGGGAGGGCTGCGCGGCGGCGTCACGCTCGGCTCCCCGATCGCCATCGCGGTCGAGAACCGCGACTACGCGAACTGGGAGCGCGTCATGGGCCCTCTCGCCGTCGACCCCGCGGCGGCGGCCGAGAAGCGCCTCGTGAAGCCCCGTCCCGGGCACGCCGATCTCGCCGGCGGCATGAAATACGGCGCCCGCGATCTGCGCGACGTCCTGGAGCGCGCTTCGGCCCGCGAGTCCGCGGCCCGTGTCGCGGCCGGAGCGGTCTGCAAGCTTCTGCTCTCGGAGTGCGGCATCGAGGTTCGAAGCGGGGTGCTCGCCGTTGGCTCGGCCGCCGACACGACGTCGCCGCGCTCCTTCGCCGCCCTGGAAAGAGTCCGGGAGGACTCGCCCCTCCGGGCGCTCGACCCGCAGGTCGAAGAGCGGATGGTTGCCGAGATCGACGCCGCCCGCCGCGAGGGCGAGACGCTCGGCGGGGCAATTCTCGTCGGCGCGCGGGGCGTGCCGGCCGGACTCGGCTCCTACGCGTCGTGGGACCTCAAGCTCGACGGCCGCATCGGACAGGCGCTGCTCTCCGTGCCGGCCGTCAAGGCGGTCGAGTTCGGCAGCGCCCTCGAGGCCGCCCGCGGGCCCGGCTCGCGGGCCCACGACGAGATCGAGAAGGGGCCGGACGGAAGGCTGCGCCGCCGCACGAACCGCGCGGGAGGCCTGGAGGCCGGCGTCACCAACGGGGAAGACGTGCTCGCCGTGGCCGTCATGAAACCGATCTCGACGCTCGCGCGGGGGCTCGACTCCGTCGATCTGGAGACGGGCGAACCCGCGGTCTCGGCTTACGAGAGAAGCGACGTGACGGCCGTCGCCGCATGCGGCGTCATCACGGAGGCGATGCTCGCCTTCGTCCTCGCCGACGCGCTGCTCGATCTCACGGGAGGAGACCGGCTGGAGGACGTCAAGGCGCGCCTCGCGGCGCACCGCGAGCGCGTCGCCCGCTACCCGCGCTGATCCGCCGCACGGCCCGCGGCGCGCGGCTGGCGCCCCGGCCCGCGAAGACCGGGAAGCGTTTCGGCCGGCTCGGGCGCCGAGGTCGCCCGCATCTGCTCGAGAGAACGGTGCTGGGTATCCAGCCGCCGGTCGAGGATCCCGAAGAGGGGGTCCGTCGGGCGAAGCGCCTGCGCCTGCGTCTTCCAGAGCTCGTAATGCAGCCGTGGCGAGAGCGCCCAGCCGGTCTTCCCGACGGCTCCCAGGCGCTGGCCTCGGCGGACGGAGTCGCCCCGCCGAACGTCGATACGCGCGAGGTGGCCGAAGAGCGTCGCCGCCCCGGGTCCGTGGTCGACGACCACCAGGTTCCCGAACTGCCACAGGCGGGTCGTCGTTTCCCGCCGCGCCCTGCCCGTGAAGACGACGCGGCCGTCCGCGGGCGCCACCACGGAAGATCCTTCGGGGGCCGCCAGGTCGAGGCCGCAGAAGAACTCCTGCTCCCCCGTCCACGGCGAGACGCGCGGCCCGAAGAAGGCGGCCGGCTCGTAGATCGGCGCGGAGAGCGGAACGATCGACGGAGTCCGCGAGGGCAGCTCCGGGTCCTCCGCCTCCCGGGAGGCGAGCAACGCCCGCGCGCGTTCCAGACCCCGCAGGTACGCCGGCAGCGCCTCGATGAGGCGGTCCGTCTCCGCTCGGGCGAGAACGGCCAGAGCCGGGTCGAGGATCCGCGGCCAGCGGGAAGAGGGCACGCCGTACAGGAAGGCGATCTTGGACAGCTCGTCCCCGGAGGCTGCCGCGCGCTCGGCGAGCGAGGCGGCTCGGCGCCGCGCCTTCGCGTCCGCGTCGCGCGCCGCCGCGAGCTGGCGCGCCACGGCCGGCGACTTCGCCTTGCGCTCCGCCACGGCGAGCGCGCTCGGGACCGTCCACCACAGCGAGATCGCGAGCAAGGCGGCGAGCGCAAGAAGCACGAGGAGGAGCCTCTGGCTCCTCGCGCCGAGAGAGACCGCGGAGACCGTTCCGCGGCCCGAGGCGGGGTGGTACTGCAGCTCCACGCCTCTCCGGCCTACCTTTCGAGAAAGATGGCCCGCAGGCCGAGCTCTCGCGAGTCCGAGCCCGGGATGCCGAGGCGGCTGGGAACGAAGGACCGCGAGAGGTGGAAGCAGAGCGCCGACGGCTGCGAGCCGCCGGACAGATCGAGGACCACGGCCTTGCCGGGATCGAGGGACCCGCGGTACAGGAGCCGTCCGCGATGGCGCGCCTGAATCTCGACCGGCCGCCCGACCGGCGAGAAATGCGCGAGCGCGAGCCGCCGGCGCTCGGCCGGCTCGAGCCAGAGCGCGAAGTTCTGGCGCGTCCACTGGAAGCCGCCGCCCGGTCCGGGCTCCGGGGGGTAGAGGCCGATCCGCGAGCCGTACCGAAACGCGTCTTCCGGACGGGCGGTCGAGAACGCCGCGTAGAGCGCCGCCGCGGCGTAGATCGAAACGCCCGCCCGGAGCCACGGGCGCGGCGGCCAGGATCGGCCGGACTCGGCCGGCAGGGCGGCGACGGAGGCCATCAAGAAGAAGAAGAGCCCCGTGTCGGGCGCCAGCCAATGCGAGCCCACGAGAAGCGCTCCCAGGAAGGAGAGCGAGGCGAGCGCGCCCGCGGCGGCAAGGGCATCGCCTGCGACCGACGCGAGGCGGCGCACCGCGTCGCGGGCGAGAGCCGCCGCGAACAGCAGCGTGATCGCCAGCCCGAGGATCCCGGTCTCGGCGAGCGCCTGAAAGTAGGCGCTGCCCGGATTGTCGCGCATCGGCAGACGCACGCCCATCGCCTTGAGCAGATCGGGCAGCTCCCAGGAGAAGACTCCCATCCCGCCTCCCTCGAGAGGGTGCTCGCGGAAAAGGCGCCAGGCGGCGCTCCAGAGCACCGGCCGGGCCGAGACGCGCGAGCCGATGGAGCGCGAAGGATCGAAAGTCGCGGCGAGGCGGCCGCCGAGCGTTCCGGGCGAGCTCGCGAGGAGCAGCCCCGCGAGCAGGAGGACCGCCAGGGCGGCGGCCACGAGGCCGATGGCGCGCACGGAAGGCGTCGTGCGGCGCGCGGCCGGAAGAAGCAGGAGGCTGCCTGCCGCCACGAGCAGGCCGCTGCGCGAGCCCGAAAGCAGAAGGCCCGTCCCGAAGAGCGCGACGCCCGCGATCGCGGCCAGGGGCCCCTTTCGGCCCCAGCAGGCGACGGCGAGGACGAGCGCCATCGCGCAGAGAAGGCCGAGGGAGTTCGGATCCACCGCTCCTCCGGAGAGCCTTCCGGTGATCTTCCAGAACCTGTGGCGCTCGGGAGGCAGCAGCGCGAGGCGCTGAAGGATCGCCGCGGCCGCGGAGACCGCCGCGCCGGCGAGCGCCCACCGGATGGCTCCGCGGCGGATCGCGTCTCCCGAACGCCGCATCAGCAGGAAGAACCCGCCGCCGGAAGCGAGCGCTCCGAAGGAGAGGAGGCTCTCCCGGATCGCCGTCGATTCGGGCAGGCCCTCTCCGTTGACCGTCCGGCCCGAAAGACCGTGGAGCAGAGACCAGAGCGTGCGCGCCTGGACGAGAGCGAGCAGCGTCGAGAGCGCCCACAACACGAGCAGCGCCTTGAGGGCCGCGCCGGGACCCGCCGGGTCGGGCGGCGTCTCGAAGTCGTAGATGAACCGAAAGGTCCAGCCGACCGCGAACCCGGCAAACAGCAGCGTCGGCCAGCCGGCCGGGTCGCCGCCCCCGCTCGACCGCGCGATCAAACCGGCGCAAGGTAGCAGGAGCGCGAGGAGCCGCGCGCCCCGGCCCCAGCGCTGCGCGGCCGCGAGCGCAAGCAGGACGGAGAGCAGGAGGACGGGAAGCCGGTCGGGCGCGCCCGGCGGGAACGCGACCGAGAGCGCGAGGGCATAGCCGAACAGGGCGGCGAGAAAGAGGAGGACACGCGCCGGAGTTCCGGGCGTCCGGCGCTCGGCGGCGAAGCCGGGCCGGTCGACTCGATCCCCCGATTCCTTCATCCCCGGTGGTATTCCTGCAGCGCCGCGACGCCGCCGGCTCCCTCCTGGAGGGCCCGGATCGCCTCCACCGCGGCGGCCGAAGCCGAGAGGGTCGTCAGGCACGGGATCGAGAGGCGAAGCGCGGCCGCGCGGATGGCGGCCTCGTCGAAGTGCGATTCCCGGCCGAGCGGCGTGTTGATGACCAGTTGAATCTCGCCCGCCTCCATGCGGTCGACCGCGTTGGGGTGTCCCTCGTTGACCTTGAAGACGCTCTCGGCGGCGAGTCCCGCCGCCTCGAGCGCGGCTCGGGTCCCTTCCGTCGCGCAAAGCGCAAAGCCAAGGTCCGCGAGCTCTCGGGCGATCGGGATCGCCCCTCCCTTGTCGAACGGGTTGACCGTCAGGAAGGCCCTGCCGGCCTTCGGCAGCCGGGTTCCCACCGCCTCGCACGCCTTGGCGAAGGCGCCGCCGAAACGAGGAGAGATCCCCATGACCTCCCCGGTCGACTTCATCTCCGGGCCGAGCAGCGTGTCTTCCCCCGGGAACTTCTTGAAGGGAAAGACGGGCGCCTTGATGAAGAAGTCGGCCGGATCCCGCTCCGGAGGCAGCTTCAGGGAGGCGAGCGACTCGCCGGCCGCGAGCAGCGCCGCCGCCCGCGCCATCGGAACGCCGATCGCCTTCGAGACGAACGGCACCGTGCGCGAGGCGCGCGGGTTGACCTCGAGGACGTAGAGCGAGCCGCGCTGGGTCGCGAACTGGATGTTGACCAGCCCCTTGACCTGCAACGCCCGGGCGAGGCGCCGCGTGGCGTCGCCGATCTGCCCGCGCATCGGCGCGGGCACCTGCCACGCCGGAAGGACCGAGAAGGAGTCCCCCGAATGGATCCCCGCCTCCTCGATGTGCTGCTGGATCCCCCCGATCCAGGTCTCCCGGCCGTCGGACAGGGCGTCCACGTCGTACTCGAAGGCGTCGTCGAGGAACCGGTCGATCAGGACCGGATGCTCGGGGGAGCTCGCCAGCGCCGCCGCCATGTAGCGCGTCAGGTCGGCGTCGTCGAACACGACGGCCATCGCGCGGCCCCCGAGCACGTAGGAGGGCCGCACCATCAGCGGGTAGCCGATCCGCCGGGCCGCGGAGAGCGCCTCGGACTCCGAGCGCGCCTCGGCGTGCTCGGGGGCCGCCAGGCCGAGCTCGTCCAGCAGTGATCCGAAGCGCCCGCGGTCCTCGGCCAGGTCGATCGACTCGGGGGAGGTGCCCCAGATCGGATAGCCCGCCGCCTCGAGGGGCCGGGCCAGCTTGAGCGGGGTCTGCCCGCCGAACTGGACGAGAATCCCGTCGGGCCTCTCGTTGTCGAGCACCGCCGTGACGTCCTCGAACGTGAGCGGCTCGAAGTAGAGACGGTCCGAGGTGTCGTAGTCGGTCGAGACCGTTTCCGGATTGCAGTTGATCATGACGGTCTCGAAGCCCCGCTCCGACAGCGCGTAGCAGGCGTGCACGCAGCAGTAGTCGAACTCGATTCCCTGGCCGATTCGGTTGGGCCCCCCGCCGAGCACGACGATTTTGGGACGGCTCGTGCGAAGCGACTCGTTCTCGTCCTCGTAGGTCGAGTAGAAGTACGGCGTCTGCGCCTCGAACTCGGCGGCGCAGGTGTCGATCGTCTTGTAGACCGGCGCCACGGCGACCTCGCGCCGCCGCGCCCGCACTTCCTGCTCGCTCGATCCCGTCGCCCGTGCGATCGAGCGGTCGGAGAGCCCCAGGCGCTTGGCGCGGCGCAGCGCCTCCCGCGAGAGGCTCTCGGGGCGCTGGCCCGCGAGGCTCTTCTCCTCGCCCACCATCTGCTCGACGGCGTCCAGAAACCACGGGTCGATCCTCGTCCGTTCCGCGATCTCGTCCAAGCTCATCCCGGAGAGAAACGCGCGCCGCAGGTGGAAGAGGCGCTCCCACGTCGGAACCGAAAGCTTCTCGGCCAGCTCTTCCCGGGAGAGAGGCGGGCCGCCGTCGTCCAGTCCGTCGCGCCCGATTTCGAGCGACCGGATCGCCTTGCCGAGCGCCTCGGCGAACGTCCGGCCGATCGCCATCGCCTCCCCGACCGACTTCATCTGGATCGTCAGGCGGGGATCCGCGCGCGGGAACTTCTCGAAGGTCCACCTCGGGATCTTGACGACGACGTAATCGAGCGACGGCTCGAAGCAGGCGGGCGTCTTCTTGGTGATGTCGTTGGGGATCTCGTCGAGCGTGTATCCGACGGCGAGCAGCGCGGCGATCTTCGCGATCGGGAACCCCGTCGCCTTCGAGGCCAGGGCCGAGGAGCGGGACACCCGCGGGTTCATCTCGATGACGACGCGCCGGCCGGTCTTCGGGTCCACCGCGAACTGGATGTTCGAGCCGCCCGTGTCCACGCCGACCTTGCGGATGACCGCCTTGGCCTCGTTTCGCATCTCCTGATACTGGCGGTCCGAGAGCGTCATTTGCGGGGCGACCGTGATCGAGTCGCCGGTATGGATCCCCATGGCGTCGAAGTTCTCGATCGAGCAGACGATGATCACGTTGTCGGCGTGGTCCCGCATCACCTCGAGCTCGAACTCCTTCCAGCCCTCGACCGACTCCTCGATCAGGACTTCCCGCGCGGGAGACTCCGCCAGCCCGTGCTCGACCGCGCGGCGGAACTCCCCGGGCGTGCGCGGAGAGGACCCGCCCGTGCCCCCGAGCGTGAAGGAGGGACGCACGACGGCGGGCAGGCCGATCCGCCCGAGGATCGCCTCGGCCTCGGCCATCGTGCGCGCCGTGCCCGAGCGGGGCACCTCGGCGCCGATCTCGATCATCGCCTGCTTGAAGAGCTCCCGGTCCTCGGCCAGGCGCACGGCGCGCTCGTTGGCGCCGATCAGCTGCACGCTCCATTTGTCGAGCACCCCGCGGTCGTGGAGCGCGAGCGCCAGGTTCAGGGCGGTCTGTCCCCCGACGGTCGGCAGGATGGCGTCCGGCCGCTCCCGCTCCACGATCCGCTCGAGGAACTCCGGCGTCAGCGGCTCGACGTAGGTCGCGTCGGCCAGCTCCGGGTCCGTCATGATCGTCGCCGGATTCGAGTTGACCAGGACGACGCGGTACCCCTCGCGCTTCAGGGCGCGGACGGCCTGCGTTCCGGAGTAGTCGAACTCGCAGGCCTGGCCGATGACGATGGGACCCGAGCCGATGACCAGGATGCTTCGAATGTCGGCGCGCCGGGGCATTCGGGCGAGATTAGGGTTTTTGGGAAGCGACAAGCAAGAGCTTTCGGCGCCCGGGCGCGGCCCGAGCGCCGGCGGCTCCTCGATCGGAAGCCGCTCTCCCGGCGCCGGCTAGCCGCGCGTGACCACGCGCGTCGAGCGGCCGGTCTCGGCCGAGGCCGGCAGGCGCGCCGGGGCTCCCGCTCCGCAGCGCGCGGTCAGAACCGTCCCGGACCGCCCGAGAGCGAGCAGGCGACCGCCGCTCCAGACGATGCCGAGCAGGTCGTTCGAGGTTCCCGAGGAAAGGGCGGTCCAGCTCTCGCCGTCGGCGCTCTCGACCCGCGCGCCGGCTTCCCCGACCGCCACGAGGCTCGAGCCGGTCCAGGCGACGCCGTAGAGCGACTGCGGCACGCCCGCCGATCTCTCGGTCCAGGCGACCCCGTCCGGGCTGGTGAGGACGGATCCTCCGTCGCCGACGGCGGCGAAGAAGCTTCCCGTCCAGGCCACTCCCGCGAGCGTCCCGCCCGTCTGGCGGTACGCGGCCGTCCAGTGCTCGCCGTCCGGGCTGGTGAAAATCAGGCGCGCGAGCTCCCCTCCGACCGCAACGTAGAGGGAGCCGTTCCAGACCGCCCCTTTGAGCTCGTTGGCCGTCACCGTCGCGGTCCGGCTCCAGGCGGCTCCGTCGGCGCTGGTCAAGACCTGCCCGTCGGTTCCGACGGCGAGGAACCGGCCGCCGTCCCAGATCACGTCGAACAGGACGCCGTCGCCCTCCGGTGTGCGGATCGACCAGGTCAGGCCATCGGGGCTCGTCAGAATCCGGCCGCGCTCTCCCACGGCGACGAACTGCGATCCGCTCCACACGATGCCGAGCAGCCACGTGCCCACGCCCGAGTCGACGCGGATCCAGTTTTCCCCGTCGGGGCTCACGGCGATCGTTCCGTACACCCCGACGGCCACGTACTTGCTTCCGTCCCAGGCGGCGTCGGCCAGGGCCGACCGCAGGCCCGGGAAGCGGCTCGACCAGGCGAGGGCATCCGGGCTCGAGACGACCGTGCCCTTGGCCCCGACCGCGATCAGCCGCGAGCCGTCGGAGGCCAGCCGCCACAGGTCGCTCGAGGTCGGCGAAGGAACCGGGCTCCAGTTCGCGCCGTCGTCGCTGCGATAGATGGAGCCCGTGTCGCCCACGGCGACCCAGGAGGACCCCGTCCAGAGCATCGAAGACATCAGGTGGCGGATGTTGGGGGACTCCGCGGACCAGTGGGCGCCGTCGGCGCTCGTGAGAATGTAGGCGTAGCCCGGGAAGAGGGCGCCCCAGGTGACGAACGCGCGGCCGTTCCACGCAACGGAGAAGAAGGATCCGGCGCTCCACCCCTCCGCGCCCTCCCAGCGCGCGCCGTCGAGGCTCGACAGGAGGGCGCCGTTCATCCCGACCGCCACGAAGCGGCCGCCTCCGGAGGAGGCGTCGAGCAGATCCTCGGTGGTCCCCGATGACGCGGCCGACCAGCTGCGGCCGTCGGCCGACGTCAGGATCGCGCCCCCGTCGCCCACGGCCAGAAGCCGCGAGCCGCTCCAGATCACCCGGTTGAGCCTCGCGCTGCTTCCCGTCGGCTGCTGCGTCCAGATCACGCCGTCCGGGCTGGTCAGCGCCGCGCCGGCGTCTCCGACCGCGACGAACTGGGATCCGGTCCAGGCGACATCGCGCAGGTCCGACCGCGAGCGCGCGCCGCCCAGCGTCCAGTTCTCTCCGTCCGGGCTCGTCAGGACCGTGCCGGACGAGCCCACGACGACGAAGCGGCCGTCGCCCCAGACGACACCGCCCAGGCGATTGCCCTGCGGTCTCGGGTTTGCCCACTGCCAGTCGCCGCAGTCCTGCCCGAGCAATGGCAGCGCCAGAAGGAAAGCGATCGCCGCAAACGTCAACCGTGCCGACAATCTGGACATGTGACCTCCCGGGACTGGAGCAACGAGTCTAGCCTTCCCGCTTCGATCTGGGAAGCTCCTGTGAAGGAACCTTGAGCCCGGGCTCGGAACTCACTCGTACCGCAGCGCTTCCGCGATGTCCACGCGCGCGGCGCGCCGGGCGGGCACCCAGGACGCGAGAAGAATCGTGATCCCCGAGAAGATCACGATGACCGCCAGATCGAGCGGGAGAACCAGGAAAGGGATGTACGACACGAAGTAGATCTCGGCCACCCCGGGAGGAAAGCGCAGAAGACGGAATGCCGTCGCGGCCCAGCACAGCAGGCTCCCGAAGGCCACGCCCGCGAGCACCCCCGCTCCCCCGAGAGCGGCGCCGAACCACAGGAAGACGCGCGAGAAGAAGCGAGGCGCCGCGCCGAGCGAGGAGAGCACGCCGATGTCCCGCTTCTTCTCCTGGACGGTCATGACCAGGGTCGCCACGACGTTGAAGGTCGAGACGGCCACGATCAGACCGATCACGAGGAAGAGCGTCGTCTGCTGAACCTGGAGCGCGGCGAACAGGCCGGTGTTCATCGAGAGGGTATCGGCGACGGAGAACTTCTCCCCCGCTGCGGCGCGGACGGCCCTAAGCGCCGAGCCGCGGGCGCTCGAGGCGTCGGGCGCGACCTCGAAGCCGAAGACGTGGCCGGCCCATCGCAAGAGACCGCGAAGAACCGGCCAGAGGCCCGCCTCGGGGCCGCTCGGAGCTTCGAGCCGGACCTCGATCACGTTGGCGCCGCCGGCCATTCGCGAGAGCGCCCGCAGCGTCTCCCGGTCGCAGAAGACCCACCCCGCGTCGTACTCGGCGAAGTTGGTCCGGAAGATCCGGGCCACCCGGAAGCGCCCCGTCCGGGGAACGAAGTGGGGCTCGCCCGGAGTGACGTCGGGGACCGACAGGATGATCGGATCTCCTTCGCGCACGTCGAGCCGCCGCGCGAGCTCCGCCCCGACCGCCGCGCCGGGAGGCTCTCCCGGGCCCGCGCGAAACGCCGGCCCTGCTCCGGAAAGAGCGCCGGCCATCGAGGGCGAGACCCGCGTCTCGGCGTCCGCGTCGATCCCCTTGACGACCGCGTCGACGCCGTCGGGAGCCGCGGACGAGGCCGCCAGGCCCGACTGATAGACGACCGGGGCGGTGGCGCGCACCCCCGCGACTCCGGCCAGCCGGCGGCGCAGCGCCTCGATCTCCGCGGGGGCGGCCGGCGCCAGCGGATAGACGACGACCTCGGCGTTGGCCGCGACCAGCTTGTCGCGGATCTCGGCGCGGTATCCGGTCAGCAGGCCCATCGCCACGACCAGCGCCGCCACCCCGAGCCCGATGCCTCCGATCGCGAGCAGCGAGACCGCGGAGACGAGCCTCGAGGGGCGGGAGCGCAGGTACGCCAGCGCGACCTCGAGCTCGAGCGGCATCAGCCCGTCGCGCCGAGCACCTTGGAGGAGCTCCGCCGCATCGACTCGATGAAGCTCTCGAAGAGCACGTTGGCATCGTGCGGCCCGGGAGCCGCCTCGGGGTGAAACTGCGCGGCCAGGATCGGGAGCTCCCGATGGCGGAATCCCTCGAGCGTTCCGTCGTTCAGGTTCCGGTGCGTCGCCTCGACCTCGGGCGGCAGCGTCTCCGGCATCACGGCGAAACCGTGGTTCTGGGAAGTGATCGCGACCGCGCCGGTCGAAAGGTCCGCGACGGGATGGTTCGCTCCGCGGTGGCCGAACTTCAGCTTGAACGTCCTTGCGCCCAACGCCAGGCCCAGCAGCTGATGCCCCAGGCAAATGCCGAAGATCGGCTTCTTCCCGATCAGCTTCTCGATCGTCGCGATCGGCCCGGACAGCGCCGCGGGGTCCCCGGGGCCGTTCGAGAGGAAGATCCCGTCCGGGTCGGAGGCCAGGATCCGGTCCGCCGGGGTCGTGGCGGGAAAGACCGTCACGCGGCAGCCCGAGGCGTTCAGCAGCCGGACGATGTTGCGCTTCATGCCGTAGTCGACTGCGGCGACGTGATAGCGCGGGCGGGCGACGTCGAAGACGGAGGTCTCGGTGGGCGAGACGGCGAGCGCAAGATCGCTGCCCGTCATCGGCGGCGACGAGAGCACGAGCGCCCGCAAGTCTTCGGCGTCCGCGATCTCGGTCGACACGCCGGCGCGCATCGCGCCTTCGGTGCGGATCCGCCGGACCAGAGCCCGCGTGTCGAGGCCGTGCAGCCCCAGGACGCCCGCCCGGTCGAGATACTGCGCGAGGCTCTCCTCCCCTCCCGTTCCGCTCCAGCGCCGGGGGAAATCGCGCGCGATGAAGCCCGCCACGTGCACGCGGCCCGACTCCGCCTCGATGTCTCGCACCCCGTAGTTGCCCACGTGGGCGGCGGTCATCACGACGATCTGCCCCGCGTAGGAGGGATCCGTCAGGACCTCCTGGTAGCCGGTCATCGCCGTGTTGAAGACGATCTCGCCGAAGGAGGTGCCCGGGCGTCCGATCGCCTCCCCGTGCCAGACACTCCCGTCTTCGAGGACGAGCAGGCCGTTCACGCCGAACGCCCGACGACCGGTGCGAGCTGGCGAAGCTGCGCCATCAGCGCCCCGAACATCTCCGGCAGCAGGGCCTGCGGCCCGTCCGACAGCGCGAGCTCCGGGTGGTTGTGCACCTCGATGAGCAGGCCGTCCGCTCCCGCCGCGACGCCGGCCAGCGAGAGCGGGAGGACCTTCTGGCGTTTCCCGGTCCCGTGCGACGGGTCGACCAGGATCGGCAGGTGCGAGATCCGGTGCACGTACGGGATCGCCGAGAGGTCGAGCGTGTTGCGCGTGTGGTCCACGAACGTGCGCACGCCTCGCTCGCAGAGCACGACCTCGTAATTGCCCTCGGCCAGCAGGTACTCGGCCGAAAGGAGCAGCTCCTCGATCGTGGCCGACATGCCGCGCTTGAGCAGGACGGGCTTTCGCATCCGGCCCAGGCGCTTCAACAGCGAGAAGTTCTGCATGTTGCGCGCGCCGACCTGCAGGCAGTCCGCGTGCTCGGCGACCAGGTCCACGCTGTCGGTGTCGAGCACCTCGGTGACGATCGGCAGCCCCGTTTCGCGCCGCACCTTCGAGAGGATCATCAGCCCCTCGAGGCCCAGGCCCTGGAACGAGTAGGGAGAAGTCCGCGGCTTGAACGCTCCGCCGCGATAAAGGGTCGCGCCCGCGTCTTTCACGAGCCGGGCGATCTCGAGGGCCTGGGTCTCGGACTCGACCGCGCACGGGCCCGCGACGACCGCCAGGCGCGTGCCCCCCACCGGCGCGCCTCCGATCGAGACCACCGTGTTCTCGCGCTTGGCCTCCCGGGAAACCAGCTTGTAGGGAGCCGAGACCGGGATGACCTCGAGCACGCCCGGAAGGTTCTCGAAAGCCGTCGGCTCGATGGTGCCCCGGTTCCCCGTGATGCCGATGGCGGTCCGCTGCGCTCCGGGGATCGGGTGCGCCTGCAGGCCAAGCTCGCGGACGGTTTCGACGACGCGGCGAACCTGCTCGGCGGTCGCGGCCGCGTCCATGACGATGAGCATCGAAGTGCTATCATCTGAGGCGTCCGACCAACTGTCAAACCCTGTCGGATCGGAGGTTTGCGCGCATGAAGCGCCTGGCGGGTCTCGTTCTGCTGCTGCTCCTGTCCGCCGCCGCGGCTTCCGCCTACGTCATCAAGTTGAAAGACGGCTCGATGCTCTTCGCCCGGATCAAGTACGAGGTCAAGGGCGCCAAGGCCATCATCACGCTGGAAAACGGCACCGTCACCCAGATCGATCTGGACAAGGTGGACGTGCCGGGCACCGAGGAATACAACAAGAAGTACAGCGGCAACGTCATCGCCATCGACACGCCCGAGCAGAAGGTGCTGAACGCCCCGGGCGGTCCGCCCACGCCCGCTCCGAGGCTTCAGGACCTTGCCCGGCAAAGCAGGCTGCGCGGCGGCGTGGGCGCGGTCGCGCCGTCGACCGGCTCCCCGGAGTCGGGCTCCTGGCAGCCCGTGGACGCGCTCGTGCAGGCGGCCTTCTCCAAGGTGTTCGACGGCGCCTCGATCCCGCAGTGGCGCCTGACCAACTACCGCGGCAAGACGCGGCTCCTCGTGACGACCAACAGCGAGCAGGCCGTCTTCAACGTCCTCTCGGCGGCCGCCCGGGCGATGCGTGATCTGTCGGACCGCGGGAAGGACTCCCCGATCGAGATCGTCCTCACGACCTCCACCAACGAGTCGGGGGGCAGTTTCGAGATGACTCCCGAGCAGGCCCGCCAGCTGGTCAACGGCACGCTGGCCGTCGGAGACTATTTCGTCGCGAACGTGATCCTGTAGTCGGCAGCCGGCGGCCGACCCTTCGCGCCCGGGCCGCCCAAGCGCCGGCGGCCTTCGAGGAGGAGCCATGGCGGAGAGGCCACCGCAGAACTACGCGAACCACCGGCGTTTCGTCCCCCTCTACCACTTCGTTCTCTTCGGGATCCTCGTCGTCAACCTGCTCTGGTGCGTCCTGGGCGCCGTGCGCGCTTTCTCCTTCGTGAGCGCCTGGGGCGTCGTCATGGCGCTCGCCCTTCTCGTGATGTTCTTCTACGTGCGTCTCTTTCCGCTGACGGTCCAGGACCGGGTCATCCGGCTGGAGATGCGCCTGCGGCTCAGGGAGGTCCTGCCGAGCGACTTGCGCGGAAGGATCCTGGAGCTGACGCCGTCTCAGCTGATCGGGTTGCGGTTTGCGAGCGACGCGGAGCTGCCCGAGCTGGTGCGCGAGGTGCTGACCAACGACATCGGGGAGCGCGAAGTCATCAAGCGCAAGGTTCGCGACTGGCAGGCGGACCACCTTCGCTGCTAGGAACGAGGAAACGAAGACGCGGGAGGGCCGATCGCGAAGGATCGGGCCGGCGTCTCAGCCCTCGGTGTCCGGCACCGGCGTCAGGTGGTAGCGCGCGTCCTCCCCGACCTGCCGGCGGAAGCGCTCCGCGAAGGAGAGCATTTCCCCGGCCGTTTCGTCGGCGAAGATCCGCTCGACCCGATACATCGGAAAGAAGACCGTGGACGGGTAGGCGGAGAGCGGCTGCTTGCGCAGGATCTCGCGCAGCCACCCTTCGAAGCCGTCGAGCGACAGCCCCCGCACGGTGATGCCGGCTGCCGTCTCGTCCTTCAGAAGGCCCCAAAACTTCTCCCGGGGGTTGGTCAGGTGCACGAGAACGAAGGTGTTCTTCTCCATCGGGCGGAGCCTCGCCGGATTATGGCGTCTGCCCGGGGTCTTCGGAAAGCTCGATCAGAACGCCCTGCCCGGCTTCCGGGTGCAGGAAGGCGACCCGCTTGCCTCCCGCGCCGGGAACCGGCGCGCGGTCGAGCAGCCGGAAACCCCGCCGGGCGAGCTCCCCGAGGGCCGCCTCGATGTCGGGCACCGAGAGGCAGATGTGGTGGAGACCCGGTCCGCGCCGGGCCAGGAACCGGCCCACCGGGGAGTCCGGCGAGACCGCCTCGAGCAGCTCGAGGCGGCTCTCGCCCACCGGCAGGAAGGCGGTCGCGACACCCTGGCTCTCGACGACCTCGCGGTGCGCGACCTCGAGCCCGAGGGCACGGTAGACGCCGAGGGCCTCGTCGATCGACCGGACGGCGATCCCGATGTGGTCCACGCGGCCGACGGTCATGCGCCCATCAGCCGGCCGTAGAGCCGCGCCGCGGCGGAGTAGGGGTCCTCCCGCCGCGCGAACACTTCTCCGACCGCCTCCTCGAGCCCGTCCGGCTTCGGGGCGCTTTCCTCCACCGCGCGGCGAAAGCGCTCCCCGAGCAGCGCAAGCAGCCTCGCGCGCACGCGCCGGCGTCGCCGGCGGCTCCCCTCGCCGGTCGACTGCAGGAACTCGCCGTGCGACTCGATCGCCTCCAGCGCCTCCTCGACCCCTTCCCCGCGGGTTGCCACCGTGCGAACGATCGGCGGCCTCCAGGCGCGGTCGGGCGTGAAGTCGAGCATGGTCGCGATCTCGGCCGCGGTCCGATCCGCGCCTTCGCGGTCCGCCTTGTTCACGAGAAAGACGTCGCCGATCTCGAGGATCCCCGCCTTGATGGCCTGGATGTCGTCGCCCAGCCCCGGCACGAGCACGACCGCGGTCGTGTCCGCCGTCTTGACGATGTCCACCTCGTCCTGCCCGACGCCCACCGTCTCGACGAGCACGATTCCGTAGCCCGCGGCGTCGAGCACGTCCACGGCGTCGCCGGTCGCGCGAGCAAGGCCCCCCAGAGTCCCGCGCGTGGCCATCGAGCGGATGAAGACGCCCGGGTCCGTGAAGATCTCGGCCATGCGGATCCGGTCGCCCAGGATGGCGCCGCCCGTGAAGGGCGAAGACGGATCCACGGCGACGACGGCCACGGTCCGGCCGCGCCGGCGGTGCGCCCGGGCGAGGCGGGAGACCAGCGTCGACTTTCCCGCTCCGGGCGGCCCGGTGATTCCGATCACGCGAGCCTGTCCCGTTTTCGGAAAGAGCGCCCGCAGGATCTCGGGCGCTCCCCCGTCCTGCTCGACGGCCGAGATGGCGCGGCCGATCTCGCGCGCGCTTCCGGCCAGCACCCCCTCCACGATCCCGGCCGCCCCCGTAGCCGGGGCGGCCATCATGTTCTTTCCGAGAGGAGGCTCTTGGCGATCACGAGCTTCTGAATCTCGCTGGTTCCCTCGCCGATCGTGCAGAGCTTGACATCGCGATAGAACTTCTCGACGGGAAAGTCCTTGATGAAGCCGTACCCGCCGTGAATCTGGAGGGCGCGGTCGGTCGCGCGCACGGCGATTTCGGAGGCGTAGAGCTTGGCCTGGGCGGAAAGGCGCGGCACGGCCTCCCCGGCGTCCTTGGCGGCCGCGGCGCGCTGGGTCAAGAGGCGCGCCGCGTCGATTTCGGTCGCCATTTCCGCGAGATAGAACTGGATCGCCTGGAACTCGCAGATGGGGCGGCCGAACTGACGACGCTCCTTCGAGTACCGGAGCGCCGCCTCGAAGGCCCCGCGCGCGATGCCGACCGAGAGCGCCGCGATCGAGATGCGGCCGCCGTCCAGGACCTTCATGGAGTTGACGAAGCCGTCTCCCTCCCGGCCGAGCAGGCTCTCCTCCGGGACCCGGCAGTCCTCCATGACGAGCGTGCAGGTGTCGGAGGCGCGCATGCCGAGCTTGTTCTCCTTCTTTCCGACGCGGATCCCGGGGTTGTCCAGCTCGACGATGAAGGAGGAGATGCCGTGCCGCCGCGCCGAGCGGTTGGTCACCGCCATCAGGACCGCGACGCCGCCGACCGAAGCGTTGGTGATGAAGTTCTTCGAGCCGTTCAGGACCCAGGAGCCGCCGTCCCGGACGGCCATGGTCCTGGTTCCTCCGGAGTCCGACCCGGCCTCGGCCTCGGTCAGCCCCCAGGCGGCGAGCCACTCTCCGGAGGTGAGCTTCGGCAGATAGCGGCGCTTCTGCGTTTCGTTGCCGAACAGGAAGATGTGGCTCGAGCCCAGCGACGTGTGCGCGGCGAGCGCCAGCGCCACGGCCCCGTCGACGGAGGCCAGCTCCTCGACGATCGCGGCATAGTCCTCCGTCGACAGGCCGGCCCCGCCGTACTCCTCGGGGAAGATCGTGCCGAGGAAGCCGAGCTCCCCCAAGCGCCGGAAAACGTCCCGCGGAAACTGCTGCTTTTCGTCCCACTCGAGCACGTGCGGGCGGATCTCCGCCTCGCAGAACTCGCGCAGGGCCTGGAGAATCGCGCCGCGCTCGGCCGAAACGGTGGAGCTCACGGCGACGATTCTAGCGCGAGTCGCCGCCGGTTCACCGGGTCGAGGGCGGGCCCGCCGCCACGTTGGTGGCGGTCACGATGTCGATGCCGCTGTAATAGTGCCTCAGGATCTGGTCGTAGGTGTAACCGGCCAGGGCCATCCCGAACGCCCCGTTCTGGCAGAGCCCGACTCCGTGCCCCCAGCCGCGGCCCAGGAAGACGAACTCGGTCTCCCCCTGCGCTCCGCGCGCCTTCTGGATCGTGAAGAGCATCTCGGGCAGCCCCAGCGCCTGGCGCAGGTCGAACCGCTGCAGCGTCGCTTCCGCGGCGTCGGTTCGCACCTTGAGCTCGATCACCCGTCCCGCGGGGCTGCGCCTGGTCACGAGAAGGTCGCGCACTTCGGTTCCCGCGACACGGCCCCCCATTCGCCGGGCGAGCTCGGTCGCCGACACGCGGCGAACCCACTCGGTCCAGGCCGATTCGCGCTCGAAGGTCGGGCCGGCCGGATCGAGCTCCACCCACAGCGCCAGCGTCTGCCCGCCCCGCTTCCACCAGCGCAGCCGGTCGCCCGCGCGCAGCGTCAGGAATCCCGACGGAAGAAACGCGTCGCCCACGCGGCGAGCCAGGGGAAGCTCGGGGTCGACCGGCAGGCCGAGCCGCCCGTCGGAGGTCTTGACCCAGAGGTTCGACCCTTCGCGGGAGAGAAACCGCCCGGAGGCTTCGGTGACGCCCGACAGCCGCAGCGCGGCCGACAGCAGCAGCCCCGCGTACTCTTCCTCGGAGAGCCTGCGATCGGGCGGCGGCAGCGGCTCTCCCGATCCGAAGCGAAAGCGGAGGAGAAAATCGTAGGCGTCGCGCGCCGCGCCGCGAAGGCCCCCGGAGGCCGTGGGGTCCTCGCCGTCGTAGGAGACGGTCGGGGCCGTCAGGTGCTCGCGCGAGGCGGCCTCCAGGCCGAACGCGGCGAGGACGGAGGGGTAGACGGCCGCGGGATCGAGTGTCGGCGGAGGCGAACCCTTCCTCTCGACGCCGGCCCACTCCTGAGCCGTCGAGAGCGCGGCGCCCCGGACCGCCTTGCCCCGGGGCGCGTGCCGCTTCAGGACGTACCCCCGCCATTGGAGCCCCGTGCGCGCCCGCGGCGTCTCGCCCCGCGGCAGGCGCGCCCCCTCGACGCGCGTCGTCGAGAGCTCCCCGCAGTCGACCGAGACCAGGTAGGAAACCGGCTGCTCGCCGAAGACGTTCTCGACGTTCTCCGTGCGCCCGCCGCAGGTCGACACGAAGAGCGCGTCGGCGAAGCGGCCTCTGGAAGCGAGCACGAGCCCGCGCGTGCCGTCCACCGCGGCGTTGGTCAGGGGATCCTCCGCCGACAGGCCCGCGTAGACCTGGCACTTCGGCGTCCCGCAGAGATCGTAGCCCTCGGAATCGAACTGCCCCCGGTGCGCCATCGCGTAGGTGCGCGCGGCGACGGCCTGCGCCTTCAGGGCCTCGAGCTCGTCGAAGCGCCTGGGGCCCATCTCCGCCGGGACCACGCCGTAGAGGTATTCCTCCAGGTCGACCCGGTTGACCACGTTCAGGGCGCCGCGCGAATTGACGAGCACGCGCAGGCTGCCGCGGTAAGTCGCGGCGTCCACCGACACGCGCAGGCCGGCCGCGCCGGGATACACGTCCACGGGAGCGGGCTCGCGATGGCTCGCGCCCGCTTCGTCGGTGATCCGGAGGAATGCCGGCGCGGCCGAAGCCGGACCCTCGGCGACCAGGGCGTCCTGCCCGCTCGCCTTCAACTTCTCGGCCAGGGCCGCCGCCTCGGTCCGCGAGGCGAAGTCCCCGAGCAGGACCCGGTAGACCCCCCGATCCGCCGAGAACGCGACGGAAGAGGAGATCGAGAGCTCTCCGGAAAGGCGCGCGGCCACTTTCCGCGCGGTTTCCTCCTGGGAGAAGGCGCCCGCCTGAACGGCGAACCGGCGCCCCGCCGTCCCCTCGGGCGCGAACGCGAGCGGCCCGCGCAGACGCTCGGTGCGCCCGCCCGCGACGACGATCCACGGCGAGCCCGGGGAGCCAAAGGAGAAGGTCTCCAGGTCGCTCTTCAATCCGACGCGGTAGAGCGTCCCGCTCGGCGCCTCCTCGGCCGGAAGCGCCGTCCCGGCGCCGGGCGGCCCCGGTCGGGCCGGCGGGGCCTTCTCGCCCGGGGCGGCGGGCTTGGAGGTGACGCACGCGGCCAGGCACGCCACGGCCACCAGCGCGGGCGCCTCGCGACGGAGGAAGCGGCCCGGGAGCCTCAAAACCGGGATCGGGTCTGCGCGCCGAGGATCTGCTTGCGGTAGTCCTCGCCGCGAAGCGGAACCATCTGGCACATCTCGTAGAGGCGGCTGCGGAGCCGGTAGTTGAGCCGGTCCTCGAGCCGGTCGCGCTCCCCCGAGGCGGAGTCGGGCTCGTCCTCGTAGTTGGAGGTCGCGATCGTGATTCTCTTGCGGTTGTAGCGCGTATTGAGCAGGTTGTAGAGCACGTCGAGCACCCAGGGGTGGGGCTTCGAGGCGCCGAGCTCGTCTAAGACCAGCAGCTCCGTGTCGGCGTAGGGCGTCAGAAGCGATTCCTTGGAGAAGTCGGCGTCCGGCCGGAAGCTCGTCTGGATCTTCAGCAGCAGGTCCGAGAAGTCGGCGTACAGCCCCGAGACGCCCTTCGAGAGGATCAGCTCCGCCAGCACCGCGCAGGCCAGATGCGTCTTGCCGCGGCCCGATGGCCCGACCAAGAGCAGCCCGTGCTCGACGGCCGGGTAGAGGTCGACGAACTCCCGCGCCGCGCGCTTGGCCCGCTTCAACTCCGCCCGCCCGAGGTCGTCGAAGTTCTCGATCGTGTCGATGCGGTAGCGCTCCGGGATCCCCGCCGCCTCGAGCTTCTGCCGGCGAATCGCCGCGGTGCGGCAGTCGCACGCCCGCGCCTGCTTGCGCCCTTCCGCCGAATCCAGGATCCAGCCCGAGTCGCCGCAGCGGGGACAGGGAGACGTGGTCGCCGCCATGCGGCCCATTCTAGTGGTTCAATTCTCCGGCAGCCCGGCCTCGATCACGATGCGGCGCCGGCGGGGCCCCTCCAGGTAGCGCTTCAAGTCCGCCAGGCTCGCGTCCCAGCCCGGCCCGACCTGCCCGCGATACCGGTCGTAGGCGGGGCCCGAGTCGGGCACCGTGTGCTCGACGGTCACGACGCATCCCGCGTCGCGCTCGGCGAAGGTGAAGACCATCGAGAGCCCTTCGAGGGCTTCGCCGCCGCTCGGCTCGTAGAAGATGTCCCGGACCACCAGGCGCCGACCCCTCTCGAACTCCGCGATCTTGCCGAGCACGGTCGCCTCGGTTCGCCCGCGGCGGTCCGTGAAGCCGATCGCCCAGTTGCCGCCCGGACGCAGCCCCACCAGCGCTCCCTCGCACCACCAGGACAGCAGATCCGAGACCCGCGTCAGCGCGTCGAACGCGTCCGAGGAGCTGGCGGCGATCGAGACGGAGCGGACGACCGAGAGGTCCACGGCCGAATTGTAAAGGACTCACCCGATATACTGCCGCGCCCATGCGCGCGCCGACCCTGGAAGAGCTCCGCGCCGGGCTCGAGACGGCCCTCCGGGAAGCCGTCGGCGCGCTCTACGGCGCTGCCCTGACGCGTGTCGTCCTCGAGCGGCCCCCGCGAGTCGAGCTCGCGGACCTGGCCTCGCCCGTGGCCTTCGATCTCGCCAAGGGGCTTCGGAAGGCGCCGCGCGCGATCGCCGCGGAGATCGTCGCCGCGCTGCGGCTGCCCCCCGGAGCGCGCGAGGCGCGCGTCGAAGGCGGCGGCTACGTGAACTTCCGCCTCGCGCGCGGCCCCTTCGCCGCGGCGCTGCTCCAGGAGCCGGCGCCGTCCGCCGCCCGCCCCGGAAAGATCGTCGTCGAGCACACCAACATCAACCCGAACAAGGCGGCCCACATCGGCCACCTGCGAAACGCGGCGCTGGGCGACGTGCTCGTGCGCGCGCTGCGGTTTCTCGGGCACCCGGTCGAGGTGCAGAACTATCTCGACGACACGGGTGTCCAGGTGGCCGACGTGGTGGCGGGGCTGCTCCATCTGGGAGGGGTGACCACTCTGGAGGCCGCGCGCGCGGCGATCCGCGAGGCCGCCCTTCCCTCCGGAAGCCGGCACCCGAAGGGTTTCGCCTACCTCTGCTGGGACCTCTACGCCGAAGTGGGCCGCACCTACGCCGAGCGGCCGGAGACCCCGGCCTGGCGCGCGGAGGTGCTTCACGCGATCGAGGAAGGCGACAACGAAACCGCCCGGATCGCGGCCGCGGTGTCGGAGGCCGTCTCCTCGGCCCACCTCGCGACGATGGGGCGGCTCGGCATCGCCTACGACCTGCTGCCGCGCGAAAGCGACATCCTGCGCAAGCGATTCTGGACGCGCGCCTTCGACCTGCTCCAGCGTTCGGGGGCATTGGTGCGGGAGACCGAGGGAAAGCACGCGGGCTGCTGGGTCCTGCGTCTCTCCGAATCGGAGGAGTTCGCGGGGATGGAGGAGCCCGACAAGATCCTCGTGCGCTCCAACGGCACCGTCACGTACACCGCCAAGGACATCGCCTACCAGCTCTGGAAGTTCGGCCTGCTCGGCGTCGACTTCGACTACGAGCGCTTCGAGCCCGACTGGAACTCGGGAGCGGTTTCGGAGGAGGAGATTCCTCCGGCCGTCCGCGCCCATCCCGTCTGGCGCACGGCCCACGCGCGGGGCGACCCGGACGCGCCGTCCTTCGGGCGGGCGAGCCGCGTCTACAACGTGATCGACGTGCGGCAGTCCTATCCGCAGAAGGTCGTGCGGGAGGGGCTGCGCGTGCTGGGGTTTTCCGCGGAGGCCGACCGCTCGGAGCATTTTTCCTACGAGATCGTGGCCCTCTCGCCGGCTGCCGCGCGGCAGCTCGCCGAGCGCTTCGGCGAGGAGTACCGCCTGACCGCCGAGGACGAGAAGAAGCCTTTCGTCGAGATGTCCGGGCGAAAGGGCCTGGGCGTGAAAGCCGACGACCTGGTCGAGATCCTTCTCGAGCGCTCGCGCCGCGAGGTGGCTTCCCGGCGCGAGGCCGGGGCGGGGTCGGCGGAGGGAGACGCGCGGGCGATCGCCGTGGGGGCGCTGCGCTACTTCCTGCTCAAGTTCGGGCGCAACAAGGTGATCGCCTTCGACTTCGACGAGGCCGTCAATTTCGAAGGAGACACGGGGCCCTACCTTCAGTACTCGCTGGTGCGCGCGGAGAACATCTTCCGCAAGCTCGCGGAGAGGGGCATGTCGGCCGAGGCATCCGCCGCGGGGCTCTCCGAGGCGCCGTGGGAAGACGACCTCTGGTCGCTTCTGCTCGACGCCGCCTCGACCCGCGAGGTGGCCGAGCGCGCCGTGGCGTCGCTCGAGCTCTCGACGCTCGCCCGCCACGCCTTCACGATGGCGCAGGGGTTCAACCAGTTCTACCACCGCCACCCGATCGCCAACGAGCCGGACGAGGCGACCCGGAATCGCCGGCTGGCCGTGGCGCGTATTTTTGCGCGGGAGATGGCGACGCTGCTGGACCTGCTCGGCATTCCCGAGCCGGGAAGGATGTGAAAGAAAAGCTCTCAGCCCTCAGCCGTCAGCTCTCAGCCAGAGAAGAGCTGTCGGCTCTCAGCCAGACATCCAGCCGAGAGTTGATCGCTGATCGCTGATCGCTGACAGCTAAGCACCATGGCCTCCCTCGCCCGAAGCTTCCCCGACAACGCCCCCGGCGACTTCTACGTCGATCGCACCTGCATCGACTGCGACGCCTGCCGGAGGATCGCGCCGTCGGTCTTCGACGAAGCTTCCGACCACTCCTTCGTCCGGGCGCAGCCCGCCTCCGAAGGCGATCGCCGGCGCGCGATGATGGCCCTGGTCGCCTGCCCGACCGGCTCGATCGGGACCGTCTCCCGCCGGGACGTCCGCCCCGCCCTGGCGGCGTTTCCCGAGCCGATCGAGGACGGAGTCTCCTTCTGCGGCTTCACCGCGAGAGACTCGTTTGGAGCCTGGAGCTATTTCGTGGAGCGCCGCGGCGGCAACGTTCTCGTCGACTCCCCGAAGGCGGTCCCGCGCCTGCTCGGAGAGTTCGCGCGGCGGGGCGGCATCCGGACGATGTTCCTGACGCATCGCGACGACGTCGCCGACCACGCGGCTTTCGCGCGGCGGTTCGGGTGCGAGCGTGTTCTGCACGAGGCGGACCGATCGCCCGGCACGCGCGAGATCGAGCGGTCGCTCTCGGGAAGCGACCCGGTCGCGCTCGCGCCCGATCTGCTCGCCATCCCGACGCCGGGCCACACGCGCGGCCACGCGGTCCTGCTCTACGGCGAGAAATTTCTCTTCACGGGCGATCACCTCGCCTGGTCGCGGCGGCGCAACGGCCTGGTCGCCTTCCGCGACGCCTGCTGGTACTCGTGGAAGGAGCAGATCCGCTCGATGTCAAGTTTACTTGACATCTCCTTCCAGTGGGTCCTGCCCGGGCACGGCGGCTGGCATCGCTTCGAGTCCGCCGGCCAGGCGCGCCGGGCGCTGGAGAAGTGCGTGGCCTGGATGAAGACGGCCTGACGGCTAGCAGGGTGCTGAAAAATGGATGCGGGCGTCGTGTCCGAAGCTGTCGGCCGCGGGCATTCGCTTCGCGAACGGCGGCCGAGAGTTTTCAGCCGGACGCGGACCCGACCCTGCTTCGTACGCCACAGACGGCTCTCGGCTCTCGTTCGGGCGCGTCGAGCGCCCGCTAGAAAGTCTCATCGCTCCTCGACGATGCGCTCGCATCGCCGTCGTCGCGCTTCCTTGCATCTGACCCCGCGGCGCTCGTCACGCCATCCCACACCCTCTTTCAGCACCCTGCTAGGCCTCCGAAACGATCCGCCCCCGGTTCTCCGCCCTCACGGGCATCACCGCTCCTTCGCCCAGCCTCGCCAGCGCCCGCCGAACCCCTTCGGTCCGGCCGGCAGGCGAGAGAAACACGACGCAGCCGCCGCCGCCGGCTCCGCAGGCCTTTCCGCTCCACGCTCCGGCCTCGCGGGCGCAGGCGACCGCCCGATCGATCAGGGGAGTCGTGACGACGGGAGCGAGCCGCCGGCGCGCGTCCCACTCCTCGCCGAGCGCCTTCCCCATTGCCGCAAAATCCCGCGCGGCGGCCGCGGCGGCCATCGCAACGGCGGCCAGGCGCACCCCCTCGAGGCGCTCGGTCACGGCGCGATCTCCCTCGAGCCTCGTCCGGAAGATCTCCCAGTTGTTCATCCCGGAGGAGTGGGAGGCGCCGGTGTCGAAGAGGGTCAGATGCCGGCTCCATTCGTCCGCGTCCACCTCCTCCCGCTCGCAGCGCGTGCAGCCGGGCTCGAACCAGAGCCGGTGGAGGCCCCCCTCGAGCGGCGGGTAGTAGTCCTGCACGCCGGCCGGCTTGCCGAGCACGCGCGTCTCGACGTCCCGAACGAATGCGACCGGGTCCGCGGGCTCCGGCCGGGCCGGAGCGAAGCGCTCGAGCGCTCCGGCGGCGGCCACCGTCAGCGCCGAGGATCCGCCGAGGCCGGAGCCGAAGGGAACCCCCGAAGAAAGCTCGATTTCGAGCGGCTCCTCGATTTCGAACGCCTGGACGAGCGAGCCCACGAGCGCCGTTGCCGGATCTTCGAGAAGCTCCGCGCCACGGCGCGCCCGACGCTCGAGCCCGCTCTCGACCGAACGAACGAGCCAGGCTCCTTTCGACGGCCTGACCCGGCAGGAGGCGCGCCGATTGATGGCGAGATTGACGGTGACGGACCCGGGATGCAGCACGTGAAGCGGCCAGAGGTCGAGCGTTCCGCCCGCCAGGTCGATACGCGCGGGGGCGGAAGCCGTGATCCAAGAGGAGTCGTCGGTCATCGGTTGTCAGTCGTTCAGTTTAGGAGGGAAGAGGAGGACTGAGAACCGAGAACTGAGAACTGAGAACTAATTCAGTACCCGACCCGCGACACCCGCATGAACCCCGACTCCGGAAACGCGACGCCTTCGACCGTCGCCGTCCGCCCGAGCGAGGCCTGGACGGAATCTTCGCCGCGATTGACCGGCATCAGGCGCCACAGCTCTCCGTTCTCGGCGCAGAAGCCGGTCTCATGGCTGGCATGCGAGATGGGACAGAGGCCCGCCTCGGAGCGAGCCTCGCATTCCAGGCACACGAAGGTGCCGGTCAGGCGACGCGACACGGGCTCGACCGCCTCGGCCGGAAGGACGGAAGAGACGACGCCCGCCGAAGCCATGGCGGGCTTGGGCGTGGTGTCGGAGACGAGCGGGAGGATCATGAGCAGGAGGGCGGCCGCGGTCGCGAAGACGGGATAACGAGACCTCGCGGCCGGCTCTTCGGGGGCCGCGTGGAGCCGGGCGACCAGTCGCGGCGGCGCCGGCGTTCGGTCTACCCGCGAATGGAGCAGTTGCGCCAGTCCGCGAGCCGAAGCGGCCCGGGCGGCGCAAGACCGACAGTCGGCAAGGTGGCGCGAAAGTGCCTCCCCCTCGGGGTGGGCGAGCTCCCGGTCCAGGTAGGCATAGATCAGGAAACGAGCCCGTATGCAATTCATCTGGCCAGCGTCTCAAAACGACGCCGGCGGCGGCGTTATTCCGCCGCCCGGTGCAGGCGGCGAAGCGGCGGGAGTCCGAAGAGGCGGCCTGAAAGGCCGGGGTTCAGGCAGCCGGCGGCTTGGGCCGGGTGCGCATCTTGTTCGGCTCTCCTCCGCGGATGTAGCCGTGCTGCCGCGCGTACTTGAGAAGCGCCTTTTCCAGCAGCTTGCGGCCTCGATAAAGCCGGGACATGACCGTGCCGACCGGGCAATCGAGGATCTCCGCGATCTCCCGGTAGGAAAAATCCTCCAGGTCCGCCAGGATGACCACCATGCGGTAGTCGTAGGGCAGTGAGTCGAGGGCCCTCTTCACGTCATCATCGAGGACCCCGTGGAAGTACTCGGCCTCCGGGTCCGCGGGCTGGTCGGAGTTGTCGCGCCGAACGATCCGCTCGAAGGAGTCCTCGATCTCCGCGAAATCCACGCTTCGGGGCTCGAGCTTCTTCTTGCGGTAGTTGTTGATGAAGGTGTTCTTCAAAATCTTGAAGAGCCAGGCCTTCAGGTTGGTCCCTTCCTCGAACTTGTCGTAGTACTTGTAGGCCTTGAAGTAGGTCTCCTGCACCAGGTCCTCGGCGTCTTCCGCGCTCCTGGTCATGCGATAGGCCGTGTTGTAGAGCGAATCGAGATAGGGCATCACCTGGGAATCGAAATCCCAGGAAGTGACGCCGTTGACCTGGTTCTCCACCTTCGCCGAAAGATTCGCCTTTTCCATGCCTTCCTTCATCGCAATTTTCTTGCCCACCCTGTTCGCGGCTGGACTCCTCCCCTCCGGAAGCGCAAACCGTTGCCTTACTACGGATTAAGACACCGGGGCGTTGGGGCGGTTCCAAAGCTTAATACGTCCCGATCGGTCCCCGGGTTTCTCAAAAGGGGGCAAGACGTCCCCGCCGGAGGACAAGAAGGCCCCGGCGGGCTCGAGCACCGCGCCGGGGCCTCGGAGCGAGCCTGGAGCGCCTACTTGTTGAAGATCAGGAAACAGATCAGCAAGGCATACAGCACGATGGACTCGATCAGGACCAGACCGAGCAGCGTCGAGCCGCGGATGTCCTTGGCCGCGCCCGGGTTGCGCGAGATGCCCTCGGCGGCCGCCGAGGTGGCCCTCCCCTGCGCCGTCGTGCCCGCCGCCGCGGCGAGCCCGAGCAGGAAGGCCGCCCCGATGACGCCCCACTTGACCCCGCCGGGGGCGCCAGCGCCGGCGGCACCGGCCTCCTGCGCCATCGCCGGCAGGGCCAGCGCGAGCGCCAGGGCAAACAACAGAACCATTTTCTTCCGCATCCGATAATCTCCTTCTTCCTCACGCCAGCCGGCGCGGTGGTTGCGAGACCCTATCACAGCGGGCTCAGTGCTCCTCGTGGGCCGTCGCGCCCTGCACGTAGACGGCCGTCAACAGCGCGAACACGTAAGCCTGCAGGAAAGCCGTGAAGATGCCGAGCGCCATCATCGGCCAGGGAACGACGATCGGCACGAGGCTCGCGAACACGTTGGTGGTCGTGTGCTCGCCGTAGATGTTCATGAAGAGACGCACGGAGAGCGAAAGGATGCGGGCGAAGGTGCCGATGATCTCGATGACGAAGAAGAGCGGCGCGATCGCGAGCAACGGGCCACCGAAATGCCGCAGGTACTTGCCCAGCCCCTGCGACCGGATCCCCTCCTTGTTGAAGTAGACGAAGGAGATCACCGCCAGCGCCACCGTGGCCGAGAGAGAGCCGGTGGGCGGCTGCAGGAAGAAGAAGAGGCCGAAGAGGTTGGCGACGCCGATGAAGATCGCGAAGGTCCCGATGATCGGCAGGTACCTGCGATGAGCGCCCTCCTCGATCGAGTCGTCCACGAGGCTCCGCAGCCCCGACAAGAGCATCTCGAAGAAGCTCTGGAGGCCTCCCGGCTTCTCGCGGCTGTAGCGGCGCGCCATCCAGGGGAAGAAGAGCGCGAAGATCAGGAGCAACAGGAGGGTCATGATCGCGGCGTCCGGGATCCAGGCCTCCCTGCCGTCGGGGAAGAAGAAGGCCACCATGCCGGGCGACAGCTTCTCCACGGGGGGCTCGCCCAGCAGCCGGATCAGCAGCGCGTTGATCGGCCCGTACAGAATCGAATGATGTTCGCCCACGCTTTCGCCCTACTCCTTCATCCAGACTTCGGGCACGACCGAAAGCACCACCACGGAGAGTCCCGCCGCGCCCGCCACGGGATCGAACCCCCTCCACCGCCAAAGAACCAAGGCCAGCAGCACGAAGCTTCCGGCGGTCACCAGCAGGAGGGGCGCCAGCGTCCGAAGACCGGGTTTCGCCTGCCGGGGAACGAGACGCTCCGTCAGTTTCTCGAGAACGAGAAAACTGAAAATAACCACGGCCGCCGTGATTGTCAAGGAGAGCCCGGAGCGCCATCCGATGGCGAAAGCGACGGCGATCCCCAGGGCGCCCAGGACGAAGGCCCGGCGCCGGACCCGCGTGATCACGGCGTCGATTCCGGAGGCCGCCGCGGTCATCGCGAGATCCTCGCCACCAGGCGGAAAAGGTGCAGGAAGGCCCCGGCGAGGCCCAGTCCCGCGCCGATCCAGGCCGGCGCCGGTCCGAGTCCCAGCCACTCCGAAAGCCACTTGCCCAGGAAGTAGCCCGCCACGGGCCCAGCCAGAAAGAGCAGACCGGCCGCGGTTCCCTCGGCCAGATAGGAGGCGCGGTTGGCCGGTCCGGGGCTCACGAACGACCGCGGGCGGCGGTCAGTAGGCCCCGGGCACGCAGGCGCGCAGCACGGCGAGCACGCGCTCGGGCGCCACGCCCACGACGAGCGTGCCGGCCGCGCAGATCACGACGACCGCCGTGAGCGCGTCCGACGCGCGGAACTTCGCGCCCGCGGCGTCGGAAAAGAACATCGCCGCCGCGATCCGGAAATAGTAGAAGAGCGAAACGGCCGACGCGAGCAGCCCCAGCACGACCAGCCACGGGTATCCCGCCTTCAGCGCCGCCGTGAAGAGGTAGTACTTGCCGATGAAGCCCGCCGTGGGCGGAATGCCCGCGAGCGAGAGCAGGAACACGAGCATCACGACGGCGGCCGTCATGTTGCGCCGGGCGAGCCCGTTGAAGTCCGAGACGGTCTCCGCGGCGTATCCCCTCGTCTCCAGAAAGATGACCAGCGCGAACGCTCCGAAGTTCATGAACGTGTACGCCAGCAGGTAGACGAGGACGCCCCAGAGCCCGAAGGCCGTGCGGAATCCCAGCACCCCGAGCAGCGCGTAGCCCGCGTGCGCGATCGAGGAGTAGGCGAGCATGCGCTTGACGTTGGTCTGCATCAGCGCGGCGACGTTGCCCCAGATCATGGTGGCGGCCGAGACCAGCGCGACGATCAGGCCCCAGTCGGCGTGGAAGCGGGGAAAGGCGACGTAGTAGATCCTCGCCAGCGCCGCGTAGGCCGCAAGCTTCGGCCCCACCGAGAAGAAGGCGGTGATGGGGGTCGGAGCGCCTTCGTACACGTCGGGCGTCCAGAAGTGGAAGGGCACCGCCGCGATCTTGAACAGAAGTCCGGCGAGCAGCATCAGGATCCCGAGCACGAGCAGGTTGGTGCGCTCGGCCCCGGCCAGAAGCTTCGCGAGCTCGGGCAGCCCCAGCTGCCCGGCGACGCCGTACACGAGCGAGAGACCGTAGAGGAGCACCCCCGAGGAGAACGCGCCGAGGATGAAGTACTTCATCGCCGCCTCGGTCGACTTCCTCTCTCCCTTGAAGTACCCGGCCAGGACGTAGGAGGCGAGCGCCATCGTCTCGAGCGCCACGTAGATCGAGATCAGGTTGTCGCCCGAAACCATGAACAGCATCCCGACCCCGGTGAACAGGATCAGGGCGTAGTACTCCCCCCCCGCGTAGGGGGCCGCGGCGACGAACCGCATCGACGCCAGGATGGTCAGCGCGAGGGAAAGCAGGATCGTGAACTGGAAGAAGAGCGCGAAGTTGTCCACGACGAACATGCCGCCGAGAATCGGCCCCTGGTGACGCTCCGGCGCCGCGGCCACGAAGGCGGCGAGGGCCGCCGTGACCACGACGCACAGCACCGACAGATAGCCCAGGAACTCCTCCTTCGCCTTCCCGATCGCCGTCGCGAGGCTGAGCACGATCAGGCCCGCCGCCGTCAGGAAGAGCTCCGGCGAGAGCAGGAACCAGTCCGCGGGACGAAAGCTCACCGGCACCTCGAGACGCCTTGCCCGCTCATCATTCCCCCTTCGCCTCGGGCTTTGCGGCGGCGGGCGCCTCCGCCAGCGCCGGAGCCGTCATCGTCCGGCCGCCCACGGCCGTCACGATCTTCTCCGACGGAACGCGCAGCACGTCGAAGATCGGCTTGGGGTACAGGCCGATCCAGAAGGCCAGGATGACCAGCGGCGCCAGCGTCAACTGCTCGCGCAGCGTCAGGTCGGAGAGCTTCTGGTTGGCCGGGTTCGAGAGCTCGCCGAAGAAGACCCGCTGGTAGAGCCAGAGCAGATACGCGGCGCCGAGCACGATTCCCGACGCCGCGAAGAAGGCCCACCAGAAGGACTTCGCGAAGGCCCCCTGCAGGATCGCGAACTCGCCGATGAAGCCGTTCAAGACCGGCAGGCCCATGGAGGACAGCGCCATGACGAGGAAATACGTGGCGTAGAGGGGCATCTGGCGCGCGAGGCCGCCGTACTCCGCGATCATGCGCGTGTGGCGGCGCTCGTAGACGATGCCGACGAGCAGGAAGAGCGCGCCGGTCGAGATCCCGTGGTTGACCATCTGCAGGACCGATCCCTGCACGCCGGACATGTTCAGGGCGAAGATGCCGAGCATCACGAACCCGAGGTGCGAGACGGAGGAATAGGCGATCAGCTTCTTCATGTCCTTCTGGACGAGGGTGACCATGGCCCCGTAGACGATCCCGATGATCGCGAGCGCGACCATCAGGCGCAGCACCCACGGCGTCTGCACGGCCTGCGGGAACATCGGCAGCGAGAAACGGACGAAGCCGTAGGTCCCCATCTTCAGCAGGACGGCCGCCAGGATGACCGATCCGGCCGTCGGCGCCTCGGTGTGGGCGTCGGGAAGCCACGTGTGGAACGGGAACATCGGAACCTTGATCGCGAAGCCCAGGAAGAAGGCGAAGAAGAGCCAGATCTGCAGCTCCGTCGGAAGGGCCGCGGCCACGGCGGTCAGCTTCTCGATCGAGAACGTGGCGGCGTGCCCGGCTCCCTTGTAGCCCAGGAACCCCGAGGTGTTGAGGAAATAGAGGGCGATGATGCCGAGCAGCATCAGGACCGAGCCCGCCAGGGTGTAGAGGAAGAACTTGATCGCGGCGTAGAGCCGGCGCTCCCCTCCCCAGACGCCGATCAGGAAGTACATCGGCACGAGCATCACTTCCCAGAAGACGTAGAAGAGGAAGAAGTCGAGGCAGCAGAAGGTCCCGATCATGAAGGTCTGCAGCAGCAGCAGCAGGACGTAGTACTCCTTCTGCCGCTCCGAGATCGCCGTGTAGGAGCAGGTCACGGCGATGACGCCCATCAGGGTCGTCAGCAGGATCAGGACGAGCGAGATCCCGTCGATTCCGAAGTGGTACTCGACGCCGAGCGTCGGGATCCAGGAGGCGCGCTCGACGAACTGGTAGCCCTCCCGCCCCCGGTCGAAGGCGAACCAGAGCGGCAGCGAGACCAGGAAGTCGGCGAGCGCCGCGCCGGTCGCCAGGGCCTTGATCGTCGCCGCCTTCTCCCGGGGCACCAGGAAGACGATCGCCAGGGCCCCGAGCAGCGGGATGTAGGCGACGATGGACAGGATCGGGATGTTGCTCAGCATGCGCCCTTCCTCATCGGAAAAAGAGATACACGGTCACGATCGCGAAGAGCCCGGCCCCCATGAACAGGGCGTAGTTCTGGACCCGTCCCGTCTCCGCTCGCCGGAAGAGGCGGTAGCCGGCCTGGAGCGTGTTGGCCACACCGTTGACGAGCCCGTCGACGACGTACTGGTCGAAGGCGGAGGAGACCCACGCGAGCCCCCGGGTCGCCGCGGCGGCGCCGTTGGGAATCAGGTCCACGACGGTCGCATCCACTTCCCACAGGAACCGGCCGCCGTCCTTGGCGAAGCCCTCGACGACGACCGCCTCGTAGGCCTCGTCCACGAAGTACTTGTTCGAGAGCACGCGGTAGACGCCGGGAAACCGCTGGGCGAGCCTCTCCGGGGCGCGGCCCTTCCCCTTGACGTACCAGAAGAGCGCCAGCGCGATGCCGACGGCCGCCACCGCCACCGACGCGCCCATCAGGAGAAGCTCCCTTGCGAGCGCGTGGTGCTCCGGCTCGGGGACGACCGCGGCGATCGGCAGCACGATCGGCGACAGGAAGGGTTTGATCTTGTTGCCCCACTCGAACTGCTCGAACCCGACGTAGCCGCCCACCACCGAGAGCGCGGCCAGGATGACGAGAGGAACGGTCATCGTCCGGGGCGACTCGTGGATGTGCGCCGCCTGATCCGGAGTCCCGCGGAACTCCCCGTAGAAGGTGAGCGAAACCAGGCGGAACATGTAGAAGGCGGTCATCCCGGCCGTCAGAAGCGCGCAGGCCCACAGAGCGCGCGCGAGCCACGGGACGCCCTCGAAGCGCGCCTCGAAGACCGCGGCGAGGATCGCGTCCTTCGAGAAGAAGCCCGCAAAGAGCGGCACGCCGGAGATCGCCAGGGTCGCCAGCAGGAAGGTCCCGTACGTCGTCCGGATCTTCGGCGCCAGCCCGCCCATCCTGCGGATGTCCTGCTCTCCCGAGAGCGCGTGGATCACCGAGCCCGATCCGAGGAAGAGGCACGCCTTGAAGAAGGCATGGGTCATCACGTGGAAGATGCCGGCCACGAAGGCCCCGACGCCGCAGGCAAGGAACATGTAGCCCAACTGCGAGACCGTCGAATAGGCCAGGACCTTCTTGATGTCGTTCTGCACGAGGCCGATCGACGCGGAAAAGATCGCCGTGAAGCCGCCGATGACCGCCACGACGAGAAGGGCCTGCGGCGCCAGGCGGAAGAGCACGTTGCAGCGCGCCACCATGTAGACGCCGGCGGTGACCATCGTCGCGGCGTGGATCAGGGCCGAGACGGGAGTGGGGCCGGCCATCGCGTCGGGCAGCCAGACGTAGAGCGGAAACTGCGCGGACTTGCCGCACGCCCCGACGAAGAGGCAGAGGCAGATCAAGGTCAGGTACGGCGCGAAGCGCGCCGGGTCGGCCGCCGCGGCGGCGAAGACCTTGCCGAAGTCCAGGGTGCCGAAGAGGGCGAAGACGCCGAAGACCCCGAGAATGAACCCGAAGTCGCCGATGCGGTTGACCACGAAGGCCTTCTTGCCGGCGTCCGCGGCCGAGTCCTTGAAATAGTCGTAACCGATCAGAAGGTAGGAGCAGAGCCCCACGCCCTCCCAGCCGACGAAGAGGAGCAGGAAGTTGCCGGCCAGAACCAGCACGAGCATCGCGAACATGAAGAGGTTCAGGTAAGCGAAGTAGCGCCCGTAGCCCTTGTCGTGCCCCATGTATCCGACCGAGTAGACGTGGATCAGGAAGCCGACGAACGTCACGAAGGCGATCATCAGGGCCGACAGCGAGTCGAGCCGGAACACCGCGTCCACGAACCACTCGCCGGCCTTGCCCGGAACCTGCCCCACCGCCTGGTTCACGCCGAGCGGGATCCAGCGGTAGAGGGTCACGGTCCGGACGGCGCCGGAGGAGAGCGCCGAGAGCCCCACGTCGAAGATGGCTCCGAAGGCGAACAGGGCGGAAAGCGCCACCGACACCGTGCCGACCGCCGTATGAACGGACTTGAAAGGGATCTCCGCGTGCGCCCCGTGGTGCGCGGCCGGCTCGTCGGAGGGAGCGGGGCCGTGCCCCTCGCCGCCGTGGCCGTGGCCGCTCTCGCCCCGCGTGCGGTGCGAGAACAGGTACAGGATGCCGTTGATCAGAAAGCCCGCCAGGGGAAAGAGCGGGATCGCCCAGATCAGCCGGCTCACGGCCTATCCCTTCAGGACGTCCGCCTCTTCGACGTTCAGCGTCTTTCGCTGACGGAAGAGCGAGATCGTGAGGGCCAGCCCGATCGCGGCCTCCCCCGCGGCGATCGTGATGACGAAGACGGAGAACACCTGCCCCGTCAGGTCGGAGAGGCGGCGGGAGAAGGCGATCAGGTTCAGGTTCACCGCGTTCAACATCAGCTCGATCGACATCAAGAGCGTCAGGAAGTTCCTCCGCACGAGCACGCCGAAGAACCCGATCGCGAAGAGCAGGAACGAGACGACCAGGAAGTGGTTGATGGTGATGGTCATGATGCCGGTCTCCGGTGTTCGGTGTCCGGGGTCCGGGGCGATGGCTGGGCCCAACTCTGGTCCCGGAAACCGGGGACCGGGCACCGAACACCGTCGCGCATCAGTCCATCTTCTCCGTCGAGCGCTTGCCGAGCACGACGGCCCCGACCATCGCCACCAGGAGCAGGACCGAGGCGACCTCGAAGGGAAGCAGGTAGTCGCGGAAGAGCACCGAGGCCACGGCCTGGGTGTTTCCCAGGAGCCTCGATCCGACGGCGCGCAGGGCGCCGGGCTTCTCGGCGACGTCGGCGAACTTGTCGGTCCAGAGGATGTAGAGAAACGGCAGGACGAACACCGGGAGCAGAAGCAGCGCGATGTCCCACTGGTGCTGGAAGGCCGTCGCCTCCTTCACCGTCCTCTGATGAACCAGCATGATGACGAAGAGGAAGAGCACCATGATGCCGCCCGCGTAGACCAGGATCTGGACGGCGCCCGGGAACTCCGCCTCCATGAGGAAGAAAATCCCGGCGACCACCAGGAAGGAGCCGAGCAGGAAGAGCGCCGAGTGCACGGGGTTCTTCGCGACGATCACGGCGACGGCCGCGCCGAGGGCCATGGCGGCAAAGATCACGAAGGCCCATCCGGACAGGCCGGTCAGCAGAACGCCCGTCATCCCCGCTCCACGACCGTGAAGGGCTTGACGTTCTCGGCGTTCTGCCAGTCGGTCAGCTTGCGGATGTCCAGGTACAGCGCCTCGTTGCGCTCGTAGGCCGCCAGCTCGTAGGTCTTCGTCGTCAGCCAGATCGACTTGGGCGTCGTCGGGCACGCCTCCTCGCAGAGCTGGCAGAACATGCAGCGCTTCAGGTCCACGTCGAAGCGGTCGAGGACCTTGAAGGACTTGCCCGCCTCGTTCTTCTCGTTGTGCCAGTCGATGTAGATGATGTTGATCGGGCACTCGATGGCGCAGAGCGTGCACTTGATGCACCGCTCCTCGTCGACGCGGAACATCCCCCGGAAGCGGTCGGAGGGAATCTTCTTCTGCTCCGGGTACTGGATCGTCAGCTTCTTCTTGAACAGGTGCCGGCCCGTCACCGACAGCCCGTCGAAGATGTCGAGCAGCGTGATCCGGTCGAGCCACTTCTTGAGCGCCATGGGTCTTCTCCGCTCAGGCCGACTCGCCGGCGCCCTGCGGCACGGAGGCCAGCCGGTCGCGCCGCGAGAGGGCGCGCCGGAGCCGCGCGAGCCCGAAGCAGACCGCGAAGAGGCCTCCATATCCCCAGGCGAGCGCGAAGAGCCCGTTGGTGCGGCCGGGGGTGGCCAGAATGGCCCCCGCGACGACCACGATGTTCAGCAGCGCGGCGGGGATCATCCACTTCCAGCCGAGCCCCATCAACTGGTCGAACCGGTAGCGCGGGAAAGTCGAGCGGAACCAGATGTAGCAGAAGAGGAAGAAGGCCGTCTTGCCGGCAAACCAGATTCCGGGCGGGATCACGTCGAGCAACCGCAGCGCCGCGACACTCGGGAACGGGCGCAGCCAGCCTCCGAAGAAGACGGTCGTCGCCACACAGGAGATGATGATCATCGCCGTGTACTCGCCGAGGAAGAAGAAGGCGAACTTCACGCCCGAGTATTCGGTGTTGAAGCCCGAGACCAGCTCCGATTCCGCCTCCGGCAGATCGAAGGGATTCCGGTTCGTCTCGGCGACCCCCGCGACGAAGTAGAGGAAGAAGGCGAGCAGCCCCGGGAAGACGAACCAGAGGTGAATGCGCTGCTGGCGCTCCACGATCTCGACCAGGGACAGCGAGCGCGACATCAGCAGCACCGACACCAGCGCCAGCCCCATCGGCACCTCGTAGGACACCAGCTGCGCCGCCGACCGCAGGCCGCCCAGGAGCGCGTACTTGTTGTTCGACGCCCAGCCGCCGAGGATGATCCCGTACACGCCGATCGACGTGATGCCGATCAGGAACAGCAGCCCCACGTTCACGTCGGTCACCCAGAGCGGGGTCGAGATCCTGCCGATCCGGACCGCCGGCCCAAACGGGATCAGCCCGAGAGCGGTCAGCGCCGGAACGACGGTCAAGACGGGCGCCAGGAAGTGGACGGCCTTCTCCGCCCGGGACGGCGTGATGTCCTCCTTCGTGACGAGCTTCAACAGGTCGGCCAGGCCCTGAAGCGTCCCCTGGGGGCCCACGCGGTTGGGCCCGAGCCGCACCTGCATGAAGCCCATGATCCGGCGCTCCGCCAGGACGATGACGAAGCCGACGATCGCCGGCACGACCGCCACGAGCAGGACGATCTTGACGTAGGTCAGCACCGTCGGCGTCAGGATCTTCACCGGTCCACCTCTCCGAGCACGATGTCGACCGTTCCGATCAGCGCGACCAGGTCCGAGATCATGTGCCCCTTCGCCAGGCGCGGCAGCACCTGAAGGTTGATGAAGGAAGGGGGGCGGCAGTGCATCCGGTAGGGGCGGTTGGTCCCGTTCGAGACGCAGTAGAAGCCGAGCTCTCCCTTGGGCGACTCGACGGAGGCGTACACCTCCTCGGCCGGCGGCTTGATCACGCGCGGGACCTTGCCGCGGATCTCCCCGGGCTCGAGTCGGGCGAGGCACTGCTGCAGGATGCGCGCGCTCTGGCGCATCTCCTGGACGCGGACGATGTAGCGGTCGTACGTGTCGCCGTTGGTGCGCGTCGGAATCGCGAAGTCGAGCTCGTCGTAGCACTCGTAGGGCTGCGCCCGGCGCAGGTCCCATTCGACGCCCGAGGCGCGCAGGAGCGGGCCGGTCAGCCCCCACTCGATGCACTCCTCGGCGGAGATCACGCCGATCCCGACCGTGCGGTTCTTCCAGATGCGGTTGTCGGTCAGCAGCTGCTCGTAGTCGTCGATGCGCGCGGGCAGGTCGTCGACGAACTCCGAGAGCCGCTCGACCCAGCCGGGCGTCAGGTCGAACGGAAGGCCGCCGATCCGCATGCAGTTCAGGGTCAGGCGCGCGCCGCAGTACTCCTCGAAGAAGTCCAGGATCTGCTCGCGCTCGCGGAACGCGTACCAGAAGGGAGTGACGGCGCCCAGATCGATGCCCGACGTGCCGAGCCAGACCAGGTGCGAGGACAGCCGCTGGAGCTCGTCCAGGATCACGCGGATCAGCTGCGCCCGCCTCGGGATCTCGAGGCCCAGCAGCTTTTCGATCGTCAGGCAGTAGGCATGGTTGTTGGTCGCCGCCGCGACGTAGTCCATCCGGTCGGTGTGGGGGATCCCCATCGGGTAGGTCTCGGTCTCGAAGAGCTTCTCGGTGCCGCGGTGGAGATAACCGACGTCGGGCCTGGCCTCGAGGATCTTCTCGCCGTCGACCTTGAGCACCAGCCGGAGCACGCCGTGCGTCGAAGGGTGCTGGGGCCCGAAGTTCAGCTCCATCTCCTGAACGTCGAAGAGCGTGGGCGGCTCGGGCGCCTCCCCCGAGCCCACGAGGGGGCGCGGCACGCCCGTCTCCGTCGCGCGCCGGGCGAAGTACTCGGCCTCGTCCCTCTCGGCCTGGGAGATCTTCTCGTCGGTCAGAGCCGCCCCCTCACGCGGCCCTCGGGGGCCGGAGGACTGCGCGGGCCGCAATCGCCTTCACGACACCACCTTGCGGTTCGGATCGCCCGGCGAGGGCCCGCCCCCCTCCGGCCATTCCTCGGGATAGATCGCCGCTCCCGTGTCGATCCCTTCGAGCGGGAAGTCCTTGCGCAGCGGATGCCCGTGGAAGCCTTCCCACGTCAGGATCCGGCGCAGGTCGGGGTGCCCCGCGAAGCGGATCCCGAACATGTCCCAGGTCTCGCGCTCGGGCCAGTTCGCCGCGAGATGGACGCTCGCGATCGAGGGGACCTCCTCCCCGTCGCCCGCCCCGCACTTGACGCGGATGCGCGCGTTCTTGGTGAACGAATAGAAGTGGTACACGACGTCGAAGCGCGGCGCCCGGCTCTTCCAGTCCACCGCCGTGACGTCGACGCAGTAGCGGAAGTCCTCGGCATCCTTCAGGTGCCGGGCGACGCGGGCGATCGCCTCCCGCGCGACGGTCACCGTGATCTGCCCGGCGAACTCCTTGGCGGAGAGGACCGTGTCGGGCAGCGCCGCCCGGAGCGACTCGACCCACGGGTGGCTCGACGCGTCGTGCGCCTCGAGCTTCGCCTTCGCCGCTTCTTTCGCCTTCGCCTCCCCCCCTTGGGGGGAGGGCGGCGACGGGGGCGTCTTCTCCTCCGCCATCGGCCGTCAGGAGGCCTTCCGGACGACTTTCATCCGGTCGATCTTCTTCTGGAGCGCCATGATCCCGTAGATCAACGCCTCGGGCCGCGGGGGACAACCCGGGACGTAGACGTCCACGGGCACGATCCGGTCCACCCCCTGCGTGACCGCGTAGGTCCGATATGGCCCGCCGCAGGTCGCGCAGGAGCCCATGGCGATGACCCACTTGGGCTCGGGCATCTGGTCGTAGAGGCGCTTGACGATCGGGGCCATCTTCTCGACCACCGTTCCCGCGACGATCATCAGGTCCGACTGGCGGGGCGTGCCCCGGAAGACCTCCGCGCCGAAGCGGGCCAGGTCGTGCCGGGAGTCCATCACCGCCATCATCTCGATCGCGCAGCAGGCCAGGCCGAACTGCATGGGCCAGATCGACGACCGGCGAGCCCAGTTGATCACCGAGTCGACCGTCGTCGTCAGGACATTCTCTTCGAATCGGTTGTCGACGAGACCCATCAGGCTCCTTTCGGGGGCGGCGTCACGCCCAGTCGAGCGCGCCGCGGCGCCAGACGTAGACGTAGCCCACGACGAGGATCACCAGGAAGACGACCATCTCGACCAGGCCGAACCATCCCAGCCTGTGGAAGAGGACGGCCCAGGGAAAGAGGAAGATCGTCTCGACGTCGAAGACGACGAACAGCACCGCGATCAGGAAGTAGCGCACCGAGAACCGGGTGTCGAGCGCGACGCTCGTGGGCGCGATGCCCGACTCGTACGGCTCGAGCTTGACCTGACCGGGGCGGCGGGTCTGGATCGCGCGGGCGATGAAGATGGTCGCCAGCGGCAGAGCAGCCGCCAGCAGGCCGAAGACCAGTATCGGGGCGTAGGCTTCCAAGGCCCGGCCATTCTATCGGTTGGGTAGGGAGAGTCAAAGGCCATGAGCGGTCAGCCGTCGGCTCTCACCTGTCAGCTGAGCACATTCCGGCTGATCGCCGATCGCTGATAGCCGAAAGCTCCGGCGTCAGATGCCCCGGCTCTGGACGAGCACCGACAGCTCCTCCCCCATGCCTTCGGGATCGACGAGCCGGTAGGCGCGCCACTTCTCGGCTTCGCTTCCGACGAGATCCATGATCCCCGCCTCGAGAAGGTATCGGCCCTGCCGGAAGACACCGCGCGTGACGAGCCCCTCGGCCTCGCCCGCGCGCGAGAGATCGTCCCAGTTGACGTGAGCCGTCAAATCGACTTCGCCGGGCCTCTCGAGCGGATCGCCTCCGCGCCGGCCGGCCGAGTGCACGGCGAGCGTGCCGCGCGGGCGCGCGAGCGGGTGATAGAGAACCGCCGCGCGGTGACCGTAGTCGAACGTCACGACCGAGCCCCGCGCGAGCGCGCGAGAGAGATGCCGGTAGAGCGGCGCGGCGTCCAGGGCGATCTCCCCGATCTGTCCCGGCGCGAGCGTGATCGCGAAGGAGGCCAGATGCGCTTCGAACGCTTCGGGAGCCGGCGTCCTGACCCAGACGAAGCGCCCCCCTTCGAAGCCGACCCGCAGCTCCTGCAACCCCTCCGCGGAGCCCTCGACGCGCGCGACCGGAAGGGCGTCGAAGAGCTCGTTGGAGAAGATCCAGCCGGAAACCGAGCCCGGGCGCAACTCCTCGGCCGACTCGAGCAGCCGCAAAGGACCGGCAAGGCCGCGCCGGGCCAGCGTTTCGCGAGCCCGCGCCGACCCCTCGACCGCCGTCAGCCGCACCCGCGAGGCGAAGGACGGATCCTCTCGCTCGAGGCTCGCCGCGAGCTCCGCGAGGAACCGCCCATCGCCGGCGCCGACCTCGACGAAGTCGACGTCCCGCTCGAATCGTTCCGTCTCCCGGCGAAAGCGCCCGGCGATCGCTGCGGCGAAGGCCGGCGAGATCGCCGGCGAAGTGGCGAAGTCCCCCGGCTCTGCGATCTGGGCGCCGCGCGCGTAGTAGCCCGCGTCGGGATCGTAGAGCGCCGCGGCCATGAATTCTCGAAACGGGATCGGCCCCTCCCGGGAGATTCGCTCGCGAAGGCGCTCGGGGAGGGAGGGCACTTGGACGTCGTCTCGCCGGAGTCGATTATATTTTCGCGGTGCCCGGACGCCGCCGCCTCCTCGCCCTTCTCGCCGCGGCGTCCCTGGCTCCCGCCTGCGCCGCCCACCGAGAGCCGCCGCTTCCGACCCTGGAGGACTACTCCGACGGCGTCTCGGTCTTCGCCGACGAGTACCTGGAGGACTGGCGCAACGGCGCCCGGAGCGCGGAGCTCTACAGCCCGGACTTCGCGTGGAGCGGACCCCTGCCCGGCGAGGCGATGGAAAGAGTCGATACCCGGCAAGGGCTGGACGTTCGAATCTGCCGCCTCGGGGCGCCTTCACGCCCGCCTTCCGGGGAGAAGAGAAGCGGAGACCTCAGGCGGCGGCTGGCCGAGATTCGGAGCGGCTTCGCCTCGCTCGGCCGGACGGAGAACGTGATCTTCGACTTTCGCCGCGAGGGCGAACGGCGCGAGGCCGTCTTCGCCCTGCTCCTGACCGGGCGCGGCGCGGGCGGAGAGCTCCGGCAGGAGGGAGGCAAGGTTCACGTCCTTCTCGCCCGCGCGGGCGGGGGGCCCGGCTGGCGGCTCCAGTCGGCGTGGCTCGAGAGCTGGACGAGCGCGGCGGCGGCGGAGCCGCTCTTCGAGGAGACGGCCGAGAAGGCCGGGCTCGCCAGGCCGCATCACGCCTTCCTGCCGAACGCGGCGAGGAACATTCCGGTCCCGGGAGAGCACATGCCGCCCGGCGTCGCGGTGCTCGACTTCGACGGCGACGGGCGAGAGGACCTCTTCGTCGCCGGGGGCGACGGCAACCGCCTCTACAGAAACCGCGGCGACGGGAATTACGAGGACGTGGCGCGGCGAGCCGGCGTCGCGGGCCAGGAGGGCGAGGCCGTCGGCGCGCTCGCCTTCGACTTCGACGGCGACGGGAGGACCGACCTCTACGTGACGTACCTCGACCGGCCCAACCTGCTCTTCCGAAACCTCGGCGACGGAACCTTCGAGGAGATCGGAAGGGCGGCCGGCGTCGCGCTCGACGACTACTGCACCTCGGCCGCGGCGCTCGACTACGACCGCGACGGACGGCCGGACCTCTACGTCCTCGTTTACGGGCGCCCGGATCACGGTCCCAACATCCAGGCGGACAACGCTCCGCCGAACCATCTCTTCCACAACAACGGAGACGGGACCTTCACCGACGTGACGGCGCCAACGCGAACGGGTGACACGGGCTGGAGCCTCGCGCTCGAGTCGGCGGATTTCGACGGCGACGGCTGGCCGGACATCTATGTCGCCAACGACTTCGGCAACAACACCTATCTCCACAACAACGCAGACGGCACGTTCACGAACATCGCGAAGAAGGCGGCCGTGCTCGATCCCGGCTTCGGAATGGGGGTCGCCATCGACGACTACGACGGCGACGGCCGGCTCGATTTCTACGTGTCGAATTACTCCTTTGCGCTCAACTGGTTCCTGCGCGATCCGCGCTACCCCATGCCCGAGTTTCCCTACTCGCTGGGACGCCCTCTCGTCTGGCGGCGCCTGAAGGCGCTCTCGCGCGGCTCTTCTCTCTTCCGTGGAACGGCCGGTGGTCGCTTCGAGCGGACCTCGCAGGAGGCCGACGTCTGGGACACCTCCTGGTCCTGGGGATGCCTGTTCGTCGACGCGGACCTCGACGGCCGCCCCGACCTCTTCGTCGTCAACGGCATGGTCACCGGCCAGAGCCCGCGCGAGCGCGAGATCGACTTCTGGAACCTGATGAGCGCCGAGTACAAGAAGTTCGAGAAGGGGATCCCGATCGCCGAGTTCGGGGAGGACTCGCTCTGGGGGCACACGCCCAAGCGCTTCTACCGCAACCGGGACGGCCGGCACTTCGACGAGCTCGCCGCGGTGACCGGCCTCGAGTCCGACGCCAACCAGCGAGGCCTGGTCGTCACCGACGCCAACGGCGACGGAGCGCCGGACCTCTTCGCGACGGGATTCCTCCAGCCACCCGCGCTCTGGATCAACCGCAACCCGTCGGGGGCCAAGGCGCTGGTCGTGTCGCTCGAGGGAGACCCGGCGGCTCCCGGCCGCGACCGCTCGACCCGCGAGGCCCTTGGCGCCGTCGTGACGGTCGAGGCCGGCGGGCGGCGGCGCTCGCAGGTGGTCGCCGCGGGCTCCTCGTTTCTGTCGTCCGGGTCCAAGCTCCTCTTCTTCGGCCTTGGCGACCGCAAGAAGGCAGACCTCGTGACGGTGCGGTGGCCCTCGGGCCGCGTCACCGAGCGGCGCGACGTGCCGTCGGGCCGGCTCGCGATACGGGAGCGGGCTCAGGGTCCGTAGACCCTCCGAGGACCCGGACAGGAGCGGCCCATCCCGCGGGGGCGGATGAGAGGAACGGAAACCTCCCCCATCCGCCCCTCACGCACGCGGCTCACTCCTTGTCGCTCGGATCGTTGAAGAGAAGCGTCAGCTTGATGCTGCCGTGCCCGAATTGAGGGAAGAGCGGCGCGGAGCGGTCGCCCGGATCCAGGTTCGACGCCGTGTCGTCCGGCGGAAAGAGCACCAGGGACCGGAGGAATCCCACGATGGCCTGCTGCCTGGCTGGCTCGAGCGCGGCAAAGGCGTCGCGCGAGGCCTGCGCTTCCTGCCCGTGCCTCAGGATGACCTCGGTCAAGTTGACGCTGCGCCCGTCGTGCCCGTACGCGGCCTTCGTGCCGATGCCCCAGAGCGGCCGGGTCAGGAACTCCTTTTGCAGGGTGCCGTCCCAGTTGCGCTCGTAGAAGTTGGGCCCCAGGTCGTGGCGCTTGAAGTCGGTGAAGATGTTCCTAACCTGAAACGGCCCGCCCTTCGGCTTCTTCAGCGACGGATGGCCGCTGCCGTCCGCGACCGAGTCGAAGAGCGGAGCCGCCGTCGCGAAGAGGTTGTTCAGGTTCCCGCGGTCCTCGTCGTAGACGGTCTCCACGTCGGCCACGCGGCGGTCGTGATCGATCGGGAGGTCCGGAACGTGACACGACGCGCACCCGATTTCGTTGAACGTCCGAAGCCCGCGCCGAGTCGCCAGCGTTTGCTTGTAGGTGGCCGGCTTGAAGTAGTTCAGCAGATAGAACTCCATGTAATCCACCAGAGCCGTCGGCACCTCGTTGCCCGAGACGTTCCCGTCGGGATCGTGGGCCGGATTGGGAACCGGCGGCGCTTCGACGCGATCCAGACTGCCGTCGAGAATCATTCCGGCTGGAGTCGCCACCCGGCCCCCGGCGCTGGCCAGGGCCAGTTCCGGATCGGCCGAGTCCAGGCCCATCTCGGCGTGGAAGGCGCCGACCACGAACTCGCGGATCGAGATCGTTCCGCCGTGCGCGAAGAACGGCCGGACGCGGAGGTCCGGATCCACTCCCTTCACCCCGGAGGTGTCGATCGCGCCGCTGGGAGCCGCCGTGATGGATCCGAAGTCGATCCCCTTGGCGACGAGCCGCCGTGTCACCGAGCGGCCTTTCCCCCGGGCGGCGCCGACCGCCTCCGACTGAATCTGGCGAAGCTGGCCGGTAATCTCGTCCGCCAGCATCTCCTTCAGGCCGAGACCGAACAGGTGCGGGGCGTCCCGGCTGTCCGGCCGCGTGACGACGTCTCCCCCGCCCCCTGCCGAGCCGCGCGGACGGCCGTGACAGCTCGCGCAACTGTCGGAAAGTCCCGCCCCGATGGCAATCGCCGTATTGAGGTCCCCGATGCCGTCCTGAAAGGCCGGGCCCTGCAGCTGCAGGCGCGTGAACTTGCGCTGGAAGATCTGGCGGCCCCGTCGGATCGCACGGAAGGGATCCCGGCTGATCAGAAACGAGGAGGAGCCGGGGGTGTTCCAGTCCCCTCGGCCGGCGCCGATCTCGTCGCCGAGCGACTTGGCGATGCCTTCGTTCAATGCATTGGGAGCCTGCGTCCGGTCGATCATCTGGCCGCGCGACGATGGCGCGACGACCGCGAGGGTCGTCTGGACGATCGCCGCGGCGACACCAATCCTCAATCTCCTGCGCATGACGTTCCCTCCGTGTTGGGTCCCTACAAGGGAAGCGTCAACGGCAGGCGAAAGGCGACACGCCATCGGCGCGAAAGGGGTGTACCCTTCCTCGTACCAGGACCCCGAAAACCCGTGGAACGTTCGATCTCCATCCTCCTGGCGTCGACCGAGTCCGGCGACCGATCCGCGGCGGACGCATTGTTCTCGTCCCTCTACGCCGAGCTGCACGGGCTCGCCGAAAAGCAGCTGGCCCGGCAGGGCAGCGGCATCACGCTCGGCGCCACGACGCTTCTCCATGAGGCTTACCTCGACATGTCGCGGCGCGAGGGTGCCGTCTTTCCAGACGAGGGGCGCTTCATGGCCTACGCGGCCAGGGTCATGCGCTCCCTGATCATCGACTACGCCCGCGACCGCCGGGCCCAGAAGCGCGGCGGCGCGTTCGAGATCACGACTCTCGACGAAGAAAAGGCGGGGCCGGCGCCCGGCACCGAAGACCTGGAGGAAATCCACGCGGCGCTCGAACGGCTCGGGCAGATCGACCCACCACTCGCAGAGATCGTCGACCTGAAGTTCTTCTGCGGGTTCTCCTTCCCGGAGATCGCCGCCATGCGCCGCGTGTCGGAGCGCACGGTTCAGCGCCAGTGGGAAAAGGCCCGCCTCTTTCTCCACCGCTCGATCCGCGAGACGTCGCTCGACTGAGGCGATGTCGATTCTCGGGAAGGACCGCTGGCCGATTCTCGAGCCGTATCTCGATCGGGCGCTCGAGATGGAACCGGCGGAGCGCCGCCGGTGGCTCGGGGAGCTGAAGGCGCAGGATCCCGAGCTCGCCGCCGACCTCGAGGAGCTCCTCGCGGAAAACGACGACGCCTCGCGAAAGCGATTCCTCGAGGGCCTTCCGAGCCGACCGGAGCTCCCCGCGTCGCTCGCGGGCCAGTCGATCGGGGCGTACACGCTCGTCGAGCCGATCGGCCAGGGAGGCATGGGCACCGTCTGGCTGGCGAGCCGCAGCGACGGGCGCTTCGAGGGACGCGTCGCCGTCAAGCTCCTGAATGCCAACCTCGTGGGCCGCGCCGGCGAGGAACGGTTCCGGCGCGAGGGCTCGATCCTCGCCAGACTCTCCCACCCGCACATCGCCCGACTGCTGGACGCCGGCGTGTCGGCCTCGGGCCAGCCGTACATCGTCCTCGAGCACGTCGACGGCGAGTCGATCGACCGCTATTGCGACGCCCGCCACCTCGCCATCGAAGCGCGCCTGCGCCTCTTCCTCGACGTCTGCGCCGCGGTCGCACAGGCGCATGCCAATCTGATCGTCCACCGCGACATCAAGCCTTCGAACGTTCTCGTCGCGAGGGGCGGGCAGGTGAAGCTCCTCGACTTCGGCATCGCGAAGCTTCTCGAAGAGGAGTCGGGCGAGGGCGGAGCCACGGCACTGACTCGCGACGGCGGCCGGGCGCTGACGCCCGACTTCGCCGCGCCGGAGCAGCTCGCCGGCGGTGCCGTGACGACCGCCACGGACGTGTACGCGCTCGGGACCCTGCTCTACCTGCTTCTTGCCGGGCAACACCCCGCCGGGCCGGCGCGCGCCAATCCCGCCCTGCTCCTCAAGGCGATCGTCGAGACCGACCCGAAACGCCCGTCCGAAGCGACGACCCCGCCGGACGCCGACACCCGCGCGACGACTCCCGAGGGCCTGCGCCGTCAGCTGCGCGGCGACGTCGACACGATCGTCGTCAAGGCCCTGAAGAAGAAACCGGCCGAGCGCTACCCCTCGGTCGAGGCGCTCGCGGCCGACATCCGCCACTGTCTCGCGCACGAGCCCATCACCGCGCGGCCAGACACCCTCGGCTATCGGACGGTCAAGTTCGTTCGCCGTCACCGGCCGGGCGTCGCCGCAGGTCTGCTCGCCGCCGCGGCGGCGATCGCCGGGACCGCCGCCATTCTCTGGCAGGCGCGCGAAGCCCGCCGCCAGCGCGACGAGGCCCGCGTCGAGCTTTCGCGGGCAACCGCGATCAACGAGTTTCTCGGCTTTCTCTTGAGCGCCGCCGCCCCGCCCGGGCGAAAGTTCGTCGTCGCCGACCTCCTGGAACAGGGCGAGGCCGTGGCCGACAAGCAATTCGCCCGAGATGATGCCCTGCGCGCGGAGCTCCTCGCGAACATCGGTCGCCGGTACTACGACGCAGAACAATGGGAAAAGGCGGTTCCCGTGCTCGAACGGGCCGCCAGGGTCGCGCAGCGTTCGAACGACGCCGGCGTTCGCGCACGCGCAAACTGTCCCCTTGCCCTTGCGTATGTGACCACCCGCAGGCGACCGGAAGGCGAGGCACTCATCGCCCAAACGCTCCAGGCTCTCCCCGAGGAACCCCGGTATGCGCTGCAACGCGCGGACTGCCTCGTCATCCGAAGCGAGTTCGGGTACTTCACCGACGAAGGCCACAAGATGATCGAAGACGCCGTCCAAGCCCTCCAGGCAATCGACCGCGTGCCGATCAAGAGCCAGATCATGCGAACCGACGCGCAGGCGTCACTCGCTTACGGCTACTACTTGACGCAGCAGAACGCGAGGGCCGACCATGCCTACGCAGAACTCTTGAAGGCGCTCGAGAAGGCCGGCCGCGATCGCACGCTCGCCGCCGCGGACGTGCTGAACAACTGGGGTCTCGTGCACTACCTCGGCGACATCCGCAAGGCGGAGCCGCTTCAGCGCCGCTCGCTCGAGCTTCACCGCGCGATCGAGGGGCCCGACGCGGTCGGGCCGATCTATCTCCACAACTACGCCGGGATTCTGGATCAGCTCGCGCGCTACCCCGAGGCGGAAACCGCTTACCACGAGACGATCCGGGTGGCACGCGGGCGGGATGCCCTCCGGATCGAAATCGATGCGACTCTCCGGCTGGCCTGCCTCTACGCCGAGCAGGGCCGCATGACGGAGGCGGCCGCCGCGATCGGCAGCGTCGAACGGCGCGAAGGAGACAAGGTCTTCACGGCGGCCCAGCGCCGCGCCCTCCTCGCCTACGCCCGCGGCGTCGTGGCCCGCGCCCGGCGTGACTTCGCCGAGGCCCGTTCCCGATTCGGCGAAGCGGTCCGGCTCTACGACGAGGTCGATGCCAAGTTCGCCTACAGTGTCCTCGCGCGCACGGAACTGGCGCGGGCGGAGCTCGCCACGGGCCACGCCGAGGAGGCCGAGAAGGCCGCCAGGCGTGCGCTCGCGCTCGCGGAATCGCTCGTCGAGAGGAATTCACGTTCCTATCTGATCGGGCTATCGCAGACCGCTCTGGGCGAGGTCCAGCTCGCGCAGAGACAGGCCGGCGCTACGGTGACGCTCCGCGCGGCCCGCGCCCAGCTCGAAGAGACCCTCGGCGAGACGCATCCCGCCACGCTCCGAGCGCGCGCGCTCCAGGAGCGCGCGGAGGCCGCCGCCGCTCCCTGACGCTCCCGGCCGCCGGCGCGCCCCGCCCGTATAGAATCCCCCCGCTTTCATGGAGAAGAAGCGCAAGTTCCTCTTCGTCTCGCTCTCGGGACTCGTCGGCGACATCGCCTGGCAGGTCGCCAAGGAGGGGCACGAGGTCCGCTACTTCATCGCGGACGAGAAGGAGAAGGACATCGCGGACGGCTTCGTGCCCAAGAGCGAGGACTGGGAGAAGGACGTCCCGTGGGCCGACGTCATCGTCTTCGATGACACGCTCGGCCAGGGCGCCAGGGCGAAGGAGCTGCGGGCGCAGGGCAAGGCGGTCGTCGGCGGCACTCCGTACACGGACCGCCTGGAGGACGACCGCTCCTTCGGCCAGGAGGAGTTGAAGAAGGCGGGCGTTCCGATCATTCCCTACCGCGAGTTCGACTCCTTCGACGCCGCCATCCAGCACGTCTCCGACAATCCCGGCCGCTACGTCATCAAGCCCTCGGGCGAGGCCGCCAACGTCAAGCGGCGTCTCTTCGTCGGCGACGAGGAAGACGGGCGCGACGTGATCCGCATGCTCGAGGCGTACAAGAAGGCGTTCTCCGAGGAGATCAAGGTCTTCCAGCTCCAGAAGCGGGTCGTGGGCGTCGAGGTGGCGGTCGGGGCCTTCTTCAACGGAAAGAGCTTCATTCACCCCATCAACGTCAACTTCGAGCACAAGAAGCTCTTCCCCGGCAACATCGGCCCGCCGACCGGCGAGATGGGCACGACGATGTTCTGGAGCGAGCCGAACCGCATCTTCACGCAAACCCTCGGCAAGATGGAGGGAAAGCTCGCCGAGGAGGGCTACATCGGCTACATCGACATCAACAACATCGTGAACAACAACGGGATCTACCCCCTCGAGTTCACGTCGCGGTTCGGCTATCCCACGATCTTCATCCAGCAGGAGGGGATGATCACCCCGATCGGCCACTTTCTCTGGGACCTCGCGCACGGGGCGGACCCGAAGCTCAAGGTCAAGAGCGGCTTTCAGGTCGGCGTGCGCATCGTGGTTCCCCCCTTCCCCTTCGACGACGACGCGACCTTCGAGTCGTTCTCGCGCAACGCCGCGATCGTGTTCAAGAAGGGGGCGCCCGAAGAAGTCCACATCGAGGACGCCAAGATCGTCGAGGGACAATGGCTGGTCGCCGGCACCTCCGGCGTCATTCTCACGGTCGTGGGTCTCGGCCAGACGATGAAGCAGGCGCAGGCGCAGGCCTACGCCAAGGTGCGAAACATCCTCATCCCCAACATGTACTACCGCGACGACATCGGCGAGCGCTGGGCCGAAGACAGCGACAGGCTGCACAACTGGGGGTATCTGAGGTAGTCCCGGACGACGAGTCAGGACCTCGCGCCGCTACCGACAGGCGAAGAAGAGAGCCAGGGCGGCGGCCACCCAGATCACCGCGATCGCTCTGACCGGAGTCGCAGCTTGCCGCGCCCCCAACAGCGCGACGCCGCCTCCCGCGGCCAGGGCCACTGCCATGGACGCGATCGAGACCCAAAGAACGGAATCGGCGGCACCAACAGGATGGCCGGAGCGAATCAGCGCCTGGACCGCGCCGACGGCAAGAAGAACCTGGCCGCAGAGCGAAAGAGCCGCAAGGATTGCAGCCTTCGTGGAACGAGATCTCTCTATGGCCATCTCAGCGCATAGCCGATTGCCGACCCGACGAGCAGAAGCGCGTTGGCGAACCACGCCCCGGTCAGCACTTCACCGGCTCTTTCCGGCGAACGCTTTGCCGTGGTGAACAACAGCAGCGCGAACGATGCCAGAAAAGACACGCCTCCCGGAAGGACCGCGAAGAGCCAGTAGCCCAGGAATTGGCTGCCGACATCGCCCGTACCTCCGGCGAGCGAGCGCACGGCTCGCGCCAGAGGAAGGTAGAGAAACAGTTCGCCGATGACCACGAGGAAGAGAACCGCCGCACGCGCGAGCAGCAATCTGGAGCCTCCCACTACTGGTGGACCCAAAAGACGAGACGGCTCAGTTCAGGCTGGTCTGCCGACGGCAGATTCATCATTCTCCAGGCCGTCGTCCACGCATCGGGGTCTTCGTGAAGAGCCGCGTGGACCTCCAGGGGAGAGGTGTCCGGGTTCCAAAGCACGTTGGTCGCACCCGGCTGGATCTGGTCCGCCTCGCCAACCTCTCCGATGACGGGCAAGTTGACAGAGTTCCCTCCGTTCGTCTGGACTGGATCGTGCGGGCTCGAAAGAGCGACGAAGTTCGCAACCGAGCCGGGACGCGACAAACGGTAATCCGGCCGAACGGGTGTTCCGAGGGTGACGAGATTGTCGACCGCGCGACCAAGCCCTAGATTGATCGCCGCGATGGCGACGTTGCCCCCGTGGCTATGGCCGATGATATTCAGCTTTTCGCCCGGAGCAAACTTGTAGGAGCGTATGAAAGCCGCCAACGATCTTGCGGCCGCCGTACGACCCGCAATGGAATTCTCTCCCGACCACGAAAAGGTTGCGATCGCCCGGTCGTGGACGCTCGCCGCCACCCGTTCAAAGAATCTGCCGCCCGGCGTAAACGTCTGGCTTCCAGACGCCCAGGTCCCATGCACCAGGATCGTGAGCCTCCCGTCCGGATCCACGTGCTTGATGGGGTTCCCGAGGGCATAGGCGTACCGATTCCATGACTGCGGGTCGCTGGCACGACCTCCGACGGAATCCAGGCTCGCGAACCGCCCGAGCGCCGGGTCGTGCAGGCGCGCGTGGTCGTAGTAGCGGCGGTTCTCGGAATCCCGTTCCATGGCGCAGAACCGCAGCTTCTGCATCGTGCCCGTGTTGGCAGGCACGCCGTCGCCGTACGGCCAGTATTTCCGGCTTTCGACGACGTTGCCCGCGAGGTCGGTGACCAGGCGGGGCGTGCCGAGGTGGTCGGAGGCGTAGAACTGCCATCCCGGCGTCCCGGCGAGACTCGAGCTGACGTAACTTGCCACCAGAAGGTTCCCCAGATACATATTGTCGCGACCGAGGGTCGAACCGAAGTACTCCGTCGAGATCCGGCGCGTCTCGTCCCGATAGGTGTACTGGGGCGTCCCCCCGCCTGCCACCTTGGCCACCCGCTCCGACGCGCCGCCATACAGGTATCGCCAATCCAATCCGGGAGCCTGATACCGGATCTGCCTCGAGAGGTCGTCGTAGGACAGCGTCTCCGAGCCCGCAGTGGTCAGGTTGCCCCGGGCGTCGTAGGAGAAGGGCGACGGAAGCCTGTTGTTGGCGCAGGTCGAGGCGCAATAGGTCCTCGAACCGGCAGACAGCAGGTTGCCGTAGCGGTCATACCCATAGGTCTCCGATCCGATCCCCGAATAGCTCGCGGAGGTCAGCCGGGAGCGCAGGTCGTAGCCGAAGGCGTCGGCGCCGATCGCCACGATGTTGCCCGCCCCGTCGTAATGGAAGAGCCCGCTGTCGAAGTTGCCTCCGGCGGCCGTCCCGACCGCGCCGGCCGTGCGAATCTGCGAGGGCCGGACCGCGACGGAGGAGTCGGGCGTGATCGTCGTGACGACGCCGTTGCCCGCGGTCCAGGACGCCAGGGCGCCCGCGGCGTTGTAGGTCGCGGAGCGGACGACCGTCTGTCCCGGCGCGGCGATCGACACCACGTGCCCGCGCGAATAGGCGTTTGCCGCCGTGAAGCTTCCCGCCGATCTCGGATGGCTGTGCGTCTTGACGAGGCCCGTGGAGGTGTACGTCCAGCCCTGCGTCGCGGAATGGCTGGTCGATCCGATGACGACCGAGGTCGTCTGCTGGGACAGTCTTCCGGCCGGGTTGGAATAGGTGAACCGCTCGGTCACCGAGGCGGCGGGAGAGAGGATCCGGTTGTAACCCACCCGCTGCGTCAGTCTGCCAGGCGGGTAGGCTCCCCCCGGGAAGCCGTCCCCGTCGTAGGAGTTGCGCACGTAGAGATTCAGGCCCGCGCCGTCGCACGTCTGGCCGGCGGCGAAGACCCCGGCGATCTCGCAGAGCGCCCGTCCCGCCGCGTCGTACCGAAAGGAGCGGACGACCGGCGTGGAGCTTCCGAAGCCGTCCACGCGGCCCCGCAGGTTGCCCAGACTCCCCCAGTTCGAATACGTCGTGCTCCCGGAGACCGCCGTGTAGTCGACCGCTCCCCCTTCGGGGGTCGTTTCGCGCAGCAGATATCCCAGGCCGTCGTAGGCAAACGTCCGTGCCTGCGCGCCCTGGGCGACCGAGGCGAGCTTGCCGGCCGCGTCGTAGGAGTAGGTCGTCAGGTCGCCGCCCGGCTCGAGCGCCGTGACGAGGCGCCCGGCCGCGTCGTAACGGTAGGCGCTCGTCGAGGCGGAGCCTCCCGAGCACGAGACACCGTTCCAGCGGCAACCCACGTTTTCGATCGTCACCGCCTTGCGGGTATCGGAGTAAGGCGTCGCGCCGTCCGTGAAGGAAATCGTCGTCACCGACCCGTCCGGGCCCGCGACCCGCTGAGGCCGGCCGAAGGGGTCGAACGCCGATTGCGTGACGCCGAGCGCCGGCACGCCGGTTGCGCAATCGCCCGCGGCCGAAGAGCAGGACGTCCATTCCGACACGAAGAACTCGTGGCCGGCCGGGTCGAAGGCGTGCGTCCGGTACGCGTAGCCCGACGGCATCTGCCGGATCTCGCGGACCAGCCGGCCGAGTCCGTCGTAGAGGAAGCGCTGCCAGGAGGAATCGTCGGAACCCGTCCGGCTCGCCGTGGTCTGACGGCTGTTGTCGTAGGAGACCGCCGTCGGCGCCTCGACTCCGCCCCCCGGAGGCGTGATCGAAGTCACCCTTCCGAGGCTGTCGTAGAGAAACGTCGTCGCGAGGCCCGCCGAGTCGTAGGAGGCGGCGATCCAGCCGCTCGCTCCGTCGCGGTCGGCCCGGGAGGCGTACCAGGTCAGGGGCGTCTTGTCCTTGATCCAACGCCGGGAGGTCAGCAGTCCTCCCGCGTAGCCGCTGTGGCGCCCGAAGGCGTCGTCGTTGACGCCGATCACGCCCGCCGCCCAGGAGCTCAGGCCGGCCGGGCAGGGATTGGCGGCCGGCTTCGCTCCGGTGCCGCTGACCACGTTGGCCGTGACTTCGTCGGCGACGTTGCCCGCCGCATCGGGGTACCGGCAATCCCCCGAGTAGCGCTTCGTCGGCGCGTCCCAGGTCAGGCTGCCGTTCAGAAACCCGGTCGTGGGATCGAAGAAGTAGGAGCGGTCGATCGTGTTGCGCCTGCCGGCGAACGTCGAGGGCGCCGGGATGTCGGTGTCCGTCTCGATCCGGCTCGAGAAGAGGTTCAGCAGGTGGGAGGCGCTCTGCGGGGTCCAGACGGTCGTGATCTCGTTGCGGTCGCCCCCGAGCGTTCCGTCATGGGTCTCGCGGTTGTAGTGCCGCCCGTTGCCTTCCCAGGTGTTCGCGCCCGAGAGCGAATGGGTCACGGAGTGCTTCAGGCAGCCGGGACAAAGGTCCGCCGCCAGCGGGTCGGCCGCGGTCACGTGGCCGTAATAGGTCGTCGTCTGGCGCACGCGCCTCAGCGTGCCGTCGTCGGTCGGGCCCGGCAGGGCGGGTCCGTCCCCGTCATACTGGAAGAGCGTCCGCGTGACGCGGATCGCGTGCGTGGCGCAGAGCTTGTTCTCCTCGACGCTTCCGCCGCAGAGGGGCGGCGTCAGGAGCGTCCCCGGCGACGGATTGGGATCGCTCTCGAAGACCGCGTGGCGGATGTCCGCGCCCAGCCGGTCGCCGGGCACCGGAGGCTCGCCCGGATCGACGACCTGCTTTGCGGCCCAGAAGAGCGTGGTTTCGGCGCGCCGGTTGCCGTCGGCGTCCGCCGGCAGGAGAGCCACCGTGAGCGTCTGAGCGGCCGTGTTGCCGTTCTCGCCGAAGGGAAACGAATATTGCGTGTAGCTCATCACCGAGTCCGGCAACCCGGGACCCTTGACGGTTCGCTGCAGGACGCCCCGCCGAACCTGCTCGTACTGCCGGCTGTCCGTGTAAGGAAGGCAGGGGTCGTGGCGCGTAACGTACCGCGGCGGAGAATCCTCCGTCTCGTGCCGATGAGCCCCGGCGCCGCTGTCGGTCAGGATGGCGGAGCGGCGCACGCCTTGCCCGGGCGGCGGGGGGGAAGAATTGCAGGAATCGGTCGCGGAGAGCAGGGCTCGCCGGCCGTGGTAGAAGTGGTAGCTGCCATAGTCGTAGAAGATCGTGGCGTCCGTCGGCAGCGTCATCGCCTTGAGCAAGGCTTGCCCGGCCCCCGTCTCGTAGTAGTCGAAGCGGTAGCCTGCCGTGTTGAGCACGTCGTCAGGAAGCGCGATGCGCGTCAGCGTCGAGAGGCTCGCCGCGCAGTAGAGGGAGGCCGAACGGGAAGTCAGGACCACCGCGCCGTAGGACAAGTCCCACTGGGAATACTGGCTCGCTCCGCCGCGGAGAGTCTTGAAACGCAGGGACTGGATTCGCAAGGTGGCGGGGTCCGTCAGAACCTGTCCGATCTGCCGCGCCGCCTCCCCCGCCCTCTGGATGCTGAACGTCGCCGGGATCCAGGACCGCAGGGCCGTGCCGCCGCACCGCATGGAAGTGGGCAGGGCGCACGTGAACGGGCAGGGATTCGTGCCGTTGGCGGCGTAAGTCACGGACAGCCGGTTGCCGAAGGGGTCCTGCATCGAGGTGAGGTAGTACCCGTCGCGGGCCCGGCCGAAGTCGCGCGCGTAGCCCGGGCTGGTGAACGGATCGTCGTCGTAGCCGGTCACGGCCCAGGTGAAGTCGTATCGGTTTCCGTCGCCGTCCCGGAGCGTGTACGTGAGGTTGGGCGCCGCGCCGTTGCGCACGAGCCTGTACTGGCTGCCGTCGAGCGTCGTGTATTCCGTCGGCCCGCCGTAGAAGTCGATCTGCGCGCCGTCGGGGCGCATGTAGCAAGGGGGCCGGGCGAAGTTCCCGTTGGGCGGGCTGGTGGGCAACGCGCCGCAGGCGATCTTTCCCGCCGTGAAGGTCCAGCCGACTCCGAGAGCCGGGTCGCCGATGACCGGGTAGTAGTTCGGGTTGTTCTCGTCGGTCGGGTGGCCCGGCTCGGTCACCGCGGTGTTGTAGGTCAGCGTCGCCTGGAACGCCAGCTTCGGGCCGATCTGGTAGACCGGGCCGATCGCCACGGGGACCGTGAGCTGGCCGTTGTACAGGTTGATCGAGTCGACCGAAGAATGGTGGAAATAATTGCGCACGTAGCCCTGCGCCTGCGAGGGATCGTTGTCCGGGCCGGACTGGGCCGCCACCCCCGATGCGAGAACCGCCCCGAACGCCACCGCCAGGAGAAACCTTGCCCTCATGACGCACTCCTTCTCGAAGGGCCGCGCCGCGGCGGCCCGATTTCGACGGATTTCTGTTGCTTGAGCCGACCGGCGAAGAGTGGGGAGCCGACGAGAACCCTTCAGCCCGCTCGCCGATGGAACCGAACCTTCGACTACCTAATTGTCGCGAGAGCGAAAGAGCGAGATTCCGCGGCCGGGAGGGCCGCCCGGCCGGCGGCTAGGAGGTTGCTGAAAAAGGGTGTGGGATGGCGTTACGAGCGCCGCGGGGCCAGATGCAAGGAAGCGCGACGATGGCGATGCCATGGCATCGTCGAGGAGCGATGACGAGACTTCGGCTGCGGCGGTCGCGGACGACCGGCGGCCGAAAGCTTCGGACACGACGCCCGCATCCATTTTTCAGCAGCCTGCTACCGGCGAGCCGCCTTTTGCTGCGCGTCCACGACGGCGATGGCCGCCATGTTGACGATGTCGGCGACGTCCTCGCCGCGCTGGAGCACGTGCACGGGGCTCTTCATGCCGAGCAGAATCGGGCCGATCGCCTCGGCGCCGGCAAGGCGCCAGACGAGCTTGTAGGCGGCGTTGGCCGACTGGAGGTCGGGAAAGATCAGGACGTTCGGGCTGCGGACCGCCGCCCAGGGGTAGTCGCCGGCCAGCATCTCCGGCATCACCGCCAGATCCGCCTGCATCTCGCCGTCCACGGCGAGGTCGGGCCGCGCGGCCTTCAGGATCGCGACCGCGCGCTTGACCTTGAGGGCCTTCTCGTGCGTGTTCGAGCCGAAGTTCGAGAAGGAGATCATCGCGAGCGAGGGCTCGATGTCGAAGCGCCGCGCCGCCTCCGCCGTCAACTGCGCGATCTCGGCCAGCTGCTCGGCCGTCGGATCGATGTTGACCGTCGTGTCGGCGAAGAAGAACGTCTTGTCCTTCAGGATGAGGATGTAGAGACCCGACACCCTTCGGACGCCGGGCGCCGTGCCGACGATCTGGAGCGCCGGCCGGATCGTGTCGGGATAGGACTGGGTCAGCCCCGAGATCACGCCGTCCGCGTCCCCGGCCTCGAGCATCAGCGGCCCGTAGTAGTTGCGCATGCGCACCAGCCGCGCGGCCGCCTCCACCGTGACGCCCGACCGCCGCCGCAGCTCGACCAGGCGCGCGGCGTACTCCGAGAGCTTCGGCGAGGTCTCCGTATGGATCAGGTCGATCTTGTCCATCGGAAGCTGCAGCTCCAGTGCGAGCTGCTCGACCTTGTGTTCCCGAGCGAGCAGGATCGGCCGGCAGATTCCCTCCTCCGCCAGGATCTTGGCGGCGCGCAGGATCTTTGGGTCCTCTCCCTCGGGGAAGACGATCCGCTTCGGATCGGCCTTCGCCTTCTGGAAGACGACGGCCATCAGCTCGCGCGAGCGGGAAAGCATCGCCTCGAGCCGCCGCAGATAGGCTCCCATGTCGCGGATCGGCTTGCGCGCGACCCCCGAGCGCATGGCCGCCTCCGCCACCGCCGGCGCCACCCACAAAAGGACCCGGTAGTCGAACGGCTTGGGGATCAGGTACTCGCGGCCGAATCGGAAGGTCTGCCCGCCGTAGGCCTTGGAGACCGAGTCGGGCACGTCCATCTTGGCCAGCGCCGCCAGCGCCTGCGATGCGGCCTTCTTCATCGGCTCGTTGATCTCGGTCGCGGCGACGTCGAGCGCGCCGCGGAAGATGAACGGAAAGCCCAGGACGTTGTTGACCTGGTTCGGGTAGTCGCTGCGGCCGGTCGCCGTGATGACGTCCGGGCGGGCCGCCCGCGCCTCTTCCGGCGTGATCTCGGGCTCCGGGTTGGCGAGCGCGAAGACGATCGGATCCCGCGCCATTTTCTTGAGCATCTCCCCCGAGACGACGCCCTTGGTCGAGAGGCCCACGAAGACGTCCGCTCCGACGAGGGCGTCCGCGAGCGTGCGCTCGGAAGTCTTCACGGCAAACTGCGCCTTGTAGGCGTTCACGTCTTCCTGGCGCCCCTCATAGATCACCCCGGCCCTGTCGACCATCCGGAGGTTCTCTTTCTTGACGCCGTAAGAGAGGTAGAGCTTCGCGCATGCGATCGCGGAGGCGCCCGCTCCCACGAAGACGACCTTGACGTCCCCGATCTTCTTGCCCGCGATCTCGAGGGCATTGAGCAGCGCCGCGGCCGTGATGATCGCGGTGCCGTGCTGGTCGTCGTGGAAGACGGGGATCGTCAGGCGCCTCTTCAACTCCTCCTCGATCTCGAAGCATTCGGGCGACTTGACGTCCTCCAGGTTGATCCCGCCGAAGGTCGGCGCGATCCGGGCGACCGTCTCGATGAAGTCCCTCGGATCGGCCGCGTCCACCTCGATGTCGAAGACGTCGATGTCGGCGAAGCGCTTGAAGAGAACTCCCTTGCCCTCCATGACGGGCTTGGCCGCGAGCGGCCCGATGTCGCCCAGGCCGAGGACCGCGGTGCCGTTGGAAATGACGGCGACGAGGTTTCCCTTGGCCGTGTATTCGTAGACCTTCTCGGGGTCCTTCTCGATGGCGAGGCAGGGCTCGGCGACCCCCGGGGTGTAGGCGAGCGAGAGGTCCTCCTGCGTGCGGCAGGGCTTGGTCGCGACGACCTCGATCTTGCCCTTGCGCCCGCGGGCGTGGTACTCGAGGGCCTCCTCCGGCGTGATCTTCCTCATCGCGGCCTCGCGAGCTGCCCGCGGACCTCGCGGATCGCCTCGACGGCCTCCTGGCGCGGGACCGCCCGCGACTTCCGGTCGCGGCGCGTCACGATCTCGATCTTGCCCTCCTTCAGCGCCCGCCCGCCGACGTTGACGCGGATCGGAAAGCCGAGCAGGTCGGCGTCCTTGAACTTGACGCCGGGACGCTCGTCCCGGTCGTCGTAGAAAACCTCCAGGTCGGCCGCCAGCAGCGACGCATAGAGCGCGTCCGCCGCCTCGACCGTGCCGGGGTCCGAGGAGTTCAACGACACCAGCTCGATCTCGAAGGGGGCGAGCGCCAGCGGCCAGATGATGCCGTCCGCGTCGTGGTTCTGCTCGACGGCGGCGGCCATCGTGCGCCCGACCCCGATGCCGTAGCTGCCCATGAAGACGGGCCGCGTCTCCCCCTTCTCGTCGGTGAACTCGCAATGGAGCGAGTCGGCGTACTTGGTGCCGAGCTTGAAGATGTGCCCGACCTCGATCCCGCGGGCGATCTCGAGGGGCTTGCCGCAGCGCCGGCATGGATCGCCCGCCCGCGCCTGCGCGAAGTCCGCCCAGAGGGAGACCCGCGCGTCCCGCTCGATCGAGAAGCCCCGCACGTGCCAGTCGCGCCGCCCCGCGCCGGTCACGGCGTTGACGGCGCCGCGCACCGACTCGTCGGCGACCAGCCGGGCCTTCAACGGATCGAGGTGCTGCGGGCCGACGTACCCGGCGGGCGCGCCGGTCGCGCGCTCGACCTTCTCCTCGGAGGCGAGCGTCAGCTGCTCGACGCCGAGCGCACGCCGGAGCGCGATCTCGTTTACGTCGAGATCACCCCGAAGGGCCGCCACGACGGTCCCCTGCTCGGTCTCGTAGACGAGGCACTTGATCATCCGGGAGGCCGTGATGCCGAGGAAGCTCACGACGTCGTCGATGCCGCCCTTGCCCGGCGTCTGGACGTCGGAAAGCGAGGTGACCGTCTCGTCCTCCCAGGGCGCCTTTCGGCGGCCCGTCTGCGCCCGTTCGAGGTTGGCGCCGAAGCCGCAGGCGGCGCAGCGCACCACCGCGTCCTCCCCGGTCTCGGCCAGAACCATGAATTCCTCCGACTGGTTCCCGCCCATGCTGCCCGACTCGGCCTCGACGACGGTGAAGTCGAGGCCGCAGCGCTCGAAGACCCGGCGGTAGGCGGCGTCCTGAGCCCGGTAGGACTCGTCCAGGCCCTTGGCGTCCACGTCGAAGGAATAGCCGTCGTACATGAGGAACTCGCGTCCCCGCAGCAGGCCGAAGCGCGGCCGGATCTCGTCGCGGAACTTGGTTCGGATCTGGTACAGGGTGAAGGGAAGCTGCCGGTAGGAGGTCACCCCGGCGCGCACCATCGTCGCGAAGGCTTCCTCGGCCGTGGGGGCGAGGCAGTACTCTCCCCCCTTGCGGTCCTTGAGGTGAAAGAGGATCTCCTCGGACGCCCACCGCTCCCAGCGGCCGCTCTCCTCCCAGAGCTCCCGGGGCTGAAGGATCGGGATCTCGACTTCGTGAAATCCCGCGCGGTTCATCTCCTCCCGCACGATCGACTCCGTCTTGCGGTTGGCGCGCAGGCCCAGCGGCGTCAACGCGTGGACGCCGGCGGCCACCCGTCGGATCATCCCGGCCCGCGTCAGGAGAATGTGGGAGATGGCCTCCGCGTCGCCCGGATCCTCGCGGACCGTCTGCAGGAAGTACTTGGACCAGCGCATCGGGTGTAGGGAAGATACAACAGAGAGGGAAAGATCTGGTCCTTAGTCCTTTGTCCTTAGTCCTTAGTCCTTAGTCCTTAGTCTTTGGTCGGGTCGCTCAAGCGTGGCGGACAAAGGACCAGGGACTAAGGACTAGGGACTTGGTCCCGTCATCCCTTTCGCGTCGCAGGAGCCTCCGCCTTCTTCCTCCCCCCCACCTTCTCGACCAGGCGCAGGTTGGAGCGGACCTGCTGCATCATTCGTTCCTCGAGAGCGCCTCCCGGCGCCACGGTCTTGGCGCGCGTGAACGCGGCCTTGGCTTCCTCGGGCCTTCCCGCCGCCAGGTAAGCCATTCCCAGATGGTGGAAGGTCGTCGGCGCGGCCGCGCGCTCGCTCGAGCGGCGCAGGCAATCGATCGCGCGGTCGAACTCCTGCCGCTTGTAGTGGACCCAGCCGAGCGCGGCCAGCGGGTAGGGCTTCAGCTCGTCCGGCGCCGCCGAGAGCGCGCGCCCGGCGTAGTCGAGCGCGCGGTCGAGGTCCTCTCCCGACTCGGCCAGGCTCGTCGCGAGCTCGTAGTAGCCCACCGTCTGGGCGGTCTTGGACGTGTTTCGCTCGAGGAACTCCCGCACGAAACGGGCCGCCTCCTCGGGCCTCCCCTCCGCCCGCAGCGCCTCGGCCAGGGTCGAGCAGGCGGCCCCCGCCACGACCTCCTCCGGCTCCCCGGCCAGAACCTCCCGGCAGGCCGCCACCGCCTCCTTCCAGAGCCCGAGCGACGCGCAGAGAAGCGCGTAGGAGATCCGGATGGTGGAGTTGTGCGGCTCGGCCTCCAGAGCCTTCAGGTAGAGACCATGGGCGCGCCGCAGCGACCCTCGCGAGACGCTCTCCTCCGCCTCCCGGTACGCCTCGGCGCCCGGGCCGTCCACCCGCGGCAGAGAATAGCGCCGCCGCCGCTCGAGCAGGCGCACGGCTTCCTGGAACTCGAGCCGCTTCGGGTTCTTCTCGAGCGCGTGCTGGAAGCACTCGAGCGCCCGCTTGGGCCAGTTCTTCTCGAGATAGCAGAGCCCGAGCTGGAACATCGCGTCCTCGAGACCCGGCTCCAGCGTCAGGGCCGCCTCGAACTGCTCGATCGCCCGGCCCACGTCTCCCTTTTCGCGCAGGACCGTCCCGAGCAGGACGTGCGCCGAAGGCACCCGCGCGACGTCGATCGCCCGCACGAGCGCCCTCTCCGCCTCTGCCCAGCGCGAGGCGTGCGCGTAGAGCGCGCCGAGGGCGAAGTGCGGGAGGAAGGCGTCGGGGCGCCTTTCGATGGCGCGCCGGAGCAGCGCCTCCGCCGTCGCGGCGTCGCCCGTCTCGGAGGCGGCGATGCCCGAGTAGACGAGCGACTCGAAGTGATTGGGCTCGACGGCCAGGACGCGCTTGAAGTAGCCCGACGCCTTCTCGATCTCGCCCGCCGAGAAGAACGTCTCACCGAGGTAGAAGCCGAGGTCCGCGTTCTCCCTGTTGGCGCGGTACAGCTCCTCGAGCAGCCGAACGCCGCGCTCCGCGTCGAGCGCCAGAATCGCGAACTCCGCCTCGCGCAGGCGCTGCCGCAGGGCGTCGCGCTGGTCGCCCGAGAACCGCGCGACGATGCGATCCCGCCACTCGAGGAACCGGTCCTTCTTCTCCACCGCCTGCATGCGCTCGTCCATCTTGGTTTCCCAGAGGTCGAACACCTCCTCGGGACGAACGGCGCCGCGGCGCTCAAGGGTCTCCTGCAGGGCCAGGATGCCGGTGTGGGCGACGAACAGGTTCTTCTCGAGATTGCCGAGCGATTCGAAGAGCGTCTTGACCGCCTCGCCCGTGCGCTTGACGACGTCTTCGAGCGTCGAGATCCGCTCGAGCAGGTGCTCGTCGAACGGGATCTCCTCCTGCGTCTCGCCGCTCTCCTCGACCACGCCCACCCCGGAGAGCACGAGCAGCTTCGAGTGGCAGCGGGAGCAGAATTCCTCGTCGTCACGATTCTTCAGGCCGCAGACCTGGCAGAACATTACCGTCGCTCGCGCTTGCGAGGGATCTGCGCCTGCCGGGCGCACCGGCGGCCGGCTGGGCCAAAGGGCCTCGACCGGCCGCCTGATCCCTCGCGGCGCGCTCGCTCCCGCCGCGCGAGGCTCCTCCCTCGATTACCTCGGGAGACTCCTCGCGCGGCGAGACGGAGAGCCGAGGCGAGCGGACGAAATTCAGGTCCGAGGAGCGACTTCGTATTCGTAGAAACCTCTTCCCGACTTCTTCCCGAGCCAGCCGGCGTCGACCATCTTCACCAGCAGCGGGCTCGGGCGGTACCTGGGGTCGCCGAAGCCCTCGTGCATCACGCGCAGAATGGCGAGACAGGTGTCGAGTCCGATGAAGTCGGCGAGGGTCAGGGGGCCCATCGGGTGGTTCGCGCCGAGCTTCATGATCCCGTCGATCGCCTCGCGCGTCGCGACACCCTCCCGCAGCGTCTCGATCGCCTCGTTGATCATGGGCAGGAGGACGCGGTTGGCGACGAAGCCCGGGGAGTCGTTGCAGAAGATCGGGGTCTTCCCGAGCTTGCGGGCGAGATCCTCCACGACCGCGGCCGTCTCGTCGGAAGTTGCGATGCCGCGGATCACCTCGACCAGTTCCATGACCGGCACGGGATTCATGAAATGCATGCCGATGACGCGGTCCGGGCGGCCCGTCGCCGCCGCCAGGCGCGTGATCGAGATCGAGGAGGTGTTCGAGGCGAGGATCGCCGAGGCGGGGCAGAGCCTGTCGAGCTTCGAGAGCAGCTCCCGCTTGACCGCCTCGTCTTCGACGACGGCCTCGATCACGATGTCGGCGGCGGCGAGCCCCGAGAGCTCCGTCGTGGCCGTGATCCGGCCGAGGGCAGCCTCCCTGTCCGCCGCCGTGCGCTTGCCCCGGGCCACCTCCCGTTCCAGGTTCCTGCCGATCGTCGCGCGCGCCTTCTCGAGCAGGCGCTCCTCGAGGTCGACGAGAACCACCGGGAATCCGGAGGCCGCGGCCACGTGAGCGATCCCGTTGCCCATCTGGCCGCCCCCGACCACGCCGATCGTCCGGATCTCCATGTCGGCCCGGACTCTATTGCTCCCCTGAGGAGGAATCAATCAGCCGTCAGGCGCAGGGACCCGGGAGACGCCTCGAACCGAGACTTCCCCTCTCATTTCCGTCGCTCGCGAAGCGGCGCGAAACTAGATCACCACGCGGTAGCGCGGTGCGCCGAAGCGCGAGAGCATCGCGACGCCGACGGCGAGGATGGACGCCGCGCTCCAGAGCAGCGGCCCCAGCAGAGGCACCAGCGAGACCCCTCCCAGAACCGCGAAGCCCGCCGCGAGCGCGGCAGGACGCCGCCGCGCGGAAACGCCTCCGAGCAGCTTCTGGCCGAGCAGGAGGAAGAGCGATCCCATGCCGAACACCTTTGCCGCGACGGCGAGCGCCGCGACTGCCAGAACCGCCGGCACCGACAGCGGCGGCGGCAACAACGCCAGCAGCGCCGCTGCCGCCAGAAAGAGGGTCAACACCGCGAGCGCCCCGGCGAGCCCCGAAAGGGAGAGCGTCTCCTCGGCGCGCGCCGCCGCGCGCGCAAACGGCGATCCGAAAAGATAGAGAAGCACGAGACTGCCCGCCAACCACGCCGCGAGGCCGAGCAGGCGCAGTCCCCAGACCGCCGCGGAGCCGGGCATCTCCCACGGCGCGCGCCGCATCTCGGCCAGATAGAGCCCGAGCAGGGTGCCGGGAGTCGAGACGACGCCGGCCACCGGGGGCGTCGTTTCCGTCCGAAGGTTCCCGCCGAACACGGAGAGGTTCCCGCCCACCGAGCCTCCCGGGCCAAAGGACACGTCGCCGCCCCAGACGACGACGTCGCCGGAGACCCGCGCGTCGATCCGAACGTCTGCAAAGGCCGCGAGGACGCGTCCTTCGACGGGCGTCGACACGACGAGGTCGCGTCCGAAAGTCGTCACAGAGGAGGTTTCCCGAGAAGCGGGCGGGGCGGCCGAAGCGGGGGCGGCGAGCCAGAGCAGCGCCGCGAGGATCATCGGCGAGCGGATGCCCTGGCCAGAACCTTGCGCAGCGCGAAAACGGCGGGCAGCAGCAGCAGGAGCGCGACCCACCCGGCCGAGGTCGGCCGCAGCGCCTGCGCCAGGGCGTCGAGTCCGGCGGGCGCGCTTCGCGAGACATCCAGAAGCCATCGGATGCAAGCCCGCAGCAGGCCCGCCAGGGAGCCCAGCATGGCCGCGGCGAGCCCGATTTGCTCCCGCCCCCCTGCCAGTCCGGCGACCATGGCGGAACCCGTGGCGGTCAGCCCCAGAAGGAGAAGCAGCGGCGCCCGCCAGATCGCCAGGCTCCGGCGCTCGGCCCGGGAGAACGGCCGGATCCTCAGGACCCGATCGGCGAGGTCCGGGGGCGCCGGCGGCGAGAACGAAAGCGCATCCTCGAGCAGGCCTCCCAGCCCCTCCGCCCGGCGCACGGCCTGCCCGCAGGAGCCGCATCGGGCGGCGTGCTCGGCGGCTGGCGTTCCAGCCGGAGTCTCCCCTGAGGCCAGCGCCTCGATCTCCGAGGGATCCAAAGGATTGGAGCAAACGTTCAAGAAAGTTCTCCTGCCAACCTGTCCTTCAATACGGCTCTGGCTCGAAAGAGTTTGTTCTTGACGGTCCCGAGGGGCATTTCCTTGACTTCGGCTATCTCCTCATAGGACAGGCCCGCGAAGTGCCTCAGAGCGATCAATTCTCGAAATTCCAGGGGCAATTCCGCGATCGCCTCGGAAATCGCCTTGCCGCGCTCGACGTTTCGGAGCGTGTCATAAGGGTCGAGGTCCTGGGTACTGTACTCCGGAGAGGACAGTCTCCCCTGGCCGTCGTGGTCCGGAACCTCGAGAGGCACCACCTTGGGCCGCTTCTTGCGCAAGTGATCGATCGCGGCGTTGCCGGCGATCCGGAACAACCAGGTGGAGAACTTGTACTCGGGATTGAACCGCGTCAGCGCCTGGTAGACCTTGAGAAAGATCTCCTGAGTCAGGTCGAGAGCGTCCTCCCGGTGTCCGATCATCTTGGCGACATGGGCGTGAACGCGGGTTTGATACCGCCTCACGAGCAGGCCGAACAGATCGTCTTCTCCGGACAGGACTCGAGCGACGACGGCCTCGTCGCTTTCGATCTGTTCGCCTTCCCTGTCGCGCTCCTTCAAGCCGTGGCCGGAATCGCTCGCCGGTCTGTGGGTTACAATCCCCCGCCATTCTAACCGCCGCCCGAACGGAGGAGTGATCCGAGTGGAGACCAAAGTCACCGAGCCTCAGTTCCCGACGATCGGGACCCCGCCCCAGGGCGTCGACTCCGCCAACCCCTTCGAGGAGATGATGTCCCGCTTCGACCTGGCGGCGCAGAAGCTGGGACTGGATCCGGGGCTCTACAAGGTGCTGCGCGAACCGGTGCGCGAGACCAAGGTCTCGATTCCCGTGAGCATGGACGACGGCCGCATCGAGGTCTTCATCGGGTACCGGGTCCTCCACAACATCGCCCGCGGCCCCGGAAAGGGCGGCATCCGCTACGACAAGAACGTGACCCTCGACGAGGTGCGGGCCCTGGCCGCCTGGATGACCTGGAAGTGCGCCGTCGTGAACATCCCGTTCGGCGGCGCCAAGGGAGGCGTCATCTGCGATCCGGGCTCCCTGTCGAGGGGGGAGCTCGAGCGGATCACGCGCCGCTACACGGCCGAGCTGATGGACCAGCTCGGGCCGGAGAAGGACGTGCCGGCGCCCGACATGGGCACCAACCCCCAGACGATGGCCTGGATCATGGACACCTACTCGATGCACGCCCGCCACACGGTGACTTCCGTCGTCACCGGAAAGCCCCTCTCGCTCGGCGGCTCGCGCGGGCGGGTCGAGGCGACCGGGCGCGGCCTGATGCTGATCTGCCGCGAGGCGGCGCCGCTGAAGGGCTTCAAGCTCGCCGGCAGCCGAATCGCGGTGCAGGGGTTCGGCAACGTGGGCTCGATCGCGGCGCGGATGTGCCACGAGGCCGGTGCGAAGATCGTGGCCGTCTCCGACATCGCGGGAGGAATCGCGAATCCGGCCGGGCTCGACATCGGCAAGGTGCTCGCGCACTACGAGAAGGCGCGCTCGTTCGAGGGATTCGGGGCGGCCGAGACGATCTCCAACACCGAGCTGCTCGAGCTCGATTGCGACATTCTGATCCCCGCCGCCAACGAGAACCAGATCCGCGGAAAGAACGCCCCCAACATCAAGGCGAAGATCGTCCTGGAAGGCGCCAACGGACCGACGACGCAGCGCGCCGACGAGGTGCTCCGCGAGAAGGACGTCCTGGTGGTTCCGGACATCCTGGCCAACGCCGGCGGCGTGACGGTGTCCTATTTCGAGTGGGTGCAGGACCGCGCCGGGTTCTTCTGGCGCGAGCAGGAGGTCAACGAGCGCCTGGAGGACATCATGGTCCAGTCGTTCCGGGACGTCGCGACGATGGCCGAGAAATACGGTGTCACGTTCCGCATCGCCGCCTACATGCTCGGCATCCAGCGGGTCGCTCACGACACGATGGTGCGCGGCCTGTACGCCTAGCCCGCGCCCCCGAGCCTGACGGGATCCCCGAGCATGCGGGGACTTCGTAAAGACTCCCCCAGAAGAGTCCTCTCGGGAGCCGCCCGCCGGCGCCGCGCCGCCGTCTTCGCCGTCTGGATCGCCTTCCTCGCGCGGGGCGCCATCCAGGCTCTCGTCACGCCGATCTGGGAGGGTTTCGACGAGCCCTTCCACGTGGCCTACGTGACCTTCGTGGCGCGCAACGGCCGCCCGCCCGGGTACGAGGAGCGGAGCTACCCGGTCGAGTACCGCCGGATCCTGCGAATTCTGCCGAGCTGGCTCGGAAGCGGCATCCCGACCTTCCGTCAGTGGCAGCAGCTGAAGCCCGACGAGCGCGCCGCCCGGCGGTCCCTCGCCGGGAGACCGGGCTCGGCGATGGGGAGCCCGCCGCAATACGAGAGCGCGAACTACGAGCGCCAGCAGCCGCCTCTCTTCTACTACCTCGCCGCGCCCTTCGCCTGGATTCTGAGCCGCTCGAGCCTGGCGGAGCTCATCGTCGGGTTGCGGCTTTTCTGCGTTCTCATCGCCTCCCTCGCCGTTCCGGCGACGGCGCGGCTGGCGCGTCTTCTCCTGCCGCAGCGCGGTGTCCTCCTCGCGCTACCCATCGCCGCGTTTCTGCCCAATACGCTCTTCTTCGTGGACCGGGTCACCAACGACGCGCTCGCCTGGCCGATTCTCGCGGCGGCCGCCGGCACGCTCGTGCTCGCGGCGCGGCGTCCGGGAGACTGGCGACGCTTCCTGCGACTCGGGTTGCTCGTCGCGGCGGGGGTCTGGACGAAGATGACCCTGTTGCCGTTGCTGCCTGCCGCGCTGACGGCCGCCCTGCTTGCGAGGCGGCGCCGGGACGGCCGGCGCCGCGCCAACCTCGTCGCCTCGGCAGGGCTCCCGGCGCTACTCATCGCGCCGCTTCTTGCCTGGAACGTTGCGGCCGCCGGGACGTGGACCGGCATCACCTACTCGATCCACGGGCGCCACCCGGGTATCGCCGCGGCTCTGGCCGAATGGAAGGACGTGGACTGGCCCCTCTTCCTCCGATATTGGACTCGAACCCACCTGTGGGCCGGCGGCTGGGAGTTTCTCCAGCCGGCGGAACCCGTTTACGCCGCGGCCGCCGCCGCTCTCGTTCTCGCGGTCGCGGCGGCCCTCGCTCGCGCCCGGCGGCGCCGGCGGGCTCTGCCCGGCCGCTCGCGGTGGCTTCCGCTCGGTCTCGTGGCGCTCCTTTTCCTCGGCGCCATGCTCTTCCACGTTCTCTCCGTGAGCGCGGCGGGTCACGCGGCCGGGACGCCGCAGATCGCGGGAGGGGAGGGTTGGTACTTCGACCTGCTTCGGCCGATCGAGGCCTGCGCGGCCGCGGCGCTCCTTTGCGCCGCGCTGCCCGCGCGCCGGACCCGCAGCGCGGTCGCGGCGGTCGTCCTCTTGCTCGGCGCGGTGGACGCCGCCGGGACCTTCGGACTGCTGCTGCCCCACTGGGCCGGCATGCCGACGACCGGCTGGTCGCCGCGGGCGCTGCGATTCGCCCTAGGCGGCGCCAGGCAGGCGGCCCCGCTCCTCTATCCCTATGCCCTGGCGGGAGCCCTCGGGGTGATCCTCTTCGCGGCGTGCCTGGCGCTCGTCCTGATCGCGCCGCCGGCGCGGGCGGCCTCGGGCGCTACCGCAGCGTGATCGAGGGCTTCAACTCCGGCATCTCGCGCGCGAGCTTCGCCTCGAGCTCGGGCAGGGTCGCGGCGACCGCCTTCTTCCAGGAGGGGTCGAGCAGCGAAACGGTCAGCCGCCGGCCGACGAGGTCCGTCGGCTTGATCTTGCGGGCCAGGGGCTCGCCGACGATGCGCTCCCACCGAGCCTGAAGCCAGGCGAGGGCGGTCTCCCCTTTCGCCATTCGCCGCAGCAGCCCGTCGGCGGCGGCGTCGAGGCGGGTGAACGAGCTCTCCGGTCTCCTCATGGCTCCCCCCGCGATCTCTCCCGGACGGCGCCCTCGGGAGGCACCGCGCGAAGCGGCTTTTCCCCCGTCAGGACCCGTCGGACATCCTCGACCACCATGCGCGCCATCTCGCGGCGCGTCTCGAGTGTCGCGCTCCCGGCGTGGGGCATCAAGACCATGCGGTCGCAGTCGAGAAGGGCGGGCGTGATTCCCGGCTCGTTCTCGTAGACGTCGAGCCCCGCTCCCGCGAGGTGCCCCGATGCCACCGCCTCGGCGAGCGCGCTCTCGTCCACGATCGGGCCCCGGGAAGTGTTGAGAAGGTAGCTTCCCGGCTTCATCCGCGAGATCGTCTCGCGGTTGAAGAGGTGGCGCGTGTCGGTATTCAGTGGGGCGTGAACCGAGATGACGTCGGCGCGCCGCAGGAGATCCTCGAAGGAAACGCGCGGCGGGTCGTCCGGATCCTGCTCGTCGCGCGCGGCGCGCCCCGTCGCGATGACGGTCATGCCGAAGGCCTTGGCGCGGCGGGCGACCGCCCGGCCGATCCGTCCCGGGCCGAAGATGCCGAGCACCTTCCCCTTCAGTTCCGTTCCGAGCAGCAGGTCGGGGGCCCAGCCGGCGAAGCGGCCGGTACGGACCATCCGGTCGCCCTCGATGATCCGGCGCGTCAGGGCGAGCAGCAGCGCCATGGTCAGATCGGCCGTGGCGTCCGTCAGGATGCCGGGCGTGTTGGTGACCACGATGCCCCGGGCCGCCGCCGCCGCCCGGTCGATGTTGTCCACACCCACTCCGTAGTTCGCGATCACCTTGAGGCGCGGCGCCGCGGCGATGACGCGCTCGGTGACGAAATCCGAGACGAGGGGGATCAACGCTTCCGCCTCGGCCACTTCCAGCGCCAGCTCCAGCTCCGAGGGCGGGTAGGGCAGCACGCGCACCTCGAAGTCCGGCGAGAGGGTGGGAAGGGACGGCCCCGGCAGCTCCCGCGTCACGACGACCAGAGGCTTCAATGCCCATGCCCCTGGAGCCATCGCCCCAGAAAGAAGATCCCCGCGCCGACTCCCAGAAAGACGAGCTCCCGCCGCACGTTCCCTCCGAGCAGCCCGTTCCAGAGGCCTACCCCGGTCACGACGAGCCCCGCAACCTGCAGCGCGCGGGCGAACGCATACACGGAGCCGTCACACGCCCTTCAGGGCGCCTCGGAAACCGTCACGCGCGTGATCCGGTCCCACTGCTCGATTCGCTCGACGACGTCCTGGCCGGACACGACCTGCCCGAAGACCGTGTAAATCCCGTCCAGGTGGGGCTGCGGCGCGTGGGTCACGAACCACTGGCTGCCTCCCGTGTCGGGGCCGGCCAGCGCCATGCCGACCGATCCCGTCCCATAGGAGATCGGGTCGTTCTCGTCGCGAATCTCGTAGCCGGGTCCTCCGTTGCCCGTGCCGGTCGGGTCCCCGTCCTGCACGACGAAGTCCGGCACGACGCGGTGGATGGCGACTCCATCGAAGAACTCCCGGCGCGCGAGCGCGACGAAATTCATGACGGTCATGGGCGCCGCGTCGCCGAGAAGGCGCATCGAGAAGGTTCCCCGCGCCGTCTCGACGTCGGCCTTCCACGGCTTCGCGGCCTCGGCGAGAATCGCCGCGTAGTCGGCCGGCGTCCGGGCGACCTTGTACTCGGGCGCCGGGAAGGCGTCGGCGGCCGCCCGGAAGAACCGGACCAGGGAGCGCTGCGCCAGACGCTGGACCAGCGTCTTGGGGAGGCGGTACGCGGCCTCGACGACTCCCCGGGCCTCCGGGACGCTGCGCAGCTTCTCGGCGACCGTGATGGCCGCGATCGCCACGTCGGGCGCCGTGTCGCCGGCCGACTTCTGAACCGCCTGGAGCAATTGTGGCAGAACCCCCGCGTCGCTGACGAGCGCCAGCGCCTCGATCGCGGAGGCCCGCACCCCGGCATCCGGATCGGAGAAGGCCGCGTCGACCAGGGCCCGATTGTCCCGGACCGCCTCGGCCGTGCGCAGGCTCGCGAGCACCGAGATGCGCACGAGCGGATCGGGGTCGGCGGCGAGGCGCGCGCGGTAGGGCGCCGCCGTCCCGCTCGGCAGGTACGTGAGGCTCTCCGCCGCCGCCGCGCGCATGGGGGCCTCCGGAGACTCGACGGCCGCGTCGAGCGCCGGCTTCGCCCGATCCCGCAGGGCCGCAACCGCCGACTGCAGCGCCACCTGCCGCCGCCGCCCCTGTCCGGTCGTGGCGATCGACCACACACGCTGCAGCGCCTCGCGGTCCGCCGCCACGAACTGGCGCAAGAGCACGAGCGCCGGGACGGCCAAGTTCGGATTGGCGTCGCCCGAAATCGCGATCACGCGGGACAGCCGGTCGGCCGGGATCGAGGTGCCCGGATTTCTCTCGAGAAGCGTTTCGAGCGCATTCAGGCTGCTCGTCACCAGGTGCGGCTTGCCGCTGTCGAGAGCGGCGGCGAGCGGCCCGGCCGACTCCTTCTTCGCCAGGATGCCGAGAGCCCGGGCGGCTCCCGCCGCCGCGTCGGCGTCGGCATCGGACAGGGCCGCGGTTAGCGCGGGCAGCGACGCCTCGATCGGCTTTCGCGACAGCGCGTAGAGGGCCGCCGAACGGACCCTCGGGTCGGGGTCCGCGGCGTACGCGGTCGCCACGGCGGTCGAAGCCTGATCGGCATAGCGCCAGAGCGACTGGAGCATCGCCGCGCGCGGCTCGGAGGAGGCGGCCTTCGGAATCGCCGCAATCAGCGCGTCCTGGCCGTCGCCCCGGCCGAGCGCGCCGATCGAGCCCGCCGCGACGCCCGCGACGCGCGCGTCCGCGTCGGCGAGGAGCTTGATCAGATCGGGAGTCGCCGCTCCGTCCTCCAGAAGCCGGCAGGCGAAGGCGGCCGCCGACCGCACGTCCGGCGAGGCATCGGAGAGCATCCCGCGGACGACCTCGCGCCCCCGGTCGTCCCCGATCCGGCCGGCGGCCAGCGCGGCGCGGGCCCGGACGGACGGGTCCGCGTGCCTGGCCGCGGCGCCGAGGATCGAGGCGTCGAAGGAGCGCCGGTCCTCGAGCTGCATCAAGAGCGCCCGGGCTTCGCCGGCGGAGGCGAAGGTCCGAACGGCGGCCGCCGGGGGCGGCGCCGGAGCCGAGGGAGGCGGCGATGCGCCCGCGCAACCGACGAAACCGGCGGCCACGGCCGCGAGAAGACTCAACGCCCCGCTCGACGAACGCATGCACCCACCTCCGCCATTTGGGGAAACCGCGTGATTATACGGAAGAGCCGGGAGCCTTCAGGCGCCCAGGAGAAGCCGGTCTCCCAGGGCTCCGGGCAGTCCCGCACGCAGGATCTTCTCGCGCGCGCCCGCGACGTCGTAGGGGACGCGCTCGAACTCGACGAAGCCCTCGTCGGCGTCGTAGAGCGCAAAGGCCGCGTCGATGTTGCGGTCGCGAGGCTGCCCCACCGAGCCCGGGTTGATCAGGTAGCGGCGGCCCGGCTCGAGCTTCAGACGCTGGCGGGGCCCGCGTACGACGTCCACCCCGATGCCGTCCGGCTCGAGGGTGAAGACCGAGGGAATGTGGCTGTGGCCGAAGAAACACAGGTCGAGCCCGATCGTCCGGAAGCTCCATGCCGCATCCACGTCGGAGAAGATGTAGGCATCCTCGTCGAAGGGCGAGCCGTGGCAGACGACGAACCGCCCGTCCACCTCGATCGGGCCGACCGGAAGATCGGCCAGAAACCGGCGGTTCGCGGCCGTCAGCGTCTGCGCGGTCCAGCGCGCGGCGGCGAGGGCCACGGGATTGAACAGTCCCCCCGGATCGAGGCCCGACGCCACCCGGTCGTGGTTGCCTCGCACGAGGATCTTGCGGCGCCGAAGGTGTCGGAGCCGATCGATCACGTCGTTGGGGTCGGCCCCATAGCCGACGAAGTCCCCGAGCACGACGAGACGGTCGTAGTTGCGCCGGCGCACGCGCGACAGGACCGCGGCGAGCGCTTCCCCGTTGGAGTGCAGGTCGGAGAGGATCAGGTATCGCAAGAGGATCGGCCCGTCAGGCGGAGACGGGCGAAATGGACGGGCTCTCCAGCGCGCAGAGCACGCGGTCGGCGGCCTCGTCGAGTGTCTCGGTTCCCTGAAGGATCACGCGCAGACTTCCCATTCTATAGAACGGGTCCCTCTGGGCGAACAGACGCGCCGCCTGCTCGACCGATTGAAAGAGGGGACGGTCGGTCTTTCCGGCCAGACGCTCGCTCAGGACGGGAAACGGGACGTCCAGGAAGACCACGCGCCCGAGCCGCCGCATCGCGCGCCGGTTCGCCTCCGGAATGTAGGCGCCTCCGCCGGTTGCGACGACGGCGTTGGCGAGCGACTCGGTTCCCGCCAGAAACACGGCCTCGCGCTCGCGGAATGCCGGCTCTCCCGACTCCTCGAAGAGCGCGCGGACGGTCAACCCGGAGGCGCGCTCGATCTCCGCGTCCACGTCGACGAACGGAACGGCAAGCCGCGCCGCCAGGCGCCGCCCGATGGCGGTCTTGCCCGATCCCATGAAGCCCACCAGGTACACCCGCCCCGGCAGACGGCGTCGGCGGATCCGGTCGAGCACGCGGCGGGCGTCGTCCTCGAGCGCTCCCCGCTCGAAGAGGCCGCCGATCATCGCGACGGCGTCCGCCCCCGCGTCGAAGACCGCGTCGAGGTTGTCCGCCGTGATTCCCCCGATCGCGACGAGCGGCTTGGCGCGGGCGCCCGCCACACGCGAGAGCTCTTGGAGCCCCCGGGGCGGCCGGGCCGTCTTCGTTCCGCTCGCAAAGACCGGCCCGAAGGCGACATAGTCGCAGGCCGGGTCGGCGAAGGCCGACATCGCCGCGGCGAAGTCGTGGGTCGAGACGCCGATGCAGGACTCGGGCAGGAGCTTGCGCGCCTCCGCGGCGGGCAGATCCTCCTCCCCCAGGTGCAGGCCCGTTCCGGCCACGCGGGCGACGTCTGCGCGATCGTTGACGAAGAGGCTCGCCCCGACCGGCCGCGCGAGATCCCGGGCCGCCTCGACGGCGGCGAGCAGGTCCCGATCCGGCATCGCCTTCTCCCGGACCTGGAGGCAGCGCACGCCGAGCCGGAAGAGACGCCGCGCGATCTCGGGAACGGAGTCGATTCCCGAAATCGCCCGGTCGCTGATCGCGTAGAGGGGAGGAAGAATCGCGGGCATGCCAGTGTCAGTTGTCAGTTGTCGGAGAAGAAGAACCTGGAACCAAAAACTGACAACTCAAGAGGCCTGGGCGAAGCGCTCCATGAAGCGCGTCGAGAGACGGCCGTTCACGAAATCGGGATCGTCCAGGATGCGGCGGTGCATGGAGATCGTCGTCTTGACGCCCTCGACGACGAAGAGGTCGAGCGCGCGCTTGCCCCGGGAGATCGCTTCCGGGCGGTCTCGTCCCGTGACGACCAGCTTGGCGATCAGCGAGTCGTAGTGCGGCGGGATCAGATAACCCTGGTACGCCGCCGTGTCGACCCGCACTCCGAGTCCTCCCGGAGGATTGAAGACCGCGATTCTGCCGGGCGAAGGAGTGAACCGCTCCGGGTCCTCCGCGTTGATCCGGAATTCGATGGCGTGGCCGCGCGGCGTCAGCGTCTTTCCCGCGAAGGAGAGCCGCTCCCCGGCCGCCACGGCGATCTGCTCCTTGACCATGTCGACCCCGGTGACCTCCTCGGTGACCGGGTGCTCGACCTGGAGACGGGTGTTCATCTCCATGAAGTAGAACCGGCCGCCGCGATCCAGCAGGAACTCGACGGTCCCGGCGTTGACGTAGCCGACGGAGCGCGCGGCGCGCACGGCCGCCTCCCCCATCGCGGCGCGCGTCTGGTCGTCCAGCGCCGTGGACGGGGCCTCCTCGATCAGCTTCTGGTGGCGCCTCTGGATCGAGCACTCGCGCTCTCCCATGTGGCAGAGGTTCCCATGCCGGTCGCCGAAGACCTGGAACTCGATGTGGCGGGGCTCCTCGACGTACTTCTCCAGGTAGAGCTCCGCGTTGTCGAACGCCTTCTCCGCCTCGGCCCGGGCCGTCCCGAAGGCCTCGGCCAGCTCGCGCTCGTCGCGGGCGACGCGCATGCCGCGGCCCCCGCCGCCGGCGGAGGCCTTGACGATCACGGGATAGCCCAGCTTCTTCGCGAAGGAAAGCGCCTCGTCGACTCCCGCGACCGGCCCGGGCGAACCGGGCACGGTCGGCACGCCCGCCGCGGCGACCGTTTGCCGCGCCAGCGACTTGTCCCCCATCTTGCGGATCGCCTCGGGCGAGGGACCGATGAAGGTGATGTGGCAGTCCTGCAGGATCTCGGCGAAGTAGGCGTTCTCGGAAAGAAAGCCGTAGCCCGGATGGATCGCGTCGGCCTCGGTGATCTCCGCCGCCGAAACGATCGCCGAAATGTTCAGGTACGACGCCGAGGAAGGGTAGGGGCCGATGCAGACGTCCTCGTCGGCGAACCGCACGTGCAGCGCGTCCCGGTCCGCCTCGCTGTAGACGGCCACCGTTCGGATGCCGAGCTCCCGGCAGGCCGAGATGATGCGCAGCGCGATCTCGCCGCGGTTGGCGATGAGGATCTTCTTGAACATGAGCGATCGGCGGTCAGCTTTCCGCTCTCAGCTCTCAGCCCCGAATTCCGGCCAGTCCCGGCTCGGCTGACGGCTGACAGCTGACAGCTGGGGGCTGCATCAGGCGGCGAGCCGGATTGCGAAGAGCTTCTCCCCGTACTCGACCGGCTGGCCGTTTCGCGGATAGACCTCGACGATCTCTCCTTCCACGTCCGACTCGATTTCGTTCATCAACTTCATCGACTCGATGATGCAGAGGATCTTTCCGCGCGCAATGCGCTGCCCGACCTCGGCGAAGGGATCCGCCTCGGGCGACGGCGAGCGGTAGAACGTCCCGACGATCGGGGAGGTGATGACGTGGAGCCCCTCCTCGGCCTTCGGCTCCTCGCCCGCGGCGGCCGGCGCAGGCGGCGGGGCCGGCGCCCCGGCGGCGGCGGGCGCAACGGCCGCCGCGGCCAACCCGTTGCCGCGCGAGGCCGCCTCGATCCGCACGCGGAATCCCGCCTGCTCGATCTCCAGCGCCGACAATCCCCTCTCGCACGCCAGGTCGATCAGCTCCTTGATTTCCTTGTAGGACAGCATGTCTACAGAAGCTCCTTCTCCAGCGCCAGGGCGGCCTTCCGAAGCTCGAAGCGCCCCCGGCCGAAGTTGCCCTCCCGGGAGAGCAGGAGCAGCAAATAATACTCCTCGGTCACTCGCGAGAGGATCGCCTTGCCTCCCTCGGTGACCAGGCAGAGCTGTTGCACGGAGCCGACGCCGCCGGATTCCGAAGGCTGCGACGACTTGACGAAGGAGCCCATCTCGGCGGCCACGGACTCGATGGAAGCGCTCTCGCCCGGGCCGTAGGTGTCGATGGGAATCCCGTCCACGCCGACCAGCGAGACCGCGCGCGTGCCTTCGACCCGCTCGGCGATGCGGCGGAGAGCGTCCTGAAAAACGTTCATGAGCGACAGTGCCCGAAAGGGGGCGGGAGGAGCTTATCCGGCTTGCAGCACAGAAAGCCACTGCCGCAAGGCACGGATCCTCTTCAGCCGGCGCTCGAACGCCGCGTCGGCCGAAGTGGCCGTCGACGCGGAGCCGGCGGGAAGCAGGCGGGCTTCGGCGTCGCGCCTCAAGCGGCGCAACTCCTCGTCGAACGGATTGGCCGTCACGAGCTCGTCGTAGATTCTCAGCGCCTCGGCGTAGTGCCCTTGAGCGAAGTACAGATCTGCGAGGGTGCGCCCCTGAGCCTCCGGCTCGTCCTGTCTGCGCGGCAGCGAGGCAACGACCGGCGGCGCCTCGACCCGCGGAGCTCTCGAAGCGGAACCGAGGATCTCGGAGACCCGAAGGGCCCGCGTCGCCACATCCGCCGAAGCATCCGGCAGGGGCGCCGGCGCCGGCGCGGACTCGGCTGGCGGCTCGCCCGCCGGGGAGGCGAACGGCTCCGCCGAAAGCGCCGGCGGGGCGGGAAGCTCCGGAGGCTCGAAGGACACGGGGGACAGGTCGAACGGCTCCTCCACGGGCGGGCTCGGCGCCGTCACGGCCTCGGAGCGCCGGACGGGGCCCGCAGGCTCCTCCACGAAAGTCGGAGGAGGGGGCACCGGGGTCCGCGGCGCGACGGCCGGCGGGGCGGGAGGGCCCGGGGCGAGCTGCCTCTCGAGCCGCGCGATGACCTCCTCCACCGACCGATCGCCGGAAAGGGCGCGGTAGAGCTTGTATTTCTTGACCGCCTCCAGGGTCTCCCCGCGCGAGAGGTAGACGTCGGCGAGCGACTTCGCCGAGACCAGGTTGCCCGGGTCGGCGACCAGAACCTTCGAGAAGGTGGCGATCGCCTCGGTGGCCTGACCGGACTCGAGGTACGCCTTTCCCAGCGCCACCTGCGCGGAAAGGTAGTTGGGATGGGCCAGCAGCCCCCGCTGCAGGGTGGAGAGCGCGTCGGCCAGGCGGCCGCTCTTTCGATACTCCTCGGCGAGCGCGAGGAAGAGCCGCGAGCCCGGATCGAGCTCGATGCGGCGCTTGAGATCTTCGATGCGGGCTTGCGCCCCGGCGTCAGCCAACTTTCGAAAAAGAGAACCGCCCCCCGAAGGGGGCGGCGATCGATCGGCGTCTTGCGAGGCTCACGGCGCGACGCAGGGCAGCAGATACGTGAAGGCCCCCGGGAAGGTCGCGCTGCATGTCGTCGCGCGGTTGGTGACCGTCACGTCGAGCGGCGCCCCGGCCGGCAACAGCGTGCCCGGGGCGTCCGAGCCGCCGCAGGTCGGCGGGGCCGCGCCGGTCGGCGGGATCGTGACGGTCAGCGAGGTCGACGAGGCGAGGGCGACGGTGACCGGCTGGCCGCCGAGGGTGACTTCGACGCCCCCGGCGTTCGTCGGGAAGTTCGCTCCCGAGATGAGAAGCTGAAGACCCGCGCCCGGCACCTGCGCCTGCGCCGGGCTGACCCCCGTGATGATCGGCCCCGAGGCCGCAACCAGATAGGTAAAGCTCAGACCGTCCGCGGTCTCGCCCGTGTTGATGTTGGTGACCGAGATCGTGCCGCTGACGTCGCTGCACCCGCTGGCCAGGATGTTGCCGGGCACGACCACGATCTCCGTCGCCGAGACCGACAGGACAGCGGCCACGAAGCCGGCCAGGGAAACCTTGACCGGGGCGTCGAAGCCCTCGCCGTGGATCGTCAACGGCGTGAAGGGCCCGCCCGCCGACTGCACGTTGGCGCCCTCGAAGGAGATCAACCGCATCGCGGGCCCGTAGCGGAAGCCGTCCGCGAGCGTCCCGTCCTGCCCCGAGGTGACCTCGTGGACCCGCACGTCGACGCTGTCGTTCTGGTTCGGCAGGCCGATCCCCGTCGCGGGCGGCGTCAGGGCCACGATCTGGCTGTAGGAGATGGAGAGAACCTGGGCCTCGGCCGGACCGAAGAACACCTGGAGCGGCGCGATGAATCCGGAGCCCACGATCGCGACACGGGTGTTCCCCTCGTTCTTGCCCGAAGACGGCAGCACGGCGGAAATGGTCGGCACGCTGGCCGGCGCCGTGCTGAAGACGAAGCAGCTCGGCGCCGTCAGCGTCGTGGCCGAGGGCGTGCCGGAGCCGAACGTGATCTGGATCTGCACCGGCGAGGAAACCCCCGTCAGCTCCGGGAAACCCGGAGTGATGACGTTGATCTGGCTCGCGCTCACGTTCTGGACCAGGGCCTGGCGCGCGATGCCGCCCGCAATGAAGAGGACCTGAGTCGTCGCCGCCGTTCCCGTGAAGCCTCCGCCGGAGAGCGTCAGAGCGGTGCCGCCATCCGGCGTTCCGTAAGTGGGCGAGCAGGAGTTCACGAAGCCCGCGGAGGGAGAGGACTGGAACGAGATTGAAATGTCCGCGGAGCCCGATTTCCCCTGCAAGGAAGCCGAGGCGTGGACCTTGGCGACGCCCCCGCTCGGCGAGCAGACGGCCGTCGTGGCCGCTCCGCCGGTGGTGACCACCGAGATGTTCGGCTTGCCGTTCTGCTCGAAAGTCCCGCGATCCGTCGAAAACGCGATTCCGGTGCCGTCGGGGACGTTCGAGCCGTTCAACGTGGCGATCGCCTGGACCAGCGAGCAGGAGCCCGCCCCGGGGTTCGGGTCGTTCGTGTAGAGCGCGATCTGCAGCGCGCCGCTGTTGCCTCCGCCGCCCCCGGGTTTCGGGGCCGTGGGGGCGTCGGCGGCGCAGCCGATCAAATGCGCCACCAGCGCGAGAGCCGTGGTTCCGATCGCAATCCGGCGCATGAGAGCCTCCGTCTACTTTCCGGCCCGGGCGCCTGCCCCGGCGGCGCTCCCGTAGCGAAAGATCAGGATCCCGCTGGCGGTCTGACTCTGGACGCGAAAGCCCGAGACCGTGTGCCCGAAGAAGGTGAGATCGAAGGCGGTATCGATCTCGGTCTTGCCGGTTTCCCGGTCGATCCCGCCGTTGAACGGCAGGAGCTGGTCGAAGGGGGAGCCCTGCACGGCCGACGCGTGGAGAATCGGGTAGTTGGAGAGCGTCGCCGTCCCTCCTGAAGGCACGAGGCCGCCGCCCCCGAAAGTCTGAACCGGCGGGACCTTCGTCCCGCCGTCGGTCCGCCGGAACGAGACGGTGTAGTTCTCGAGCGTCACGTTGGCGAACCCCTGCGGGTCGGGATCGTTCGGGTTCTTCAGGTGGCTGGCGAGGTTGATGGTCTGGAGCTGGACCGGCGCCGGGACGGAGACGTCCACGAAGCCCGGCTGGAGCGTGATGTCGACGGTGATGAAGACGGGGGCCTCCGTCGAGCCTTCCTTGTTCGTGCACGCCGCGGCCAAGGCCGCGAGCAGGACGAGACTCAGTCTGATCGCTCTCTTCATGTCGTCTACCCCTATGACCGCAGAATCCGTGGAGTGATGAAGATCAACAGCTCGTCGTGCTTCTCCGTACGAGTCTTGTTCTTGAATAGATTGCCGAGGATGGGGATCTTCCAGAGGCCCGGGATCATGTTGTTCTGATCCTGGTCGTTGATCTGGAAGATGCCGCCGATCACCGTCGTCCCGCCGTCGCGCACGAGCACCTCGCCGCGGTACTGGCGAATCGAAAGCGGCACGTTCTGACCGAGCGAGAGGTTCAGCGCGACCGCCGGCTCGCGCTTCTGGACGTTCAACGTCAGCATGATCGTCCCCTCGTTGGTGATCTGGGGGGTGACCGACAGCTGCAGCGTCGCGTCGACGTAGATGACGGTCGTCGTGTTGTTGACGTTGGTCTGAACCGGAATCTGGACGCCCGACTGGATCAGGGCCGCCGTGTTGGTCAGCGCCGCCACTTTGGGCGAGGAGATGATCTTCAGCAGGCCCTGGTTCTCCGCCGCCGAGAGCGCGATGTCGAGGTTGAAGGAGTCCAGGATGTTGGCCAGGCGCAGCGCGCCGATCGGCGTGCCCGTCGCCAGCGGCACGTTGAAGCTGCCGCCGATGCTGTTCGGAAAGACCAGGCCCGTCGTGTTGCCGTGCGCGTTGTCGGCGACGCCGTTGATCCCCCAGTTGATGCCGAGGCTGCGCCCGAGGCTCTTGGTCGTCTCCACGATGCGCGCCTCGATCATGACCTGGGGCGTGGCGGTGTCCAGGTTGTCGATCAGCTGCAGGACCGCCGGCATGTAGGTCGGGATCTCACGGATGATCAGGGTATTGGTCCGGGTGTCGACGACGATGTCGCCCCGCTTGGACATGATGCTCTTCAAGACCGGCACGATCTCGGCCGCCTTGGTGTAGGAAAGCTTCTTGATCACCGTGCGGGTCGGCTCGGCGGCCTGCCGCGCCTCGGCCAGCCTCGCGCGGTCGGCCTGCTCCGCCTGCAGCTTGGCGGTCGTGGCGATGCGCATGATGTTGTTCTCGAGCACGTACCCGAGGCCGTTCTGCTTGAGGATCAGGTCGAGGGCCTGGTCCCAGGGAACGTTGTCGAGCTTGACGGTGACGGTCCCGCGGACCTCGGGGTCGACGACGATGTTCAGTCCGGTCAGCTCCGAGATCGTCCGGAAGACGTCCTTGATGTCGGCGTCCTTCAGGTCGAGCGAGATCGGCTCTCCGGTGAACTGGGACTGCGACTCGGCGATCGTCCGGGGCTGGAAGTTGCCGATGTCGGGACGCGGGCTCTCCTGCTGGTCGAGCATCGCGGCCGCGGCCTCGAAGAGCGCGTCCTCCCGCGCCGGCTTTCCCTTCTCGGAGCGCCGGGGGGCCGCCTTCGGGGCGGGAACCGCCGCAGGCGCGACCGGGGGCTCGAGGGGCTTTGAGGCGGCGACAGGCGCGGGCTCGCTCGCGGCCGCCGGAGGCGCCGCCACGGGCTCGGCGTGCGAAGGCGCGACCGCGGCGGGTTCGCTTTTGACCTGGGCCGGCGCCGTGGCCGTCGCGGCTGGCGAAGCGTCCACGGGTTGCGGCGCCGCGGCGGGAGCCGAAGGCCTGGTCTGCGCGACCGGGCTCGCCGGCGGCGCGGAGGCGTCGGGAGCCGCGGCCGAGCCGTCGGCAACGCGGGTGACGCTCGCCGGCGCTTCGGCCGTCTTGCCGGCGTCGGCGACGGCCGGGGCCTCGGCGGGCTTCTCGACGCCGGCGGCGGCAACATCGGCCGGTCGGTCGGAGGGCACGAGCTTCTCGGTCGAGGCTTGAGCTGGAGCCGGGGCGGGGGCCTCCGCCGGAGCCAAGGCGACGGCATCCGACCTGCCCACAATCAGAGCCAGCCGCTCTCCGTCCGCTCGCAGGGAGTACGCGGTCGGAGCGGTCAGGTCGACCACGACTCGCGTCACCGGCTCGGGCTGTGTCTGGAATTGCGAGATCCGAATCCGCGAGACCATGGCGCTCTTCACCGGGACCACCCGCCGGCGGACCTCGTTCTTGACTCCCGGCAGGTCGACGACGATGCGTGGGGGATTCGCCAGCACGAAGTCCTTTGCGGCGAGGGCGCCGTCGCCCAGCAGGGCCACCTCGACGCCCCCGGTCGAAGGCACCGCGGTGACGTCTTCCAGCGCATGCCCGATCTCGACTCGCGAGGAGGGACTCGGGGCCGCGTAGGGCGCCGGCGGCTCGGCCGCGGCGACCGGGGCAGCAGGCTCGACGGTGGAAGCCGCGGCCGGCGAGGACTCATCGGCGGCCGAGGCGACGCGGGCGCCCTCGAAGGCGACCGCCAGCCCCTGGCCGAGGGAGCGCACGTCGTAACGGGATCCTTCCCTGTGGGCAATCGTGACGCGAGTCAGGCTCTTTCCGAGCTCGCTCACGGGCTCGAAGCGCACGGACTTGACCAGATCGCCCGAGGCCGCGGGAGCCGCGAAGGCGTCCGCGACCGCGAAGCCGGGCAGGTCGATCACGAGCAGATCCGGCCTCGGCTCGTACGCGGTGTAGAGGATCGGCGCGTCGGCGGAGAGCACCAGGCGCGCGCCGTCGGCGTCCTCGGTGAAGGCGGCCTGCTCGATCCGTCCCGCCGCTCTGGGGGAGGGGTTCGCCGGCGATTCGGTGGAGGTCGCGTTGGCCGGGGCGGCGGCCGCGCCCGTCGCGTCCTGGTGCCGCGCCGTGGCGCACCCGAACGCCGCGGCCAGCGCGCCGGCCGCGAACGCCATCGCGATTCCTCTCAATGCTCTTCGCATCATTCCTCCCGTTGGGCTGATCGCCAATCCCGATCCGGGATCACTGCTTGATCGTCGCATTCAGCTGCTTGGTCACGTCTCGGAACGGCTTCACGCTTTGAGGGTCGTTCAGGTTCTGGCGGAAGGTGACCTCGTTGGGCGCGATCCGGGTGACCTCGCCGTCCCAGAGCAGGTCCCCGGGGCGCAACAGGTAGCTCTTGTTGTCGGTCCCCCGGATCTGAGCCACGTATCCGGCCTGCGTCTTCCAGATCCCCTGGAGCACGATGTCGTCCACCGAGACGCCGGCGATCCCCGGCGGCCTCGAACCCGCGGCGCGGTTCTCGGGCCGGACCAGCAGCGACCGGAAGGGGTCGCGGCGGCCGGCCGGATCGTAGGTGTAGGTGCGGCCCGCCAGCGCCGACTCTTCCTGCTCGAGCAGGGTCTCGCCCGTTTGCGCGGGCGGCGCGGGCGTAGCCGGCGCCGTCACGGCCGGCGTCGCCGCGGGCGCAGGAGCCTTCTTGCGGGCGGGGGCCTGCGCGGCGCACGGAAGCGCGGCGAGCAGGGCGATCGCGATCGAAGCGCGCCTCATTCGACCCCCTTGCCTTCCGCGCGTGCCTTCAAGCCGCGCGCCGAGCCGACCGCCTTCGCCGGCGGCGCCACGCCGGGCTGGCCCGGCTTGCCCCCCGGCGCCCCGGCCCCGGCGCCCGCCTCCTCGCCCGTGTAGATGAAGGTCTTCGCCACGAAGTTGGCCGCGATCGATTTGCCGGGAACGTTCTCGAGGGTCGTGATCTTCATGTCTTCGACGTTGATGATTCGCGAGAAGCGGCTCATCCGGTCGAAGAAGAGCGCGAGGTTGTGGTACGTGCCGTCGACCACGATGTCGATCGGCCACTCCGAGTAGAACTCCTTCGGGACGAACTCTCCGGGAGTGAACTTCTTCAGCGTGAAGTCTCCCTGGCGCGTCAGCGTCTCGATCCGCTTGATGAGCTCCTCGGTGTTGCGCTTGGACGGGAGGATCTGAAGCAGCTTGGCGAGCTCGAGCTCGAGGCGCTTGACCTCTTCGCGGAACTGCGCGAGCTTGCGCTCGGCGGCCCGCCCCTTCTCGATCTCCTGCTGGAGCTGCTCGAGCTGCGCGCGCTTGTTCTTGATGTCGGCGTTGATCCCCCGGAACACCGCGTAGTGAACCGCCCCGGCCAGAAGCGCGCCGATCACGAGGCCGAGGCCGGCCGCGTACGTCCACTTCTTCTCTTCGAGCTTCAGCTCCAGAGCCATGGCGCTACGTCCCCGACGCCTTTCCCGGGGCCCCGGGAGCCGGCGCTCCGGCGGCGGGCGGCCCCGTGGTGGACGTCGTGAGGGCCTTCGCCGGGATGAACGTCAGCGACATCTCCCAGGTGTACAGCCCCTGCTGGGCGCCCTCCTGCTGGAGGTTGCGGAACACGGGCTCCGCGAAGAACGGGCTCTTCTTCAGGTTCTCGAGGTAGGTCGAGACGGCGTTGGGCGAGAGGGTTCGCCCTCGCATGGTGATCTGGTTGCCCGAAACGTCGAGGGTCGTCAGCCAGACCAGGTCGGGCAGGGCCTTGGAGATCTCGTCCATCAGGCGGACGGGGCCCTTCTGGTTCGTCTTGAGGTCGTTGATCAGCTTGATCTTCGCCTCGAGGCTCTCCTTCTTGGCTTCGTATCCCTTGACCTCTTCGATGATCGACTTGAGGCGTTCGGCCTCCAGCCGCGCTTTTCCGATCTCCTGGTCGAGGTGGCGGCGCTTCGAGGTCAGGACCAGGCCCATGACGGCCACGTAGAGGATCCCCAGGGCGATGCCCCCGAGGAAAAGGAGGTTGTTCAGCTTGGCGCCCGTGGGGATGGCCGGCGCCTTCCGGCGGGCCGCCGCCGCGCGCGCCTCGGAGAGAAGGTTGATGCGGATCACGCGACTTCGTCTCCGACGTGCCGAATCGCGAGGCCGACCGCCACGGCCAGGCTCGGCGCGTTGTCCGTCAGCCATTCGGCCGAGACGGAGGCGCCGCCCGTATCGATCTGACGGAACGGGTTCATGACCTCGACGGGGATCCCGAACCGCTCCTTCAGCTGGGCGTCCAGGTTGACGACCCGAGAAGATCCGCCCGCGATGAAGAGCTGATCGATCTTCTCGGTCGAGGTCGTGGCGATGAAGAAGTCGAAGGTCTTCTGGAGCTCCTGCGCCAGGTCATCGGAGACCGAGCGCAGGATCGGGAGGACGTCCGAGACCGTGTGCTCGGCCGTCGCCTCGCCCTTCTTCAGGGCCTCCGCCTGGTCGAAGGAGAGCGAAAGCTGCTTCTGGATCGCGTCGGTGTACTGGTTGCCCCCGAAGGAGATGTCGCGCCAGAAGATCGTGCTCGACCCCGACAGGATGTTGACGTTGGTCACGGAGGCGCCGATGTTGACCAGCGCCACGACCCGCCCCGGCTCGATCGGGTAATTCGCCTCGAAGGCGTTCTGAAGCGCGAAGGCGTCCACGTCCACGAGAACCGGGGTCTTCCCCGCCTGGGTAATCACGCTCGTGTAGTCGGAGATCTTGTCCTTCTTGACGGCGACGAGCAGGACGTCCATCGTGTCCCCCGCGCCGCCGTCCAGCACGACGTAGTCCAGGTTGACGTCGTTGATGTCGAAGGGAACGTACTGCTCGGCCTCCCAGCGGATCGACTCGGCCAGCTCCTCGGCCGACATCGCCGGCAGCGAGATCTTCTTGATGATGACCGAATGGCCCGAAAGCGAGGTCCCGAAGTCGCTGTTGCGCACGTTCAGGGACGCGATGACCCGATTGACGGTGTCGACGACCAGCGAGGCGTCCATGATCGCTCCGTCCACGATCGCCTCGGGCGAGAGCGTCTCGAGGCCGGTCTTGACGAGCCTGTAACCGCCCCCCTTGGCGTCCTTGAGCTCGACGAGCTTGACCGCCGAGGAGCCGATGTCCAGGCCAACCAGATTCTTTGTTTTCCTGAACAGCACGTTACCCCACCGAAAAATCTAAGACGGTTAAGGGCTTTGACCTTGGGTTATTTCGGCTGTCTGCCAAGTTAACAGAAGGATTTTCCGCAGTCAAGACCTCAGACATTCAAAAGATTCCGCAGGGCAACGACTTAAGCGTTCTCGAGCCCCCTGTCCGAAGGAACAGGGGTACCCTTCGCATTGCTCGATTCCGCGACAGAAGTTTCGGGCCTTCGAGGAGGGATTTCGCTTGCCCGGGCCGGTTCGCGCCGTGTAGGATGCCGGCCTTTCGCCGCGGCAGGCAGGCCGCGGCGCTTCGAGGAAGGCTCTCATGGCCCAGCACTGTCAGTTCTGCGGAAAGACTCCCGTCACGGGGCGGCGCGTCAGCCACGCGCACAACGTGACGAGCCGGAAATGGCACCTGAACCTGAAGACCGTTTCCGCAGCCGTGGGCGGCACGACCCGCCGCGTGCGCGCCTGCACCCGCTGCATTCGCTCCGGGAAGGTGACCAAGCCGGCGCCGAGGGCGAAGGCCTCCTGACC
>JBLMXY010000002.1:0-13014 GCA_050257975.1 Acidobacteriota bacterium
CGAGCGCCGCCGTAACCCGAAGGGTGGCCGGCCTCCTGCCGGCGCCCGCGAGAAGCTGACAACGGACCGTTCGGCAAGATTTTGGAACGGGCGCCGGTCGCAAAACGCCGGACACGACGCCCGCATCCATTTTTCAGCACCCTGCTAAGGATTCCATGGCCTCCGAGCCCCTTCCCTCCGGCGACGCTCCCCCGGTTTCCTACGACGTCGTGGTCGCCGGCGGCGCCGTGGCGGGCGCCTCGACCGCGATCCTCCTCCGGCGCGGCAATCCGAATCTGCGCGTGCTCGTCGTCGAGAAGACCGACCATTTCGACTGGAAGGTCGGCGAGTCGACCGTCGAGGTCTCCGCCTACTTCCTGACGAGGGTCTTGAAGCAGTACGACCATCTCTCCCGCGAGCAGCTTCCCAAGCAGGCGTTCCGCTACTGGTTCGTCAACGACAGGGTCACGCGCCTGCGCGAGGCCTCCGAGACGGGGCCGACCCAGCTCGCGCGCACGCCCTCTTTCCAGCTCGACCGCTCGAAGCTCGACGAGCACCTGCTTCGGGTCGCCGTCGAGGAGGGGAGCGACCTCTGGCGCCCGGCGAAGGTTACGGCTTTCGAGCTCCAGGGCGAGGCCGGGAACACGCTCTCGGTCGAGAAGAGCGACGGCTCTCGCCACACGGTGCGCTGCAAGTGGCTGGTCGACGCGACGGGCCGGCAGGCGATGCTCGCCCGCAAGCGCGGCGGCGTCACGCCGATCGAGACGCACCCGACGGCGGCGATCTGGGTGCGCTACCGAGGCGTCAAGGACATGGATGGCGTCGCCGTGGCGGGCACGGACCCCGGCGATCCGTGGGCGCGCGCGGTGCTCGCCTCGAGGCGCCTCGCCACGAATCACTTCACGGGGTGGGGCTACTGGATCTGGTTCATTCCCTTGAAGGACGGCGAGACCTCCGTCGGCCTCGTCTGGGACAAGCGCCTGCTCGACCCGGAAGGCAAGACGCCGCTCGAGAGGCTGACGCGCTTCCTCGACGGGAACCCGCTGACGAAAGAACTGCTCGTCGGCGCGACCCCGATCGAAGGAGACTGCCGCTACTACGCGCAGCTGCCCTACCTCGTCGACAAGTTCATCGGGCCCGGCTGGACGTGCGTGGGCGATGCCGGCGGCTTTCTCGATCCCTTCTACTCCCCCGGCCTCGACCAGATGTCCTTCTCGGTGTGGACCCGCACGCGGCTGATGCTCGAGGCCCTCTCCGGGGCGCCGCCCGAGAAGATGGAGAAGCAGTACGCCGAGCACAATCGCCGGTACGCGCGCTTCTTCAACTACTTCTACGAGTCGATCTACCGCGACAAGTACTACGTGATGGGCGACTACGACACGATGACCATCGCGTTCCTGCTCGACACGGCGCTCTATTACTTCGCCGCGATCATGCCGATCTACCGCTGGTCGCACGAGCGGCTGGGCGTTCCCCCATTCTTCGAGGATGGCGCCGAGATCGGCTATTACCCCATCCGCTTCTACAACCGGCGGCTCGCGAAGATCGCGCAGCGCAAGATGCGCCTCGGCGTCTATGGCAACCACAACGCCGGCAAGCGCCCCCGTTTCGTCGGATTCTCCGTGCGCGGCGCGATGTGGGTGATGCTCTTCCACGGCCTGCTGCGCTGGGCCAAGGCGGAGCTCGCCAACGCCTGGACCTACATCGTGAAGCCGTCGGTGGCGCCCCATTCGCGCGCCGAAGGAGCGCCGCGGCCCCTCGACACGCCCCTCTCGTCTCTCGACTCTTGAGCCGTCCGACCGCGCTCGTCACCGGGGCCTCGAGCGGGATCGGCCTCGAGCTCGCGACGCTGCTCGCCCGGGAAGGGCACGATCTCGTCGTCCTCGCGCGAAGCCGCCAACGCCTCGAGGACGTCGGGAGACGGCTGCACGGGGAGTACGGCGCGACGGTCATCGTCATCCCGCGGGATCTGGCGGATCCGGCCTCGCCCCGCGAGGCCGTTGCCGAGATCGAATCCCGCGGGATCGCGGTCGACGTGCTCGTCAACAACGCGGGGCTCGGCGTCTACGGTTTCTTCGCCGAGACGCCGCTCGAGAAGGAGCTTGCGACGATCCAGGTCAACCTGGTCGCGTTGACCGAGCTGACCAAGAGGCTTCTCCCCGCGATGCTGCGGCGCCGGCGCGGACGGATCCTGAACGTCGCCTCGACCGCCGCCTTCCAACCCGGCCCGCTCATGGCCGTCTACTACGCGACGAAGGCGTACGTCCTTTCTTTCTCCGAAGCGCTCGCCAGCGAGACCGCCGGTTCGGGCGTCACGGTGACGGCGCTCTGCCCCGGCCCGACCCCGACGGAGTTCGGGAAGCAGGCGGGTTTCGAAGAGACGCGATTCTTCCGCCCTCTCGCGCTCGATGTCGCGGCCGTGGCCCTCGCGGGTTACCGCGGCATGATGCGCGGCAAGCGCCTGGTCATTCCCGGCTTCGGCAACAAGGTGCTTGCGGGAGCCGTCCGGCTGACGCCGCGGCGCCTCCTGACCGCGGTCGCGCGCCAGATCCAGGAGACTCGCCGGTTTCAGGAGACCCGCAAGTGAATCCCTGGAGGCGCCGCGCCCTCGTCGCCACGATTCTTGCCGCCGCAATTCCCGCGCTCGGCGCCGCGCCCGAGCCCACGACCCCGCCGCAAACCCCGCCGAACGGACGCCTGCTCTCTCTTTCGGCCGCTTCCCTTCCCGAGGGCGCTTCGGCGCGGCCCGAGTACGCCGCGATCCTGAACGACGTCGCCGTCTCCTCGATCACTTACGCCAGCGACGGCCTGAAGGTGAAGGGCTATCTCGCGGTCCCGAAGGCGGGAGAGCACCTGCCCTGCGTGATCTGGAATCGCGACGGCAACCGGGCCTTCCGCGCGGTCACGAATCTGGAAGCGGTCACGGTCCTGGGAGCCCTCGCGCGGCGCGGTTACATCGTCGTCGCGAGCCAGTACCGCGGCTCGCCGGGAAGCGACGGCCGCGACGAGCTCGGAGGAGGCGACGTGGACGACGTCCTGAACCTTCTTCCGCTGCTCGAGTCTCTGCCGCGCGCGGACCCTGGCCGGGTCGGCATGGTCGGACTCTCCCGCGGCGGGATGATGACCTACCTCGCGCTGTCGCGGACCACCCGGATCGCGGCGGCGGTCGTCGCGTCGGGCATCTCCGACCTGTTCGAATGGCTGGAGAAGCGCCGCGACATGGAGAGCGCCTTCGAGGCCCTGGTCCCCGACTTTCACGAGAAGAGGGAAGAAACCCTCGCAGCCCGCTCCGCGATCCGGTGGCCCGAGAAGCTCGCCCCGCAGACGCCGATCCTGATCCTCGCCGGCGCGCGCGACTGGTCGGTCAGCCCCCAGCAGTCGCTCGACATGGCCCGCGCGCTGCTCACACGGCATCACCCCTTTCGCCTCGTGCTGCTCGAGCGAGCCGGCCACGATTTGCGCGAACAGAAGGACGAGGCGGATCGGGAGATCACCGGCTGGCTCGACCGCTACGTGCGGGATCGCGAGCCCTTTCCCGGCGCCGGAACGCCCTAGGCGACGTCGCCCGTCATCCGAGCCCGGCGGGCCGAACCGCGTCCAAGTCCTCGCGACGTCGGCTACACTGAAACCGCGGAGGAGTGGCCGAGTGGTTTGTACCGAGGCCCGGCTCCGCCGGGCCGACAAGCGACGGGTTCGCCCGTCGCTAACGCGGCAGTCGCAGACTGCCGCCTGGCCGCGCGAAAGGCGTCGCGACGCTTCGACTACACTGGAACCCCGGAGGAGTGGCCGAGCGGTTTAAGGCGGCAGTCTTGAAAACTGCTGTACCGGAGACGGTACCGGGGGTTCAAATCCCTCCTCCTCCGCCACTCGCAGCCGTCCGCTCGCTCGCCGTCCCGCCCGGTTGGACGGACTCCTCCCTCGCAGATCCGGCTACTTCTTCTTCGGCGCTCCGACCTGCCGGTCGAAGCCCGGCAGGATCGCCTTGATGAAGGCGTTCTCCAGGAGTCCTCCGAGTACCTCCCAGGTGCTCGACTTCGCGTTCCCGACGGGGCCTTCCACGGTCGTCGAGGTCGCCACCTGATCGTGCCTGGGGTTCTTCAAGAGCTTCGAAGCCGCGTCCACGACTCCCTCGTAGACCTTCTTCAAGAACGGCTTCTGCGCATCCTGCCGCTTGTCGTAGATCTCGACGTCCTTGAAGATCGGCTTGACGTAGCCTCGCATGTAGCCTTCGTGGACGCGCAGCTCCGAGTAGAGCGAGAACTCCCCGGCGTAGACGTCGAACTTTCCGTACGCGCGGAAGAGGTCGTTCAACTTCGGCATCGGGGTCCCCGAGACCTCGACCTTGATGTTCAGGTCTGCGCTGCGAGCCTTCGGCTGGAACGTCGCGGCGACCGCTACGTCCCCGGCGTCCATGAACTTCCCGTGCGCCCTCGCCTGCGCGGTGTGGCCGGGCGGTTCCGTCGCGAGCCCGTCCACGTCGGCGCTCACGCGAGTCACGAAGAGCCGGTAGGAGGGGTTCCTGGTCCGGTCGGTCAACTCGAGCTCTGTATCCGCCACGCGGAAGCGGTCGAGCCGGAGGTCCCACCTCGGCCCGCTGCCGTCTGTCGCCTTGCGGTTGGCCGTCGGCACGATTCCCTTCTCGGCGGCGGCCGGAGGCTCGCGCACGTAGCCGATTTTCGCGCGCTCGACCGTGATCTCGGGCAGGCTCAAGCGGCGCACCCGGGCGGCAAACTCGATCTCGCCCGCGGCCGTCAGCGTCCCGCCCGAGACGACCGCGTTCCAGTGCTTCACGACGGGCTTGAAGTAATCGAGCGGAATCCCGGTCAGATGAAACTGTCCCCGAACTCCGGCGTGCGGCTCGGCCAGAAAGTCCGCGTTTCCCTTCAGGTCCGCCTTGCCGGCGCCGAAGACGACGGCGCTGGCCTCGATCGGCGAGGGATAGGTTCGCTCTCTGGAGTGGATGTTGCGAATGTTCGTGGCGCGCAGATCGACATGCGTCAACTTCAGCGGTCGCGCCGGGTCGTCGATGTACGTGAGCTCCCCGTCGAGCAGTCGGAACAGGTTGATCTTGAGCGGATAGATCCCTTCGACGGCCTGCTCCCATCCCTTGTCCTTCACCGGCACTTCGTCGGCGATCTCTTCGCGCAGCTGAGGCAGGTTCACGTAGCCACGGGGTCGGTCGATCCGGAAATCGGCCACGACGCGCAAGAAGAAAAGCTCGCGCCAGTGCACGCTCGCATGGAGAGTCGGAACGACGAGAATCGCGGGCTCGGGATGCGCGGTCTGGCGGATCACGACGTTCTCGAGGGTCAGCGAGAAGCTCAGGGGCTGGAAGCGCGCCTGGCCGACGCGAGCGGTGTAGCCCTCGAGGCTTCGATTCATCTTTCCTTCGATCGAGCGTCGGACCGGCTCGTTGGGCACGAGACCGACCAGGACGAGGATGGCCAGGACGCCGCCCAGCACGATCGCCACGCGAACGACCGGGCGAAGGCGCCTGCGCCGCCGGGCGGCCGCCGGCGGCGGCTCCGGTCGGGGCGTGGGGAGGGCGGAGCTGCTCACGCCCTGGTTTTTCGCAAGGGCAATGCCAGCAACACCGGCGATTGGCCGGGACCAAGAAGGAATCTGTCACTCCGCCGCTCTGCGAGAAGCGTGCCGCGGCCCGGCCGGGCGAGGATCTGGCACCTGCCGTGCAGAGGACGGCCTCCCGAAGGAGGTGGCCATGGGCCTGGTCCTGTTGATCGTCCTCGCGTTGCTCCTTCTCGGGGCAATCCCGGCCTGGGGATACAGCCGCAATTGGGGCTACGGGCCGAGCGGGATTCTCGGCGTCATCCTCGTCGTCGTCGTCGTTCTTCTCCTGACGGGCCGCCTGTAGGCGAAGCCCGGCGCGGCGCAACGAGGCACACGATCGTGCATGCGTCGCGCCGGGTTCTCAATCTCTCGCCGGAAGGCTTCCCGGCCGAGCGCGATCCGAAGACGCGAGTGTGGCGATGACCGTTCCGGATGGCCCCCGCGACGCTCGAGTCCTCATCGGCGGCAAGCGCCTGACTCTGACGAATCTCGCCAAGCCCTTCTGGCCCAGGCTCGGACTCACCAAGCGGGATCTCCTGCGCTACTACGCCGACGTCGCGCCGGCGCTGGTGCCGCATCTGCGAGGCCGGGCCATGGTCATGAAGCGCTACCCCAACGGCGCGGCGGGCGAGTTCTTCTTCATGAAACGCACGCCCTCGCCGCGGCCTGCCTGGCTCCGCACGTGCGCGATCGAGCACGCTTCGGGAAACGTCATCGACTTTCCGGTCGTGGACGACCTCGCCTCCCTGCTGTGGGTCGTGAACCTGGGCTGCATCGATCTGAACCCGTGGTACGCGCGCTGCGACGACGCGGACCGGCCCGACTACCTCCACTTCGACCTCGATCCGGTCCCCGGCGCGGATTTCCGCCGCGTTCTCGAGACCGCCTGCCTCCTCAAGGAGGCCCTCGACGGCCTGAAGATGCCGAGCTACCCGAAAACGACCGGCTCCCGGGGGGTCCATGTCTACGTCCCGATCCGCCGCGGGCCGACTCAGAAGCAGGTCTGGACCTTTGCGAAGGACTTCGCCCGGCAGATGGAGGCGAGAAAGCCCCGGCTCGTCACGGCCGAGTACCGGAAGGTGAAGCGACCGCGGGGACGCGTGCTCGTGGACTACAACCAGAACGCCTGGGGACGCACGCTCGCCTCGGTCTACTCCGTGCGGCCGACCGCGAGGGCATCGGTCTCGACCCCCGTCACGTGGAAAGAGGTGGAACGCGGCCTCGCGATCGAGGACTTCCGGATCGACAACGTGCCGGACCGCATCCGAGAGAAGGGCGATCTCTGGAAGCCCGTGCGCGAAGCGAAGGGACGCTTCAAGCTGGAGACCCTGCTGTGACGCTGGCGGTCCCGACGAAGCTCGAGCCGATGCTGGCGAAGCTGACGGCCGAGATCCCCGAAGGGAAAAACTGGGTCTACGAGCCCAAGTGGGACGGCTTCCGCTGCCTGGCCTTCCGGGACGGAGATCGCGTCCGGCTCCAATCGAAAGCCGGCCAGCCCCTCGACCGATACTTCCCGGAGATCGTCGAGGCCGCGCGCGACCTGCCGGCCAGGCAGTTCGTCCTCGACGGCGAGATCGTGGTGCCCGTCGAAGGCGCGCTGTCTTTCGACGACCTTCTGCAGCGCATTCATCCCGCCGAGAGCCGCGTGCGAAAGCTCTCCGCGGAACACCCCGGCCTCTATCTCGTCTTCGACCTGCTTGCCGACGAGAAGGGCCGTTCGCTTCTCGATCGGGTCTGGAAGGAGCGCCGCGAGAGGCTCGAGCGGTTCGCGGCGCGAAATCTCTCGCCGAAAGGCCGCATTCGGCTCTCCCCCGCGACCGAGAGGCTGCGCGACGCGAAGCGCTGGCTGCGCGCGGGAGGCGGAGCCCTCGACGGCGTCATCGCCAAGCGCAACGACCTGCCGTACCGCTCCGGCGACCGCACGGGCATGCAGAAGATCAAGTTCCTTCGCGCGGCCGACTGCGTCGTCGGCGGGTTTCGCTACGCGTCGAAGGGGAAGGTCGTCGGATCGCTGCTTCTGGGCCTCTATGCCCCCGGCGGGGCGCTCGACCACGTCGGCTTCTGCTCGGGACTGACCGCCGCGCACCGCGGAGATCTCACCCCCAGGCTCGAGAAGCTCGTGAAACCCCCGGGCTTTACCGGCAGAGCGCCCGCCGGGCCGAGCCGCTGGTCGACCGAGCGCACCGGCGAGTGGGAGCCTCTCGACCCCCGGCTCGTCGTCGAAGTGCAATACGACCACTTCTCGCAGGGACGATTCCGCCACGGAACGAGGTTTCTCAGATGGCGGCCCGACAAGGCGCCGCGCCAGTGCACGCTCGCCCAGGTTCGCCAGGAGAGCGGCGTCTCCCCGCTCTCCCTGGTCGGGGTCTAGACCGGCTCCCGGAAACCGCCGCGCGGGGCTTCCAATCGGGCCGGGACTCGCTGCCGCCTCCGGTCTCGCGGCAGAATGTCAGTCCGGCTCTTCCACCTTCAGGCGATGCCCGTTGGCCTCGCTCGGTGTGAGGGCGCCGCCGCGGACGTGGATCACGGGACCGGGCTGCTTGCCTCCGATCGCGGTCCAGAACGTGCTCGCGTAGTCGCCGTCCGGCAAAGCCGAAAATCGGCAACCTTCGCGGCCGCAGACGGTGACCCAGTCGCCGGCGAGAATGAAGCCCGTGAACAGAACCCGTCGGTGGGTGAGACACTCCAGCTCGAACGGCCCTCTCGCGGAGCACAGGAAAGCCAGGGCGTGGCCGCGGGCGACGGAGCCGGCGGTCAGCCGGCTTCCGTCGGCAAACCGAAGAGCAAGATCGTGCCGCAGGTCGTCCGCCGGCTCGAACCAGGCCAGCCTGTTCCGCTTGATGGCGACCGCGCGCGGCGCCACGGCCTCGGAGAAGGAAAGGAGCACTCCGGACTCGACGGGCGCCGGCGAGTTGGAGACGCGCCTGAGAGTCAGCCCGCAAACCTGCTCGGCACCATTCTCCGGCCCTTGCGCCGCCGGAAGAGAGTGAAGCCGCGCGGCGAGAAGGAGCAACCCGAGAGAAGCCGCCATGGACGCCTGGCCCCTAGCGCCGCTCCGGGGCCCGGAGCGGGAGCGATTCCCCGGCCAACGGCGACGGGCCGACCGGCGCCCCTTCGCCCGTCTTCGCGAACACGTCGTAGATCTCTCTTTCGGTGCGGGCATCGAGAAGTCGCCGGGCGAGCCCCTCGCGGTGCAGCAGGTGGCTCAACCGCGCCTCCCAGACGAGCTGCACGGCGGCCGTCCGGGCCAGCAGGATGATCGCGATCCGCGGCCGGTAGCCGTGCGCCTCGCCGAAGTCGACCGGCCCGCGCGCGCGAACGACGACGATCTGGTGGTCGGCCAGGGCGCATTTCTCCGGATCGCGCGGGTGCGGGAAAGCGGCATCGGGATGGAGCGCGGTGCTGCAGAGCCTCTCGCGCTCCAGGATGGCGTCGACGATGCGCTCCTTCGCCTCTTCTTCGGATCCCCCGTTCGGCGTGAGCCGCGCGCGGACGACAGCCGATCGGATCAGATCCGCGGCCGCGGTCTGCGGCGCATCCAGAAAAATATTCCGAGGGTCCATGTAGGGAAAGAGGCGCGCGTCTCCCGCAGAGTCGAGCGGCTCCGGCAGGGGCTCGACTCCCGTTCGGTGCTTGAGAATCCAGTTGTCGAGATCGCGGACCCGGAAGCGCCAGCGGCCTCCCTGCCGAATCGCGGGAAGCTCGCCGACCATCCGGTAGATGGTTCTCGAGGACAGGGACAGGTATCGTGCGGCGTCGCTGACCGACATCGTCTCTTCGGCCGGGATCTTCGAGCGCTTCGGCGGGACCATTTTCAGTGCGTCAAGGCGGCAGAGTCGGAAGTGGCCGCGGGGCGCAGGACTCCGGTGCGGGCGGCTGCAGGCCGGCCGGAATCGAACGCCAGCCGGCTCCGGTCGTGGAAAAGAAGCCGGCGACAGTGGGGGCACGGCAGCAGACCCTCGCCGCGACGGATCTCGTGGGCGAGCTGCGGGGTGAGCCGCAGATTGCAGCCGCTACAGTGCGCGCCGCGGGCTTCGACGACGGGCGGGTACCGGCCCGCGTCCAGGAGCGCGTCGTAGCTCTTCAAGAGGGGCTTCGGGATCTTCCTGCGGACGGAGGTCCGCCGCCTCTTGAGGCTCTCCGCCGCCGCTTCCGCCGTCCCCTCCTCCTTCTCGCGCAACAGGCTGTCGATCGAGAACAGGAGCCTCAGGGCATCGATCTTCTTGTTCATGGCTATCCCTGCGCGGCCGCGGCGACGGAATGCGCCTCCAGGCTTCGTTCCGCCTCGAAGAGGGCGTCGTAGAGCGCGGGCGCATCGGGCGCCTCCAACAGGACGTTCACCGCCTGTTCCCGCGCGAGCATCTGCGAGAGCTTGTGCAGCCAGGGAAGATGAAGTTCCTCGTACTTGAGGCCCAGGACGAAGAAGAGGTGTGTCGGGTTTCCATCGAGCGCATCGAAGTCGACGCCCTCCCTCGATCGGCCGAGCACCATGAAGGGCCGAACGACCTGCTCGGGATTGCGCCGGAGCGTGTGCAGGAACGCGATTCCGTTCCCGATCGCGCTCGGAAGGATGTTCTCCCGCTCGATCAGCGCTCCCACGAACCAGGTCTTGTCGCGCACCAGCGCCAGCCGGTGGGCATGCGCTGCCAGCTCCTCGATCACACCGTTCTTCGATGTCGCCGCGAGCTCGGGAAGGATCAGACCGGGCTCGAAACAAGCGGCGAGCTCCAGCATGCGCCGCGGCGAGCCTTCGAGCTTCGGGCCCTCCAGATAGCGCGGCACGACCCCCAGCATCTGGTCGTCCAGCCAGGTGTCGATCATTGCCTTGCGGAAGCGCCACTGGCTTCCGACCTTGACACCCGGAACCGACCCGTCCGTCACGAGCTTCAAAACCGTTCGTTCGTTGAGGCTCAGGTATTCGGCCAGCTGCTTGACGGTCATCAACCGGTCTTGCATTCAATCATGATATGCGTAAAACTACCCTATACAGCATGAAAATACCTAAGATTACGTGAAAATGCGAAATTCTGCCGAAAAGAGACATTCGATTCACCTCTGGCCGGGCGGTCAGGAAGTTCAATCCCATCAATATTTGGGACGCCGATGGATCTCGGCCCATCCCGGCGCAGAGCGCGGATCCGCGGCTCCGGCAGCAGCGCCCGGGAGCCGATTGTCGCTGCGCTGGAGGGTGTTCCTCTGGGGTTTTGGACTGAGCGTTCCGCTTCTCATCCTCGAGTACGTCAGCGACGGGCAGCTTCCGGGTTGGCTCATCCTCCTGCCGACCAACCCGACAACGCTCGCGGCGGCGGTGATCGCGCGAGATGCGGAGTCTCTCTCGGGCCCTCGCTGGTCGAGCGAAGCATTCTTCGGGACGTTCATCCTGGAATCGGCGTTCTGGTGGTACCTCGTCGCCGGGGTCACCGACGTGATCCGTCGCCACCGCGCGACGGGCCCGGGATCTGCCGTTGCCCGGGTCGAGCCGCGCCACGGAACGCGGCGCGCGCCTGCCCCATCTGCCGCGCTCAGCGCGCCGGCACCGGCGCCTCGAGCTTGACGACCACCGTCGCGGGATCGAGCCGATAAGCCCCGCCGGACACGAAGTCGACGCCGAACCCAAACGCCGCGGCCCCCGCACCCCCGACCACCCAGGCATTGCCGGGACTGTCGTATGTTCGTGAAAAGAGCGGCCGCTGCGTGGCTCCGACGGCCAGACCCAGACCCGCCCAACCCAGGTTCGCCCAGACGAGGCCCGAGACCCGGCGCGTCAATCGCACCGTCCTCTTCGCGTATCCCTCCTTCTCGATCTGGATCTCGAAATCCGTCTGGTCCCGGCGCAGGACCAGGAAACCCGGCGTCGAGATGCGCTGGCTGCCCGCGACCGCGGTCGCGCCCGGAGGGTCGGTCACAACTTCGATTCTCTGCGTCCGCCCGTGGAAGATGGTCGCGCATCCGGCCGACAGGAGAGCGACGACCGGCACGACGGCTCTTCTCATCGCCGATCTCATCCTAAGCCCGGGCGCATAATCGCTCGATCCCGCATGCGCGCCGGAATGATCGACATGGAGAGCAACACGACGCTGGTGCAGTGCTATCCGGCGCACGAGGCGGTTCCCGGCGGCGAAGGATCCTTTCCGCCGGTCTTGCTCCTCCACGACGAGTTCGGCCTCACGCCGCACGTGCGGGGTGTCGCCAACCGGCTGGCCGGCGCCGGTTTCTACGCGCTCGTCCCGAACCTCTACGCGCTGCCGACGAGCTTCGCGGAAGTGGCCCCGGAGTGGATGAAGGCGACCGGTCCCACCTTCCTTCCCTACTCGGACGAAGCGGCCGCGCGCGAGCATGCTGCCATGCTCTCCGACGAGCGCGCGGACGCGATCGTGGCCCGGGCCCTGGCGTACATCGCGGGCCGGTCGCGCGCCCGGGCGGGAGGCGCCGGAGTCGTCGGGTTCTCGATGGGCGGGCGACTCGCGCTGCTGTCCGCCTGCAAGCATCCCGGAGAAATCCGCGCCGCAATCGGCTTCTATCCCGGCGGGCTCGCCGCGCCCGCTTCCGCCCGCAAGCCTGCCGCCCTCGATCTGGCGGCCACCCTCGAGGCGCCGCTGCTTCTCTTCTACGGCGCCTTCGATCAGGAGATCCGCGCAGCCGAGCGCGAGGCAGTCCGCGGCCGGCTGAGCGCGCTCGGCAAGGACTTTCGCCTGGAGGTCTTCCCGGAGGCGCCGCACGGTTTCTTCTGCCCCGAGCGCGAGGAGCACCGCATCGCGGCCTCGAAGGCCGCCTGGGACGAGACCCTGGCGTTTCTGCGGAAGAACCTCGGCGAGGCCTGAGAGGTCGCCCGGCGGATTTCTCGCTTCTCCCGATCCGGCGCCCTCTGGAGCGTAACATCCCATAAGCAATTGCTTATACGTTCAGGAATCGCGCAAGAAGGGGTCTCTCCGCCGAGAACGACAGTCTCAGGCGTCCTCGCAGGCGAGGAAGGCGCGAGGCGCCGCAGCCCCTTAGCCGGACCGCGTCTGCTCGAGCTTCTTTTCGGGGGCGGGCGAGGCGGCGCTTCCGAGCCGTGCCCGGCGGCGCTCCTCGTAGCGTCTCATGTTCTCGACCGCGACCAGCGAGGCGCGCGCCATGGCGACCGTGAGGGTCGGCGAGCGGTGCTGGCCGATCGTCACGAAGCCCGCGGCCGTCGACGGGCGTCCCGGGCACTGCCACGTGGCGGTGTAGCCCCACTGGTCTTCCGTCACCGTGAATCGCCACTCCGGGTGCAGCTGTCGGACCTTGCGAACGACCTGCTCGGCGGCGGCGCGGTCGGCCGAGTAGCGCGGCACGATCGTCCCGGAGTTCCTTCCGAAGATCTCCTGATCGATCTGAAAGTCGAGTCGGCGGAAGCCTGCGCTTTGCATGAGATCGTTCGGATGTTATCAGGTCAACGCGCAGGCCGGCAGACCACCTTTGGGCCGAACTCGGGCCCCGGATGCA
>JBLMXY010000003.1:0-6239 GCA_050257975.1 Acidobacteriota bacterium
GCCGGCGCCACACGGGCGAGCAGCTCCTCCGCCGGCATCCGGGCGATGTACTGGGCGTTCATCCAGAGGAGCTTCTCCGGATCGAAGACCGAGGGAGAGGCGCCCACGCGGTCGAGCGTGAATTCCCGCTCCATCTCTTCGCGGGTCAGGATCTCGCGATCTTCGCCCGGAGCCCACCCGAGCAGGGCCAGGAAGTTGAAGAGCGCCTCCGGCAGGATTCCCTCGTCCCGCCATTCCTCGACCGCCGCGGCGCCGTGGCGCTTGGAGAGCTTCTTGCGGTCGGTGCCGAGGATCATCCCGAGATGCGCGAACTGCGGGATCGGCGCGCCGAGGGCGCGGAAGAGCGCCACGTGCTTGGGCGTGTTGGCGAGGTGGTCGTCGCCCCGGATCACGTGGGTGATTCCCATGTCGGTGTCGTCGACGCAGACGCAGAAGTGGTAGAGCGGATGCCCGTCCGAGCGCACGAGCACGAAATCGTCCAGGGCGTCGGCGGGAAACTCGACGGGCCCGCGGATCAGGTCCTGAACGACGATGGTCTCCGCCGGCATCTTGAGCCGCACGACGTGACGCTCGCCGGCGCGCGCGCGGCGGTCGCCCTCCTCGGGCGGGATCGCGCGGGCGGCGCCCGAGTAGCGGTAGGCGCGTCCCTGCGCCTCCGCCTTCTTGCGCTCGAGGTCGAGCTCCTCCGGCGTCTCGAAGGCGCGGTAGGCCTTCCCCTCGGCCAGGAGCTTCTCGGCCGCCGCCCGGTAGAGCCCGTACCGCTTCGACTGGTAGTAGGGACCCTCGTCGTACGCGAGGCCCAGCCACTCCATGGCCGAGAGAATCTGCCCGGAGAGTTCCTCCCGGGAGCGCTCGACGTCGGTGTCCTCGATGCGCAGGATGAAGGTTCCCGCCTCGTGTCTCGCGAACAGGAGGTTGTAGAGGGCCGTTCGCGCCCCGCCGACGTGGAGCGAGCCCGTCGGCGAGGGAGCAAAGCGCACGCGAGGGGAATTCGAGCTCCGTTCGCTCAAGCCGCCGATGCTAGCCTAGGGCGCGCCCCGCGACAAACCCCGACGATGCGACCCCTGCAACACGAGTCCGGCTCGAGCCCCTGGCGAGCGGACGCCGTTCTCCTCGTCGTGACCATCGTGTGGGGTTCCTCGTTCGTCGTGGTGCGGCATGCGCTCGATACCGCCCCGCCGCTTCTTCTGCTCTTCGGCCGCTTCGGGCTCGGCGCCGTTCTGATCGCTCCGGCGCTCGCGCGGCGGCCCTTGATGCGCGCTGCCATTCGCGACGGCCTGCTTCTGGGAGCGCTTCTTGCACTCGGCATGTGTCTCCAGATCTCGGGTCAGGCCGGAACCACGGCCACGAAGGCCGGGTTCCTGACGGGTCTTGCGAGCGTCGTGACGCCGTTTGTCGCCGTCGCGCGCACGCGGCGCCTTCCGACTGCCGCAAACGGCGTCGGAATCGCGCTCGCGTCGGCCGGCTTCCTGCTGCTGACTCATCCGCCGCCCGGCGCGGCGTTCGAGAGGGGGGACCTGCTCGTCGGCGCGAGCAGCGTCGTGTTCGCGGTGTACGCCGTCGAGCTCGCACAGCGGGCGGGGCGACACGACGCGCTCTGGCTGACGGGCCTCCAGCTCGCCGTCGTGGCCGCGTGCGCGGGGGCGTCTTCGTTCGTCCTGCGCGCGGCCTCCTCCGGGACGCCGGCGGCGGCCCTCGAGGCGCGGCCGGTCGACTGGACCGGCGCCTTTCCGTGGAGCGTCCTCTATCTCGGCGTCGTCTGCACGGCGGGCGCCTTCCTCGGCTGGACCTGGGCGCAAGGCCGCATGTCCGCGATCCACGGGGCGATCATTCTGGCGCTCGAGCCCGTCGTCGCCGCGCTGCTCGCGGCCTGGCTTCTGCGAGAAAGGCTGCCGGCGCGAGGACTCGCGGGAGCGATTCTGGTGCTTTTCGGAATCGTGGTGTCGGAAGTGAGGCTGGGGCAAATCCCAGGAGAGCTGCGGAGTGGAAAGGCCGGTCCTTAGTCCCTAGTCCTTGGTCCTTAGTCGGGCGCGACCCCCTGAGACGAAGGACTACGGACTAAGGACTACGGACGAGATTCCGAGCCCGTCTCAGTTGAGCGGAAATGTCAGCGTGTACTGCCAGGCCCCTCGTCCGACCACCATCCAGAGGGTCGTGCGGCTGTGGTCCCGGGCGAGGATCTTGTTGACGTCTTCGACGTCGGACACCTGGGTGCCGTTCAAGGCGAGCAGCGCGTCGCCCGTCTCGAGGCCGGCCCTCGCCGCCGCGCCCCTGCGGTCCAGGATCGTGATCCGCAGCTCTCCTCGCGCCCCGCGCACCGACATGCCGAGCTCCTCGCGCAGGAGCCGCACGCCGTAGTCGGGCGGAGGAGCCTGTCCCGACACCGTGACGACGCGCTGGCCCGCGCTGTTCCTCAAGGCCATCTTCATCGGGCGGCCGGGGCCGCGGGTCGAGAGGGCGGTCTCGAAGGATTCTTCGGAGTCGATGGGCTTCTCGTCGATCGAGACGATCTGGTCTCCCGGGCGGATGCCCGAGCGGTCCGCGGGAGAGCCGGGCTCGACGCTGCGCACCTTGAACCCGCGCGGGCGGTCCTCGTCGCGGCCGGCGATCGTGCGGCCCTTCACGCCGATCCAGACCGGCTGGACCCGCCCGAATCGCAGGAGGTCCCCGACGATGCGCTTGGCGCGGTCCACCGGGATCGCGAAGCCGATGCCCTGGGCGCCCCCGATGATCGCGGTGGCGACGCCGATCATGTTCCCGTCGATGTTGACCACCGGCCCTCCCGAGTTGCCGGGGTTGATCGGCGCGTCGATCTGGATGAAGTCGCTGTAGACGCGCTGGTTCTCTCCCGGCACGCTGCGGCCCAGGGCCGAGAGCACTCCCGCCGTGACCGTGTTGGACAGGCCGAAAGGATTTCCGATGGCGACGACGGTCTCTCCGATCAGCAGGTCCGAGGACGTTCCCAGGCGGATCGTCGGAAGATTGGAGATCGCGCCGCGCACCTTGAGAACGGCCAGGTCGTTGTCCGCGTCGGAGCCCACGACGTCGCACTCGAGCTCCTTGCCCTCCTTGGTGGTCGCGATGATCCTCGAGGCGCCGGAGATGACGTGGTCGTTGGTGAGGATGATTCCCTTCGGATCGATGATCACGCCGGAGCCGAGCGATTTTGCCGGGCGGCTGTCGAGCCCGAAGAAGAAATCGTCGAAGAGGGACCGATCCCGCCGGACGGTCTGCTGAGCCGCGATGTTGACGACGGCCGGGGAGACCCGCTCGACCACCTCGACGATGTCGCTGCGGCGCGAAGGGAGGGGAGCGCCCGCGGCGCCGGCCGCGGCCAGCAGGAGCACAGCAGCGGAAGCGAGGGCTTTTCTCACGCGACCTGAAAACGACGAAAGGGGAGAGGGCATTCCGGCTACAGGGGGCCCCTCACCCCGACCGTCTTCCGTCCTGGCAGAGGGGAAGAGAAAAGAGCCCCGCCGGAGCGGGGCTCTTCGAGATCGGGGAGTCGACGCTCCCGTCACTTCGCCTTGACGTCGACGGTCTTCTTGTCGCCTTCGGAAGAGATGCGGATCTGCCGGGGCTTGGCCTCTTCGCGCTTGGGCAGCACGATCTCGAGCAGCCCGTTATGGAAGCTCGCCTTGATGTTTTCGCGGTCCACGTTGTTGGGCAGCGTGAAGGAGCGCACGAACTGTCCGTAGGAGCGCTCGACGCGGTGGTAGTTGCGGCCTTCCTTCTCGTCCTCGAACTTGCGCTCGCCGCGCAGCGTCAGCACGCCCCCCTCCATCTGGATTTCGATCTGATCTTCCTTGAAGCCGGGAAGCTCGGCCGTCAGGACGATCCGATCTTTGTCTTCGGCGATGTCGACGGGCGGAAGCCACGAGCCGAGGCTCATCTCCTCGTCGCGGCGGGCCGGCGTGCCCGTGAAAGCGCGATTGAAGCGCTCCGCCAGGCCTCGAAAATCTCGATAGGGATCCCAGGAAACAAGGTCAACCATAAAGCACCTCCATGACGAGACGGAACTCTATGATAATGAGCATTTGACTGTCAAGTAACAATGGCATAAATATGAGTTAGACACACTAAGCTATCTTCTCGACAACGAGAGAGGCGCCATCCTTTGCCACATCAAGAAAGGCCCTGTCGCCAGTAAATATCTCATTCTTCAGGATCTTAGACGCAAGAGCGTCGGAGACCTCCTTCTGGATGAGCCTCTTGAGAGGCCGGGCCCCGTAGGTCGGGTCATAACCGCGCCCTGCCAGGAACTTCATGGCCTTTGGGCTCCAGGTCAACGCGATCCCCCGGTCCTCGACCGTTCGGGCGAGCGACTTCAACTGGATCTCGACGATCTTTTCGATCTCCTCCCTCGTCAACCGGTGGAAGACGATGACGTCGTCGATCCGGTTGAAGAACTCGGGGCGGAAATGCCGTCGAAGCTCCTCTTCGATCTTCGCCTGGATCTCCTTCTCGTCCGCGCCGCTCGATTCCGCGATCCAGTGCGAGCCGAGGTTGGAGGTCATGATGATGACCGTGTTCTTGAAGGAGACGACCCGGCCCTTTCCGTCCGTCAGGCGGCCGTCGTCCAGGACCTGCAGCAGGACGTTGAAGACGTCCGGGTGCGCCTTCTCGATCTCGTCGAAGAGGACGACGGAGTAGGGGCGGCGGCGGACAGCCTCCGTGAGACGGCCTCCCTCCTCGTAGCCGACGTACCCCGGGGGCGCGCCGATCAGCCTCGCGACGGAGTGCTTTTCCATGTACTCGGACATGTCGACGCGCACCATCGCGTGCTCGTCGTCGAAGAGAAACTCGGCCAGAGCCCGGGCGAGCTCCGTCTTTCCCACGCCCGTCGGGCCGACGAAGATGAACGAGCCGATGGGGCGCCGGGGATCGGACAGGCCCGCCCGCGCCCGCCGGACGGCCTCGGAGACCGCGGTCACCGCCTCCTTCTGGCCGATGACGCGCTCGCCCAGGCGCTCTTCCATCTGAAGCAGCTTCTGCGACTCCGCCTCGATCAGCTTGGTCACCGGCACGCCGGTCCACTTCGAGACGACTCTCGCGATGTCCTCTTCGGAGACCTCCTCCTTGAGCATCGGCTGGCCCTTCTGGAGATCCGCCAGACGCCCGTTCTGATCCGTCAGTTCCTTCTCGAGCGCCGGCAGCCGGCCGTAGCGCAGCTCGGCGGCGCGCTGAAGGTCACCCTGGCGCTCCGCCTCGCCCGCGTCCTGGCGGACCTTCTCGATCGCCTCCTTGATCTGACGGATCTTCCCGATCGATTCCTTCTCGGCCTGCCACTTCGCGCGCAGGCGGCTCGAGGTCTCGCGCTCTTCGCCCAGCTGCCGCTCGATCTCGTCGAGCCGCTCTCTGGACTCCTTCGTCTTCTCCTTGGAAAGCGCGCGCTTTTCGATCTCGAGGGAGACGATGCGCCGCTCGATCTCGTCGATGTCGGCTGGAAGCGAGTCGATCTCGGTGCGCAGCCGCGCGGCCGCTTCGTCGACGAGGTCGATCGCCTTGTCCGGCAGGAAGCGGTCGGTGATGTATCGGGCCGACAGGCGCGCCGCGGCCACCAGGGCCGCGTCGGTGATCCGGACGCCGTGGTGGATCTCGTAGCGCTCCTGGAGCCCGCGCAGAATTGCGATCGTGTCCTCGACGGACGGCTCGTCCACGTAGACCGGCTGGAAGCGGCGCTCGAGCGCGGCGTCCTTCTCGATGTACTTCTGGTACTCGGAGAGCGTCGTCGCGCCGATCGCGCGCAGCTCCCCGCGGGCGAGCGCGGGCTTCAGCATGTTGGAGGCGTCCATCGCCCCCTCCGCCGCGCCGGCGCCGACCAGAGTGTGGAGCTCGTCGATGAAGAGGATGACGGTGCCCTGCGCCTCCTCGATCTCCTTCAAGACCGCCTTCAACCGGTCTTCGAACTCTCCCCGGTACTTGGCTCCCGCGATCATCGCGCCGAGATCGAGCGCCACGACGCGCTTGTTCTTCAGTCCCTCCGGAACGTCTCCCATGTGGATGCGCCGCGCCAGGCCCTCGACGATCGCCGTCTTGCCCACGCCCGGCTCGCCGATCAGGACGGGGTTGTTCTTCGTTCGCCGGGAGAGCACCTGGATCACGCGCCGGATCTCCTCGTCGCGTCCGACGACCGGGTCGATCTTGCCGCGGCGCGCGAGATCGGTCAGGTCCCGCGTGTAGCGCTTCAAGGCCTGGTACTTGTCCTCGGGATTCGGGTCCGTGATGCGGGTCGAGCC
>JBLMXY010000004.1:0-3090 GCA_050257975.1 Acidobacteriota bacterium
CCTCCGCCGGCTCCCGCGTACGTGCCGCCGCCCGCGCCGCCAGCCCCGGCCGTGAAGGAGCTGCCCAAGACCGGCACGTCCTATCCGCTGATCGCGGTTGCCGGCGTCGCTCTTCTGCTCGGAGGCCTGGCCATCCGGCGCTTCGTCTGACGCGATGCTCACAGGGGATGCGCGGCTGCGCGCCACTCCGCGCGGTCGCGCATTCCCCTTCCCTCGGGAGCTGACGGAGGGCTCTGAATGCGACGGATCCGGCTCGTCGGCAACTTCCTGGTCGTCGCCGGCGCGGCGCTTCTGGTCCTGGTGGCCGCGCAGGTGGGGACCGGTGTCCGCGCCCAGGCGAAGGGAGTCTCGCTGCCTGCGGCGGCGTCCGCATCCCCGCCCCGGCAGGCCCTCCGCCCCGCGTTCCGACCCGCGGACGGAGAGGCGGTGGGGCGGCTGGAGGCCCCCCGGCTCGGGCTCGATCTGGTCGTCTTCGAGGGAGTCTCCAAGGCCACGCTTCGGAAAGGCCCCGGGCATCTTCCCGGAACCGCGTGGCCGGGCGCACCGGATGAAGGCGGCAACTGTGTGATCACCGGCCATCGCGACACCTTCTTCCGCCGACTGGTGGACGCCCGCAAGGGCGACATCGTTCGCTTCCGCGGGCCCTCGGGGAGCTCGACCTACCGGCTCGTCGAGCGGCGGGTCGTCCGCCCCCGGGACGTGTCGGTTGCCGCGCCAACCCGGGACGCCCGGCTCACTCTGATTACCTGCTACCCGTTCAGCTGGACCGGCTCCGCGCCGTACCGGCTCGTCTGGAAAGGCGAGCGGGTCGAGCCCGAGTCACGGGCAGCGAGCCTCCGAGTCTCGCAGCGCCAATCCCGCTGAGCGAACCGACGGGGGGAGCCGGCGGCAGACGCTCCGTCAGCCGGGAAGCAGGTAGGCCGTCACGGCGAAGATGGCATACACCGCGAGCAGCTGGATTCCCGAGTACCACGCGGAGCGTCCGCCCGACACCACGAAACCGACCGTCAACGTGGTGAGTAGCACGATCAGCACCTGGCCGCCGCCGAAGTTCAGGTCCATCGGCGTCGGCGCCACGAAGTAGCTCAGGATCAGAAGGACCGGGGCCACGAAGAGGGCGATCTGCGCAGAACTCCCCATCGCGATTCCGACGGCCAGGTCGAGCCGATTCTTGCGGGCCGCCGAGAAGGCGGTGGTCATCTCGGCGGCCGCGCCGACCAGCGAGACGACGATGAACCCCACGAAGGCCTTCGACATCCCGAACGTGACGGCCGCCTGCTGCACCGACCCCACGAAGATCTCGCTGACGAGGGCGATGCACACCGTCGCGATCGCGAGCGCGCCCAGTGCCATCGGAAGGGGCCACGGCTCTTCGGCGTGCTCTTCGCCGCCGACGCTCGCGAAGACGTCGCGATGGGTCTTCAGCGAGAAGAGCAGGGAGAGCGCGTAGGTGATGAGGAGGATGCAGGCCAGGCCGAGGGAGAGGGGAAGCATGTAGGACCCGACGTTGACCTGATCCACGCGGGCGACCGCGGATGGGACGACGAGCGCGATCGTCGCGAGCAGCAGCATTCCAGCCTGCGTGCGCGCGTTGGCCGGGTTGAACTCCTGCTTGCGGTGCTTCAGGCCGCCGAGCAGGAACGCGCCGCCCAGCATGAAGAGGCTGTTGGTCACCACGGCCCCGATCACAGACGCCTTCACGAGGTCGAGCATTCCGGCATGCAGCGCCGTGATCGCGATGACGAGCTCGGTCAGGTTGCCGAGCGTGGCGTTCAGGAGCCCGCCGATGGCATCCCCGGTCTTCGCGGCCACGCTCTCGGTCGCGTGGCTCAGGAGAGCGGCCAGCGGAATGATGGCGAGGATCGAGAGCAGAAAGAGGGCCGTATGGGCCTCGGGGCGGAGACGTTCGGCGAGGAGGACCCCCGGCACGAAGACCAGGAGCCAGTTCAGAGGGCTCCTCAGAAACTCCTGAAGCGCCCGGCTCATGGCTTTTTCCTCGAGGCCGGGCCGCTTCATCGGCGAGAAACCTAGCAGGCCCTCGGCGCCCGATAATGGTGCGTTTTCATCAGGCCGAGGCGAGCGGCGTGCCCGGCCGGAGTCATGTGCCCGGTCGTGCGGGACGACGAGGCAGTGATGCGTTCAGATCAGGGTAGCGATCCCGGGAGAGGTGTCAGAGTTGCACGAAGTCGAGCGGAAGCGAGTGCTGACCTCTGCGGCCGAGGGCGAATGATGATCCGCGCAGCGGAGATCTGGGGGTGCCCGTGAGGGAGCTCGTGCGGCGCCGGCCAATCCTCGTCCTCGTCGTCGCCATCGCTGTCGCGCTCGCCAGCCTCGTCTCGCTGATCCTCGTCGTCGGCCGCGGGCTGCCGCCGAGGAGCGTCGTCATGACGACCGGCCCGGAGGGCAGCGCCTATCAGGAGTTTGGCGAGAAATACCGCACCGCGCTCGCCCGCGACGGGATCCGCCTGGAGCTCAAGCCGTCCCTCGGCAACGTCGACAACCTGGCGCGGCTGAACGATCCCTCCTCCGGCGTCTCCGTCGGCTTCGCCGCGAGCGGCCTGACGACCGAAAAGGCCTCGCCGGAGATCGAGTCGCTCGGCACGATCTCGTACGAGCCGATCTGGATCTTTTGTCGCGGCCTCTCCGATCAGGCGCAGTTCGGCGACCTGCGGGGCAAGCGCCTCTCGATCGACCCGCACGCGGGCGTCATGCTCGATCTGCTGCGCGCAATCGGGCTCGAGAAGGAGGTCAAGGTCGTGCCGCTGGCGCCCGGCGCCGGCGGGGAGGCGCTCCTGCGGGGCGAGGTCGACTGCGCTTGCATGCTGACCGTCGCCGACGATCCCATCGTGAAGAGGCTCCTCGCGGACGACGGCGCGATCCTCATGACCTTCCAGCGCGCGGACGCGCTCGTGGCCCTCTACCCGTACCTGTCGAAGGTCACGATTCCTCGGGGCGCAGGCAGCCTCCCGAAGGACCGCCCGGCTCAGGATGTGACGCTTGTGGCGCCGATGGCCAGTCTCCTGGTGCGCCACGACCTGCACCCTGCCGTGCAGTACTTGCTGCTCCAGGCTGCCCAGGACATCCACTCGG
>JBLMXY010000005.1:0-7424 GCA_050257975.1 Acidobacteriota bacterium
TCGCCTTCGACGGCTTGTTGGCCCCGCTCAGCTTGCGGACGAATTGCAGAGACGAGGCTCGGATTTCGGCTTCGGTCGCCGGCGGAGCGAAGTTGGCGAGGGTGCGAATGTTGCGGCACATGCCGTTACTGTAACCGGAGAGCGACGCGCCCCGACGGCCCCCACACCCCGACCCTCTCCCCTCACGGGGAGAGGGAGAAGAGCGCCCTCACCCCGACCCTCTCCCCTCACGAGGAGAGGGAGAAGAGCGCCCTCACCCCGACGCTCTCCCTCACGGGGAGAGGGAGAAGGGCGCCCTCACCCCGACGCTCTCCCGTCACGGCGAGAGGGAGAAGGGCGCCCTCACCCCGACCCACACCCCTCACGGGGAGAGGGAGAAGAGCCCTCGCTCGCTCCTTTTCGGGGCATATGATCCGGACACGCCGGGATCCCCCGCGAACGGAGGTGTCCAATGGGTCTTCTCGATGAACTGGGCAGTCTCGTGAATCAGTATGCCGCCGGCAGCGCCTCGTCTGCCGACGTGCACTCCGCCTACGACAGGGTGGCGCCCGCCGTGCCTCAGTCCACGCTGGCCGACGGGATTTCGCACGCGTTCAAGTCGGATCAGACGCCGCCGTTCGAGCAGATGGTGGGGACTCTTTTCGATCAGTCCAATCCGGATCAGAAGGCGGGCCTGTTGAACCAGATCCTCGCGGCGCTCGGCCCGAACGCCGCGCAGGCGCTCGGCGCTTCGGGAGCCCTGGCCGGCGTTGGCGGGCTCCTCTCCGGCGGAACGGTGACCCCGCAGCAGGCGCAGCAGGTCCCGCCGCAGACGGTCGAGGTCCTCGCCCAGCACGCGGCGAAGAAGGATCCGACGATCATGGATCAGGCGGCGAGCTTCTACGCGCAGCACCCGACTCTCGTCAAGGCGATCGGCGCCGGCGCGCTGGCGCTTCTGCTGTCGAAGATGTCGAGGAGGTGAGCATGGGGATCATCTGGTGGCTCATCGTCGGTCTCGTCGCCGGGTGGCTCACGGGCAAGATCATGGGCGGCGGCGGCAAGGGCATCCTCATGGACATCATCATCGGGTTGCTCGGCGCGCTGGCGGGCGGTTTCCTCATGCGACTGCTCGGATTCGCCGGCGCGGGCGGAATGATCTACACGATCATCGTCGCCGTGATCGGGGCGGTGATCCTGACGTGGATCTACCGGAAGATGACCGCGTCGAAAGCGACTTCCTGATCCTGACCCCGGGCTGACGGGGCGCCTCAGCCTTGCTGGCCGGGGCCGAGAAAGAGGGCGAGGCCCTCATCGATCGCGGCGATTTCCGAATTCGAGACGCTCCCGAACACACGCTGGATCCTGCGCTTGTCCACGGCGCGGATCTGGTCCACGAGCGCAAAGGAGGCCTTGCGCAACCCGCTCGGCCCCGGCGAGAGGGGCGGATAGAGGGCGCCCTCGCCGGAAGTCGTGCTGATCGGGACGACGACGACGAGCGTGAATCTCTGGTTCGCGATGATCTCCGCGTCGCTGACGATGACGCATGGACGGGTGCCGCGCTGCTCGTGGCCGCGGGTCGGATCGAGCCCGACCAGCGCGACGGTGCCGCGGTCAGGCTTCATCGCTTCGCTTCGGCCCAACCCTTTCCCGGAACCCATCGCACCGGTTTTCCCGCGTCCGCGTCCAGAAGCTCGGAGGAGTCGACGGGCTTCGATGCTCTCTCCCAATCGTCCAGGCCCGCATCGGCGACTCCCGGGTTTCGGCGTGAGGCCGAGCCAACGAGCGGCGCAGCTCCTCCCGACGCCGCCGGCTGACCTCGCGGCGGACCGCCTCGAGCACGAAACGGCTGGCGGTTTCGCTCTCGCCGATCGATCTCTTCCACGATCTCCGGTGGGGAGAGGGGGAAGAGTGCCCTCACCCCGACCCTCTCCCCTGGTGGGGAGAGGGGGAAGAGTGCCCTCACCCCGACCCTCTCCCCTGGTGGGGAGAGGGGGAGGAGCTCCCCTCGCCCGCGGGCAGAGGGAGTAGAGGTTCCTCACGGAATGGCCGACTTCGGCTTCACGTTCGGTGAACTGAGCCGAGCGCGAGGATTTCATGCGCCAGAGCGACAAGCCGACCCGCCGTGGTTTCCTGACATCCCTCGCCGGGGCCGCGGCGGCGGCTGCCCTCACCCCGGCCCTCTCCCGGGCAGAGAAGGGGCTGACGGTTCGCGCAGGGTCTCGCGGACCTGCCGCCGCCGGTCCCGGTCCGCTTCTCACCCGACCCATTCCCTCCTCCGGCGAGAGGCTGCCGCTCGTCGGGCTCGGAAGCTGGGTCACGTTCAACGTCGGCGACGACATCGCGGCGCGGGACTCGTGCGCGGAAGTGATGCGGGCGTTCTTCGAGGGAGGCGGCCGGCTGATCGACTCCTCGCCGATGTACGGCTCGTCGCAGGAGGTGATCGGGTACGGCCTGCGAAAGCTCGGCCACCCGCCGCAGCTCTTCGCAGCCGACAAGGTCTGGGTCTCCTCGGGCGCGCGCGGGCCGCAGCAGATCGAGGAGTCCCGCCGGCACTGGGACATTCCGCGCTTTGCCCTCCTCCAGGTCCACAACGTCCTGTCCTGGGAGGAGCACCTGCCGACACTCTTCGCCATGAAAAAGGCCGGGCGGTTGGGCTACGTCGGAGTGACGACCTCCGAGGGGCGGCGCCACGGCGAGATCGAGAAGATCATGCGGACGCAGCCGATCGACTTCGTGCAGGTCACCTACAACGCCGTGGACCGCGAGGTGGAGGAGCGGATCCTGCCGCTCGCTCTGGAGCGAAAGATCGGCGTGATCTGCAACCGCCCGTTTCGCCACGGAGAGCTCACCCGGAGGGCCGAGCGCGCGCCGCTTCCAGCCTGGGCGGCCGAGATCGACTGCGCCGACTGGGCGCAGGCGCTTCTGAAGTTCATCGTGTCGCACCCGGCCGTCGTCTGCGCGATCCCGGCGACCACGCGCGTGGACCACGCGAGGCAGGACATCGGCGCCTCCTACGGCCGGTTGCCCGACGAGCCGACGCGCCGCCGCATCGCCGCTGCGGCCGAGAAGCTCTGATGTCCGAGTGGTGGACGTACCACCTCGCGAACTTCCTGCTCTTCTCGCCTCGGACGTATTACCGGCTCTTCGAGCTGTACAACGCCGCGATCTGGCCGGCTCAGATCGTGGCGCTGGCTCTGGCCGCCGGAATCGCCGCGCTCGCGCGTCGCGGCGGGGCGGCGCGGGGGAGGCTCATCGCGGCAGCTCTCGCGGCGTGCTGGCTCTGGACCGGCATCGCCTTTCAGGCAAACCGCTACGCGACGATCAACTTTGCGGCCGCCTACTTCGCGTGGGCGTTCGGCATCGAGGCGTCGTTGCTGGCCGTGATCGGTCCCGTCCTCGGCAGGCTATCGTTCGAGCCGTCGGCGGATCTCGCGGGGCGTATGGGGATGCGGATGTTTCTCTTCGCGCTCCTGCTCGAGCCGCTGGTCGGGCCGATTCTCGGCAGGGGATGGAGGCAGGCCGAGATCTTCGGCGTGGCGCCCGATCCGACGGCGGTCGGCACCCTCGGCATCCTGCTCGGCGCGAAAGGCGCGCGGCGGTGGCCGCTCCTGGTGATCCCGGTTCTCTGGTGCGCGGTCACGGGGGCGACGCTCCTCGCGATGAAGGCGCCGGACTTCTGGATCCCGCCTCTCGCCGCGGCGCTCGCCGTGGCGCTCGCGGCGCGGAAGGGGCGGATGGGGAAGGGAGGAGAGGGCGGCTAGTCTCGCCCTCACCCCTGGGGGCCGTGTCTACACTATACATCTGAAGCGAGCCTCGACCGGACCCACTCGGAAACCTTCGCCGGCATTCCGTCCCGGTTCGCCGGGCTGACGTTCCAGAGAAGCACGTCGGGCCGCCGCTTGACCGCTTCGATGAAGCCGCCTCCGCGAAGCGCGACCGTCGCCACGACCGGCGCGCCCGAGCCGAGAAGAGATTCCACCGTCTCGACGAATCGCGCGGAAAAACATTCCATTTTTCCGATCTCGTCGATCAGGAAGACGTCCGCTCGCCTCGGGAGGAACTGCTCCGAGAGAACGCGGTCGAGCGCGGCCAGATCCACGCCGTACTTGCTCACTTTGTAGGGCGACCGGATCTTCACGTGGGCGAGGACGTCGGATCGCCCGTCGAAGGTCTCGATTCGGAAGCCCACGCGCTGTCCCGCCTCCCGGATCTCTTCCGTAACGAAACCACGGATCTCAGGGGGATAAGAGAGGGCCTCGCCCCGACCCTCTCCCCTCACGGGGAGAGGGAGGGACTTCTCCGGGTCCGCGAGCTTCTCGGCGGCGCGGCGAAGAACCGTCGTCTTCCCGATTCCCGGCGGTCCGGTCAAGAGGAGAGCGCGATGTTGCCGGTTCGCCACGCTCGGTAGACTCTACGACGGAGAATCCGCCGATCGCCTGTGTCCTTCTCCTTGCCGCCGCTCTCGTCCATGCGCCCGCGCCCGCGAGGAAGCCCTTGATCGCCGTCGCGCTCATCGGGAATGCGTCCGGCGCTCCCCTCGAGGCTCTGGCTCCGATCCTCCGCGAGACATTCGGCGCCGAGATCGTCGTGGCGCCGGGCGTCGGTCTTCCGCCTGCCTCCTGGAACCCCGAGCGGCGCCAATGTCTCTCGACGAGGCTCCTCGACCTTCTCGCCTCCAGGAAGAAAGCGCAGTGGGAGAGGCTGCTCGGAATCGCGAACGTCGACCTGTACGTTCCGGACTTGAACTTCGTCCTCGGGGAAGCGGATTCCCGGCGGGGTGTGGCGGTGTTCTCGCTCTCTCGCCTGCGGGCGGGAGCCGACGAGCCGCTTCTGCTCCGCCGCGCCGCGACGGAAGCCATCCACGAGCTCGGCCACACCTACGGGCTGTCGCACTGCGGGAACCCGACCTGCGTGATGTGGTTCTCCAACTCGCTCGCCGAGTCCGACCGGAAGGGAGAGCGGTTCTGCCGGGAGCACGCCCGGGAGCTGGCGGACAAGCGCGCGGGATCCTGACGACTCTTCGGAGCGGCAGGCGAGAGGGTTCGGGGCTTCCCGCCGAATCGGGGCGTCGCGGCGAGACGAGCTCCGAGGAAACGGCTGGTTGAGCCTCGCAATCCCGCCTCGATTTGAATGCGTTTGCATCAAGCGCGCGGGTCCTCGATCGAGGGAGACTTTTTTCCTGCGGCCGGGGCGCCGGCCTCAGACCGCAGATGTCGGCGCGAATGGTTTCCGGCGCCGCGAAAGGAGGACTCCCGTGATCAGAAAGACGATTCTTTCCGCCCTCGCCCTTGCCTTCGCCCTTGTCCTCGCCGAAACGCCGCTTCGCGCGGACGCCAGGGGGACCGGGAAAACGCTCGACAACCTCCAGGCAGCCTTCAATGGCGAGAGCAACGCGCGGGCGCGCTATCTCGCCTTTGCCAAGAAGGCCGACGCAGACGGGCTGGCGCCGGTCGCATCGCTCTTCCGGGCGGCCGCGCGCGCCGAAGAGATTCACGCGGCCAATCACGCGACGGTGATTCGCAAGCTGGGCGCCGTTCCGCAGGCTCGCATTGAAGAGCCCACGCCCGGCTCCACTCGCGAGAACCTCGCGGCCGCGATCAAAGGCGAGTCGTACGAGCGCGACTCCATGTACCCGGGATTCATCAAGACCGCGCGGGCCGAGCGCCAGAAAGACGCGCTCGAGTCGTTCAACTACGCGAAGACGGCCGAAGCCGAGCACGCGAAGCTCTATACCGCCGCGCTCGAGAATCTCGGCACGGCGACGGGACCCGCCGTGACCTACTACGTCTGCACGGTATGCGGCTATACGACGACGAAGCTCGATTTCGAGAAGTGCCCTGCGTGCTTCTCGCCGAAGGAAAAATACGTCAAGGTAGCCTGAGTCTTTCACGCTGCCGGCCGCGGGTGCGGCCGGCAGTCTTTTTGGCCGAGGAGACTGCATCATGCTCGAGCTTCCGCGGCTCCCGTCCTGGGACGGGCTCCACCCGCTGATCGTGCACTTTCCGATCGCGTTGCTTCTCGTTGCCCCGCTCTTCGTCGTCCTCGGGATGACTCTGCGGCGCAACCGGCCCTTTCTCTGGGCGGCGCTGCTCTTGATGGCGATTGGAACGGCGGCGACATTCGTCGCGGTTTCGACGGGGGAAGCCGCCGGCAGGCTGGCGGATCGGACGCCCGAAATCAAAGCCGTTCTCGAACATCACGAGAAACTCGCCGAGACCACGCGCGTCGTGTTCACGGTTCTGACGGTGATCTTTGCCGCGATCGTGGTCGTGCCGGCCGCCGTTCGGCGACTTCAAACCCGGAGGGTGACGGTCGCTCTGTCCCTGGCTTTCCTGGTCTGCTACGGAGCCGGGGTCCTTCTTCTCGTCAACACGGCGCACAACGGCGGGCGGCTCGTGCACGAACTGGGTGTCCAGGCTCTGGTGTAGGCGGAGAGCGCCGAGATGACAAGAGAGGGGTCCTCACCCCAGCCCTTCCCCGCGGGGAGAGGGGGCGGATGCGAGGAGCGTCTTCCCTTTGCCGTGCGAGAACGGAAAGGGAGGACGTTGCTTGATGAGGCGCGGATTCGGACATAGCCTGAGAGCAGCACGCGTCCGGGACGAAACGAAATATGGCGCGTTCTCCGAACACCGCGGGACAGACGAAGATCCGCCGGCCGCCTTCTCCCGGACTCCTCGACGCGCTCGAAAGGGTTCCCAGGCCCCTCGCGCTCGCCGTTTCGATCGCACTGGTTGTGGGAATCGCGCTCGTGAACCATGCCACCACGCTCGACCTGCGCTTCTCCTTTTTTTATCTGCTGCCGGTGGCCTTGGCGTCCTGGATGGTCGGCCGGGGCGCCGGCCTGGCGGTGTCCATCGGGTGCACCGCGGCCTTTCTGGCCCAGCACCTGTTCGAGAGCCGTCTCGACCCCGTTCGGCGGGCCACGGCCTACCTGAATGGAGTCCTGCTGCTCGGCTTCTTCGCGCTTTTCTGCCTGCTGCTCTCCGCGCTCGCGCGGGCTCTGGCCCGCGAGAAGCAGGCCGCCCGTGTGGACCCCCTCACGGGAATCCCGAACCGGCGCGCGTTCTTCGAGCTCGCCGAATCCGAAATCCAGCGGGCCCTGCGCTACCGGGGCCGCATCACCGTCGCCTATCTGGATCTGGACGCCTTCAAGGCCATCAACGACCGGAAAGGCCATGCGGCAGGAGACCGAGTGCTGATTCGCCTCGCGCAGGCGATCCGCGGGGGCCTGCGGGCCAACGACGTCGTGGCACGAGTGGGCGGCGACGAGTTCATCGTGCTGCTGCCGGAGACGGGAGCCGCGGAAGGCGACGCCGTGCTGGAAAAGCTCCGCCGTCGAATCGCCGATGCGCAGGACCCGGAGGACGGCCCCGTGACGGTCTCGACCGGCTGCGTGACTTTCGAGACTCCCCCCGGCTCCGTGGATGAAATGCTGAAGGTGGTCG
>JBLMXY010000006.1:0-5841 GCA_050257975.1 Acidobacteriota bacterium
TCGGCGCGCAGCGCTTCCTGATCTCTTCGGCCATGGCGCCCAGCGGCAGGACCTTGTCCACGGCGCCGGTCTTGATGGCCTCCTGGGGCATGCCGAAGATGACGGCGCTTTCCTCGCTCTCGGCCAGGCACTGCCCCCGGTTCTTCTTGATGGCGACCACCCCCGCGGCGCCGTCCTTGCCCATGCCGGTCAGCACCACTCCGAGCGCCGCCGGGCCGCAGGCCTGGGCCACGGAGACCAGCAGCCGGTCCGCGGACGGCGAGTACATGTCGTGTTCGCCGCGGGCAGTCAGGCCCGTCAGGAGACCGCCCTTGTCCTTCTTCACGACGAGATGGTGTCCTCCCGGCGCGATCAGCACGGTGCCCGGCTCCACGCGGTCCCCCGCCGCGGCCTCGCGCACCACAAGGGACGAAATCTTGTTCAGCCGCTCGGCAAAGGTCCGCGTGAACCCGGGAGGCATGTGCTGCGCGATGACAACGGCGGCGGAGAGGTCGCCCGGGAGGGCGGTGAGGATCGCCTGCAGGGCCGGCGGGCCGCCTGTTGACGATGCGATGGCCACCACCTCGACCGGCCCCTGCTCCCGCCGCGCCTCGTCCTCTTTCGGGACCACGGGCGCCGCATGCTCCTTCGCAAGGAGCTCCATCGTCGACTTGACCTTGGACATCTGGAGGTTCAGGACGGCGTGGACCTTGAAGAGGAGGTCGTCCCGCACGGTCTCGATCGACCGGGACACGCGGGACTCGGGCTTGGCAAGGAACTCCACGGCGCCGAGCTCGAGGGCTCGGAACACGCTCCTGCTGTCGGAGCGGGACGAAAGGACGATCACGGGCGTCGGGCGCTCCTGCATGAGCCACCGGAGGAACGCGAACCCGTCCATGTTCGGCATCTCGAGGTCGAGGGTGATCACGTCGGGCAGGAAGCGGAGCGTCTTGGCGATGGCGTCGACGCCGTCGACCGCGCTGCCGACGACATCGATATCCTCGTCGCTCGAAAGCATCTTGGAGATCACCGTGCGGTTATAGGCGGAATCGTCGACGACGAGGGCCTTGATTCTGTTCCTGACGGTCATACTTTCTCCCTAACCCGGACAAGCCGGAACCGAAGGCATCGCACGCAGAGGCGCAGAGAACGCAGAGGAAACCTGAGTCTTGGTTTTACCCCAAATCTGCCGTCGTCTCTCTTTGCGGGCTTTGCGGCTCAGTGTGGCCCTCTTCTCGGCCATTGCGCGAAATTTCCTCATGGTTGAGGATAATTATATCCGTAACTGACAACAATCACAGCGCCTGGTCCGTCCTGCACCGGAGCGGCTTCTGGTACACCATATCGTGCTTGAGCGTGCGGAGTACGAAGGCGTTCGAGAGGTTGATCAGGGACTCGGAATGTCCCAGGAGCAGGTAACCGCCGTCCCGGAGCTTGTGGTAAAAGCTCTCGATCACCGTTTTCTTCGCCTCGCGGTCGAAATAGATGATCACGTTCCGGCAGAAAATGACGTCCATGCCGCCGATCAGGCTTGTCTTGTGGGGATCGAGCAGGTTCACGTAGCTGAATGAAACGAGCTCCTTGACGCGGTCGACGACGCGGTAATCGCCCTTCTCGTCGAGGGTGAAGTACTTGGCCAGCATGCGGGGGTCCGTCGCGCGGTGCGCGCCCTTCTTGTAGACGCCCTTCCGGGCCGTGTGCAGCACCCGCTGGTTTATGTCGCTCCCGATGATCTCGACCTGCCAGTCGTGCCACCAGTCCCCCGATTCGAGCAGGAGTATGGCGATGGTGTAGGGCTCCTCGCCGGTCGAGCACCCGGCGCTCCAGATGCGGAGCGACTTGCGGCCGGCAAGACGCTCGCGCAGATCGGGCAGGATCTCCTCGGAAAACGCGTGGAGCTGCGCGTTCTCGCGGAAAAAGTACGTTTCGTTCGTGGTCAGGTTGTCGATGAGCGCGGTGAGTTCCTCTTCCCGCTTCCGGTCGTACCTCAGGAAGTGATAGTACTCCTCGAAGCTTTTGAGCCGGTGCAGGCCGAGGCGCCGCGCAAGCCGGCGTTCGAGCAGGTACTTGGACCCGTCGTCAAAATAGATGCCGCAATAGCCGTGGATGAAATCCCGGAGGAGCCTGAAGACGTCATCGGGCAGCGAAGTAATCTGCTCTTCGATCATTTATCTCCCCAGGACCTCTTTGGCCGCCTGCCTCACCGCCGCGTCCGGGTCCTCTGCGGCGATCGTTTCCAGGGCGGCGTCGACTGCCCCCGTCCGCGCGCGGCTGAGCGCCCCGATCGCGGCCTTGCGGACGCTCCAGTGGGGGTCCGACAATCTCGCCATGAGGGCCTGCAGGACCGGCTCGCCGCTGTATGCGGACAGTGCGGTCAGCACCGTTTTGCGGACCTCGGGGTCCGGGTGGTCCGCGAGTCCGAGGAGCGCCCCCAGGGCCTGCGGGAACCTCAATTTGCCCAGGGCGTCGATGAGCGCAAGGAGAAAGATATCGGTCGCGGAATCAAGGCGTGAGGTCAACAGCGCGGCCTCCGCCTCGCCTCCGATTTCTCCCAGACGCCGGGCCGCCGCGGCCCTGACCCACAGATCGGCGTCTTCAAGGAGAAGGACGAGCGCATCGCGTGCCTCGGCCGTTCCGACGGCGCCCAGCGCCTCCGCCGCGAGCATCCGGACCTCCGCGTCGTCGTCGGTGATCGCCAGCTTCAACGGCCGCAGCGCCTTCGCGCCCGGTGCTGCGCAGAGCGCCTGGACGACGGCCTTCCTGACCTCGGGTTCTTCATCCTTGAGCGCGAAGACGAGAGCGTCAAAGGCCCGTTCGGCCGGAAATTTCCCGAGCAGGAGCGCGATGTTTCGGCGCATGAATGCCTCAGCCGAGGAGAAATCGCGAATCAGGCCGTCGAGCACGGACTCGTCGCCGATCGCCGCTAGCGCCTGGATCGCGGAGTCCTGGACGCTCGTATATTCGTCTGCCAGGAGAGCGAGCAGGGGGGCGACCGCCTTTTTGCTCTTCATGCGGGCGAGCGCCTCGGCCGCGGTAGAGCGCACGTGGCCGTTTTCGTCCCGCAAAAGCGGGATCAGGGAGGCCTCGGCGGCGGCCACGCCCAGCTGCCCGAGCACCCGGGCGACCGACCGCCTGACAAGGGCGTTGTCGCTCGCGAGGTAGCCGACGAGCAGGCCGGCCCGGCCGCGGTCGAGGAATTGAAGCGACTGCACTGCCGGCTCCTCGAGGTCCTCTTCCCTCAGGAGATCGAAGATCTTCCGGACCGAACTCTCCCTGCCTGCCCAGCCCAAAAGCGCCATGGTCGCCTTCAAGAGCCCGCCGTTCGATGTCACGAGGATATCTTCCAGAAATTCCACGGCGCGATCGTCCATCCCGGAGCTCACGGCGGACCGGATCGTCCTCCGCCCCGGCTCGTCGCTTTTCCGGTAGATCTCGGATATCGCCACGATGGACACCTCGCGAACGATCCGGAGAGGGTCTCCGAGGCTCGCGACGAGCGGTCCCAGTGTATCGGCGTTTCCGATTTTTCCGAGCGCCTCGAGGATCGGCTCCCGCAGGTTGTTCCGTCCGAGCGTCGCGAGGAGAGGTCCCAGCGCGCGCACGTCGCCGATTTCCCCCAGCGCAACGGCGGCGGCATTGTCGAGCCAGCCCTGCCCGGAGCCCGCCAGGCAGGCGAGCAGGGCATCGACCGCGCGGGGGTCGCGGATCTTGCCGAGCGCCTCGGCGGCGGCCACGCGGACGTTTTCGTCCGGGTCTTTCAGCCTGCCGACCAGGTCCGGTACGGCCCGGGCGTCCCTGATGTCGCCGAGGATGTCGACGACGAATTTCCGCACGTCCGGATCGGGCGTCTCGACGAGGGGGATGAGTGCATCGACGGCGGGTCCGCCGATGCGGACGAGGGCCTCGATGGCGGAGTTCCGCGCTCCCGCGTTGTCGGGGGCGTTCAGGGCCTCGAGAAGCCCTTCGACGACGCGCGCTCCGCCGATTGCGACGAGCGCATCGACGGCGGTCTTGCGCACCCGCCATTCGCGGTCCCTCAGGGAGCGGAACAGCAGGGGCACGGCCTCGGCGCCCGCGTAGCCGAGATCGACCGCCGCTTCGCGGCGCTCCTCGGCGTCGCTGCTTTCGAGTCTTCTGCCGAGTTCCTCAAGGTTCGCCATGTTCCGCCTTTTCCAGCGCCGCACGCTCCTGCTGGCTGAGTACCTTGGGAATATCCAGCAGGATGATGAGCCGCTCCCCCGCCTTGCCCATGCCGGTGATGAAATCCGCGAATTCTCCGGTGGCCGCCTGAGGCGCGGGCTCGATGTCCTGCTTCCTGAGGTGGAGCACCTCGTGCACGCTGTCTACGAGGAGCCCCAGGAGCCCCTTGTCGGGCCCGGGCCCGCCGGCGACGGCCCCGCGGGTTATCACCATGCGCATGGTCCGCGGATTGTCGACGATCTTCTCGAGCGCAAAGCGCTTTCTGAGGTCGATGACCGGGATGATGGCTCCGCGCAGGTTGATCACGCCCTCGATGAATTGCGGCATCCGGGGCAGGGGCGTGATCTTGAGCGGACGGATCACCTCGGTGATGGCGCCGATGTCCAGCCCGTATTCCTCGGCGCCGACCCGGAAGGTCACGATCTGCACCGTATCTTCAACGACGGCTGCTTTTTTGTCTTTGGAAGTCTTCACTCGGTACTCCGCATGGTACTCACAACGCATGGCGCATGGAGCATAGCGAAAATCTCAACGCCATGCGCTCTGCGCTATGCCCTCTGCGACTCCCTACGTCTTGAATTTTTCTATTTCCTTTTTGAGCCTCTCCGACTGCGTCTCGGCAGCATCCATGGAGGCGTGCATTGCCGTCGCCAGGTCGGCGTTCGCCTTGGCGATCTGCTTGATGCGCTCGATCGAGTTCACGATGAGGTCGCTGCCCGCCTGCACCTCGCCGGCGGCCCTGTTGACGAGGCCTATCCGGGAGCTCATGTTTTCCACAGCGGCGGTTATGTCCTTGCCGCCCTTCGCCTGTTCATCGGTGGATCTCTTCACGAAGTGCGTCAACTCCCGCATGCGGTCCGACGCCCGCATGATCTGCTCGCTGCCGTTCTTCTGCTCGGCGACGGCACGGGAGATTTGCTGGGCCATTTCGCTGATCCGGTCGATGGCGCCGCTCACCTGGGCCATGCCCCTGGCCTGTTCGGTCGCCGCCCGATTGATGTTCCTGCTCATGTCGCGCGACTGGCCGGCGCGCTGAAGGATCTTTTCGAGCGCGCCCCTGGTCTCGCGGGCCAGCTGCGAGCCTTCTTCAACGAGGGAGACCTCTTCCCGCATGGCGCCGACGGCCTCCCGCGTCTCCTCCTGCACGGAACCGATCAGGTTCGTGATCTCCTTCGTGGAGGCCGCCGTGCGGTTCGCCAGTTCCCGGATCTCGGCGGCGACAACGGCGAATCCCTTGCCGTGTTCTCCCGCCTGCGCCGCAAGGATCGCCGCATTCAGCGCCAGGAGTCCTGTCTGGTCCGTGATGTCCTCGATCACGGTCAGGATGGTCCCGATATTTTCCGCCCGCTCGCCCAGGCGGTTCACGACCTCGGCGCTTTTGCGCGCCGTCGTCTGGATGCGGTTCATGCCCTCGATGGTTTTTTCCACGGAGCGCATGCCGAGCTGCTGCGCGTCGGCCGCCACGGCCTCCGCCAGGGAAGCGGATTCCTTTGCGCTGGACTCCACCTCCTTTACGGAAGCGCTGATCTCCGCCGACGATCCCGCCGTCTCTTCGGCCGCCGAAGAGAGGACCTGCACGTTCTCGGCGATCTGCCGGACGGCGGCGGACATTTGGCCGATCGCTGCCGAGGTCTCCTCGATGGCCGACGAGAGGTCCGCCAT
>JBLMXY010000007.1:0-2748 GCA_050257975.1 Acidobacteriota bacterium
AGCGCCCCGGGCTCTCCCTTGCCGACGGCGCAGAAGCCGCAGTGCCGCGTGCAGATGTCCCCCATGAGCATGAACGTCGCGGTGCGCTCGCGCGCCCAGCACTCGTGGATGTTGGGGCAGCGGGCCTCCTCGCAGACGGTCACGAGAGAGAGGCGCCGCATCAGCGCGCGCACCTCCTCGTACTCGCCGGTCGTGCTGGCGCGCACCTTCAGCCACTCGGGCCTCTGGAGCCGGAGCCTCCGCTCGGCCGGCAACGTCGGCAGGTTCGCGCTCACGCCCGGATTATCTCCCGCCCGAAGACCTCGCCGAAGCGCACCGCGAACTCCTCGGAGACCTCTGCGAGCCGCGGCGCGCGGCCGAGGACGCGTTCCATCGACGTGACGCCGCCGTCGGTGATGCCGCACGGCACGATGCCGGGGAAACATGCGAGCGGCTCGTCGGTCACGTTGACGGCGAAGCCGTGCGTCGTGACCCAGCGCGAGATATGGATCCCGATCGCGGCGATCTTGTCGTTGCCGACCCAGAGAGAGGAGACGCGCTCCTTGCGCGGCGAGCGCGAGGCGCGGATGCCGAAGCCGGCGAGCGTGCGAATCAGGGCTTCCTCCAGGTCCGTCACGTAGCGCTTGACGTCGCGTCGGTCCGGATGGAGGTCGAGGACAGGGTAGCCCACGAGCTGCCCGGGCCCGTGGTACGTCACTTTTCCGCCGCGGTCGGTTTCGACGACGGAAATCCCGAGCTCCCGGCAGCGCTCGGGTGAGAAGAGGACGTCCGCGCGCGAGGCGTTTCTGCCCAGCGTGAAGACCGGCTCGTGCTCGAGGAGAAAGAGCGTCTCCGGGCCCCCGGCCTTGACGGCGTCGGCCGCCTCGCGCTGCAGGGCCCAGGCCTCCTCGTAGCCGATCCGGCCGAGCCAGCGGGCCCGTGTGGCGGGCCGAACGGCGATTGCCTCCATGGCGGACAGTCTAATGCCCGGGTCGATCCACGCGCGCGACGGTGCGGGCGAGGAGAAGGACTCCGGCGGGCTCAGACACGCGAAAGCGCCCGGGGCAGCAGTACCAGAACGACGCCCAGCAAGGCCGATGCGGTCAGGTGCACGCGCGCCCGCAGAGGGTAGCGCCGATCGAGGAGAGGAACGGAGAGCAGCGGCGAGAGAACGAGCGCGGCGGGTTGACACCACGCGGCGAGCGCAAGACAGGCTCCGGAGAGAACGGCGAAGTTGGAAGAAGGTCGCTTCAGCGCGACGCGAAGCGAGAACCCCGCCGCCAGCAAGGCGAGCAGGCATGCCACGGCGTTCATGTCATCCCGAGGAGCCGTCCCTTGACCCACGCCCGTCGGGAGAGGGAGCAGCGCATCACCCGAGGTCGAACTCTCCCTTTTCGAGCGTCTTCTTGACGCTCGACATGAACTTGTCCGCGTCGGCGCCGTCGATCAGGCGGTGGTCGAAGGAGAGGGCGAGGTAGCCGACGGTGCGGATGCCGAGGGCGTCGCTGCCGTTCTCGTCGGTCACCACCACGGGGCGCTTCTCGATCGCTCCCACGCCGAGGATCGCGACCTGCGGCTGGGGAATGATCGGCGTTCCGAAGAGCGAGCCGAAGACGCCCGGGTTGGTCACGGTGAAGGTGCCGCCCTGGATCTCTTCGGGCTTCAGTCTCTTGGTGCGCGCCCGCTCGGCCAGGTCCTGCGAGGCGCGGGCGAGGCCCAGGATCGACTTCTCGTCCGCGTTCTTGATGACCGGCACGATCAGCCCCCAGTCGAGGGCGACGGCCATCCCGAGGTGGACGTCCTTGTGGTAGACGATGTTGTCGCCGTCGATCGAGGCATTGACCTGCGGGAACTCCTTGAGCGCCTGGATGCAGGCGCGGAAGATGAAGGGCAGGTAGGTCAGCTTGACGCCGTTCTTGGCGAGGAAGGCGTCCTTGTTCTGCTCGCGCAGCTTCGAGATCGCCGTGTAGTCGACCTGGAACACCGTCGCGACGTGGGCCGAGGTCCTCTTGGAGAGGATCATGTTCTCGGCGGTGATCCTCCGGATCTTGCTCATCGCGACGACCTCGTCGCGGTCCGTCGTCGCGAGGGCGGGGCGGGCCGGGGCGGGGGCCTCGGCCGGCGCGGCGCGGCCGACCTGGGGCGCCGCCGCGGGTGCCGCCGCTGCAGCAGTCGCCGCGGCCGCCGGAGCCGCTGCCACCTTCCGGTTTTCGATGTAGGAAAGGATGTCGTTCTTCGTCACCCGACTGTGGATGCCCGTTCCCTCGATCTGGCGGATGTCGACGCCGTGCTCCTGCGCGATCTTGCGCACGAGAGGGGAGGAGCGCTGGCGAACCCGCTCTTCGAACGACTCGACGCGTCCGCCTTCCGCGGACGCCGCGATGGCCGGCGTGGGGGGCATGGAGGTGACGGGCGCCGGGCGGGGCGGCGGCGCCTGCTCGGGAACCGGCGCGGGCTCGGCCGGCCGCGCGGGCGCCGGAGGGGGAGCCTCGGCTTTCGGCGCGGGGGCGGCCACGGCGGGCGCAGGCGCGGGGGGCGGCGCGGGCGCCTGAACGGGAGGTGCCGCCGCCTTTTCGCCGGCCTCGCCGATCAGGGCGACGACCGTGTTGATCGCGACGGTCTGACCCTCCGGAACCTTGATTTCGAGCAGCGTCCCGGCGACCGGCGAGGGGATCTCGGCGTCCACCTTGTCGGTCGAGATCTCGAAGATGGGCTCGTCCCGCTTGACCGGATCTCCCACCTTCTTCAGCCACTTTGTGATCGTTCCCT
>JBLMXY010000008.1:0-15226 GCA_050257975.1 Acidobacteriota bacterium
AGGCGGAGCTGGCGGAGCTGCCCGAAGCGGAAGCGAAGGAGTACCTGGCTCACCTGGGCGTCTCCGAATCGGGCGTCGGGGCGCTGATCCGCGCGGCCTATCACCTGCTCGGCCTGCGCACATTCCTCACGGCCGGGGAGAAGGAAGTGCGCGCCTGGACCATCCATGCCGGCGACACCGCGCCCGTGGCGGCCGGAGTGATCCACTCCGACTTCGAGAAGGGCTTCATCAAGGCGGAGACGGTCTCCTACGACGACCTCGTTGCCGCCGGCTCCATGGCCGCCGCCCGCGAGAAGGGCCTGGTGCGCCAGGAGGGCCGGGACTACGTGGTCGCCGACGGCGACGTGATGCTCTTCAAGTTCAACGTCTAGCCTGCGACGGGCTGCTATATCAATGTTGATATAGTGCCTGCCGCCCGCGTGATCGCCCCGTACAGCCCGACCGCGGCGATGGCGAGCGACAACGGCACGGCCACCCTCCGGTGGTACCAGGGTCTTCCGCGAAACGGCAGGCCGACGAGCGCAAAGGCCGCCGCGATGACCGTCAGCTGCCCGAGCTCGACGCCGGCGTTGAAGCAGACGAGCGCGGGGAGAAACTGCGAGCGCGGAAGGCCGAGCTGCGAGAGCACGCCCGCAAAGCCCATTCCGTGGACGAGCCCGAAGCCGAAGACGAGGGCGATGCGCCAGGGACTCAGGCGCGAGGTGAAGACGTCCTCCACGGCGACGTAGACGATCGAGAGCGCGATCAGCGGCTCGACGATCGCCGGCCGCAGGGAGACGATCCCGTAGATCGTCAGGCCGAGCGTGATCGTGTGCGCCACCGTGAAGGCCGTCACCTGCCAGAGGATCGGCTTCCCGCGGCGGGAGAGCAGGAAGATCCCGAGCACGAAGAGGATGTGGTCGGCCCCCTTCGGCAGGATGTGCGTGTAGCCGAGGCGCAGGTACTGCCCGGCGACCCGCGCGAGCGTCGGGGGGACGATCTGCGCGCTCAAGGCGAAGGGCTCGCTCTCCCGCCCGCCCTCCACCCAGACGCGCGAGGCGTCGGGCTTCCCCTCCGTGCGAAGGGTCAAGAGATAGGAGCCGATCGGGAGCGAGTTCCTCCACGTGAACTCGCGCGCGCCGCCCGGGATCGGCCCGGTCAGGGACAGGATCAGCTCCTTTGCCGCGGGATCCGGACCAACCCACTCGAGGTCCGGATGCGCGAGGCGGCCGTCGAAACGCGGCTCGCAGTGATTGGCGACCTCGGCCAGAATCGGGCCTGCGGAGCCCGCGGCCTCTCCGGACGGGAGCCCGCGGATCGGCCCGACGGGAGTCACGGCCGCGGCGGCAAACCCCGCCGGCAGGTGCTCCCGGTCGATGAAGACCTCGACCCGGTAGGTCCCGTCCCTTCGAAAATCCACGACCGTCCGGACGGTCCCGAGCTCGTGGGCGAGGCACGGCGTTGAGATCAGGGCGAGGGCCGAAAGGGCCAACCCGCGCCGCCAGGCGATGTTTCCTTCCATCTCCTCCCCCCTTTCGCGATCGGGCGCCACCCCGCAATACGCGATTGGGATGCCGCGCGGATTGTCGCCTCGAAGCCGCCCCTCCCGGATGCCGCAGGCTCCCGCTCGCGACAATCAGAGTCTAGGAGAACGGCGATGCCCGAAATCGCGATCGATGGACGTTCTTGAACGGCTTCGAACCGGGCTGCGGCGGCTGCGCGCCGACGCGCTTCTCGCGGAGCCGGCGTTTTCGGTGACGATCGGAACCCTGCCCCGCTGCCCGGTCTTCGAGGACATCCCGCTCGGCGTCGAATGCGTTCGCCTGCTCCGGCAAGTCTGCGAGAGAACCGACACGAGGCTTCACGCCTACTGCCTCATGCCGGATCACGCCTGCCTGCTGCTCGGTGTCGGCGGGCGGGAATCGCTGGCGTCGGCCGTCACGGGCTGGAAGGCGCTCTGCGCGCAGGCGCGCCGGCAGAGAGGCTCCCGGGCTCCTTTCTGGCAGCGGGGCTACGCCGAGCGGGCGCTGCCGGGGCCCGACGCCCTTCGCGCGGCGGCCCGGTACGTGCTCGAGAAGCCCGTGCGCGCCGGGCTCGTCAAGGACTTCCGCGACTATCCCCTCTGCGGGCCCCGCCCCTGACCGTGCCTCAGCCCTCGGCGCGAGGAGGCCTCTTCAGTCTCTTTCGGTAAGCTCGCGCCGTGGCTCGGGCGCGACTCTCCAGGAAGCTCGCCCTTCTCGCCCTGGCGGCGCTGGCGGTCGGGGCCGCCGCGCGTCTGACTCCGGCCGACGCGTGGCTCTCCGGGCTTGGGGCCCGCATCCTCGGCATGGGACCCGCCGGGATGCTCCTCTACGGGGCCTTCTACGTCGCCGCCGCGCTGCTCTTCGCTCCGGGAGTCCCGCTGACTCTGGGAGCCGGCTTCCTCTTCGGCGTCGGCCGGGGCATGGCCGTCGTCTCGGCCGCCTCGACGTCCGCCGCGGCCATCGCTTTCCTGGTCGCGCGCCGCCTCGCCCGCTCTCGCGTCGAGCGGCTCGCCCGGAGAAACGCGCGATTCGCCGCGATCGACCGCGCGATCGGGCGACAAGGCTGGAAGATGGTCGCGCTGCTCCGCCTCTCTCCACTGCTCCCGTTCGGTCTCTCCAACTATCTCTACGGGCTGACGCCGGTCCGCTGGGCGCCCTACGTTCTCGCGAGCTGGCTCGCGATGCTCCCGCAGACGGCGCTCTACGTCTCGATCGGCGCCGCGGGGGCGTCGCTCGAGGCGGGAAGCGCCCGCGCCACCCGGCAGTGGGTCCCCATCGGGATCGGCATCGCGGCGACCGCCGCCGCCGCCGCGGTCCTCGCGCGCGCCGCCCGGCGAGAGCTCGCGCGCAACTTCCCGCCGTCGCCCGCAACGGCCTCGGAGGCTCCTGAAGAAGCCAACGCCTAGGCGCCGGAGCGCACCGGAGCCCGGGAATCCTGGCCGGCCTCGCTGGCCCGCCGTTCCAGATCCCGCGCGGACGCGGGATCTCCGAGGATGCGCAGCGTCTCCGCGGCCGCCCGATAGCCGCGGGGCGTCGGGGAGGCGCGCAGAAGGGCGTCGATCGTCCGGCGCGTGTCGTCCATGCGGCCCTGGCTGGCGTAGAGCAGCGCCAGGCCCGTCCAGGCGGCGGCGTTGTCGGGAAAGATCGAGATTTCCTTGCGAAACTCCGCCTCCGCCTCGGCGTCGCGCTGCATGCGGGCGAGCACGTCGCCGCGCAGGTAATGGACGTTGCTCATCTCGCCCTGGCCCGAGCGCGCGAGCTTCTCCTGAACCTCGTCCAGGGTCCGCAGGGCGCCGGCGAGGTCGCCGCGCGCCTTCTGCACCTGGGCGAGGACGACGAAGGGCAGCTTGCGATTCTGGTGTCCCTCGAGCGCAAGGTTCGCCTCCCTCTCCGCGGCCGTGAAGTCGCGCTCGGCCAGAGCGATCCGCGCCAGAACCTCATGGGCCTCCGCGGGGGCGTTGGCCGCGAGCGCCCGCTCGGCGTAGAGCCTCGCCCGCGGCAGGTCGGAGAGCTCCAGGTACTGGTTGGCGAACGAGAGCAGGATGTGCGGCGAGCCCGGCGTGAGCCGATCCTGCCGCTCGAGGGCCTCGAGGGCCGCCCGATGGCGCCCGAGCTTGTGCTCGGCTTCGGCAAGCGATCCCCACGCGTCCGCCATCCCCGGGTTCTTCGCCAGAAGGGCACGCAGGGCGGCGATCGCCTCCACGTAGCGCCGTTCGGCGTAGAGCGCGAGCGCCGCCCGGAGCGCCCGGATTTCCTGGATGTGATCCCTGGGATCCGGCAGGTCGCGGGCGGATTCGGAGGGAGAGGCCGAGCCGATGTAGCCGAGCGAGGCGAGCTTCTTAAGCTGCTCGGGGTCGGAGGCTCCGGGCGCCTGGCGCGGCCGGTCGAGCGCCATCATCTGCGCCCGCAGGGCCCGAAACGCGGGCGGCAGTCCGCGAGCGAGGTCCTTCTTCTCGGCGGGGTCGGCCACCACGTCGTAGAGCTCCGGCCGCGGCGCGTGGATGTAGTGGTGGCGGCCGTCGGTCAGGCAGGCGAGGTCGCTCCACCCGAAGTGATAGCGCGGGAACAGGGTCTCGCCGTAGATCGCGCGGGAGGCGCCGGCCGGAGTCTCCGGGGAAAGCAGCGAGGTGCCGGCGAGGCCCGGGGGCGGAGGGAGTCCCGTCAGCGACGCCACCGTGGGAAAGACGTCCACCAGGCCGACCGGGCGCGTCACGCGCGCGCCGCGCTCGAGCGATCCGGGCAGCTTGACCATCAGCGGCACATGGAGGTCCTCCCGGTAGAGCAGGAGGCCATGCTCGTCCTCGCCGTGGTCGCCGAGGCCCTCCCCGTGGTCGGACATCAGGATGATCAGGGCCCGGTCGTAGAGGCCCTTCGCCTTCAGGAATTCGAAGAACTTGCCCACGATCGCGTCCGCGGTCGCGATCTCGCCGTCGTAGGGTCGATCCGGGTAGCGGCTCGCATACGGCTCGGGAGGCCGGTATGGCGTGTGCGGCTCGTAGAGATGAAGCAGGAAGAAGAACGCCTTGCCGGAGCGCTCGCCGATCCACTCCTCGGCGATCCGCTCCGTCTCGAAGCCGGAACGCTGGATGGCGCCGAGCGGCTGGCCCGGAGCGGAGGCCTCCACGTTGTCGTCGTAGAAGTCGAAGCCGCGATCGACCCGGGACGTCTTCGCCATGACGACCGCCGACACGGCGGCTCCCGTGGCGTAGCCCGACCGGCGGAGCAGGCCGGGAAGCGTCGCGCGGTCCGCGGCGAGGGAGTATCCGGTGTTGTCGCGCACGCCGCTTTGCGGCGGCAGCAGCCCCGTCAGGACCGTGACGTGCGAGGGAAGCGTCAGCGGAACGTGGCTGTAGGCGTTCTCGAAGAGGAGCGCGTCGCGGCGAAACGCGTCGAGAGCCGGGGTCGCAACCTCGTGATAGCCGTAGGACGGCAGGTGGTCCGCGCGCAGCGTGTCGATCGAAACGACGACGACCGGCGCGTTCGGAAAGACGTCGCGGCGGCGGCACGACCCCAGCGCCGCGACGCAACACAGCAGGATCCCGACGTTCCTGGCCTTGCCCGGCCGCATTTCGCCGTCCAAACCAAGCTCGCCCTCCCGATCTTCCCCCAAGAAACAAAAGCCCCGCCGGCTTGCCGGCGGGGCGAGGAGGGGAACCGGGGTCTTAGAAGCTGACGCGCGCGCCGAACCGCCAGATGCGCGGGCTCTGGATCTCCTTGATCAGGCCCGTGTTGCTGCGGTTCAAGCGGTTGAAGCGCTGGAGCACCGTGTTCTCGTTGGTGACGTTGAAGAGGTCGGCCGAGACCGTGACGTTGGCCGTCTGCGTGATCGGAATCAACTTCTCGACGCGCAGGTCGAGCTCGAAGACGTTCCCGTAACGCAGCGAGTCGGTCGTGGCGGCCACGACGTCGCGCTGGAAGCCGTCGTCTCCGAAGACGCGCTGGAAGGGAACGATCGGATAGCCCTGGCGCCCGAAGAGGCTCGCCGCCACGTTGAAATTGAGCGGCAACTGGTACATCCCGTTGATGTTGAACTGCCACTTGGAGCTCAGGAAGACGCTGTCCTTCGCGCCGCTGCCCGTCGAGCGCGTGGCCACGTAAGAGCCGTCCGCGCAGCTTTCCGCCGTGTAGGCGGTCGCCGGATTGCCGAGATCGCCCGACTGGCCGGGCACGATGTTGGTCGGATCGACGCAGCCGTTGGCGCCGGCGTGCTGCTTGTTGATGTTGTAGGTGAAGCTGCCGCGCATCATCCATCGGTTGGACAGCCGCTTGGTCAGGATCAGGTCGACGCCGTCGTAGGTCTGGTTGTAGTCGGTCCGGTTGGTCCAGACGTAGCCGGGTGGCGGAGCGATCCCCGGCGCGAGCTGGTAGACCGGGACGCTGTAAGCGCCTCCGCCGAACTGCGAAGGCAGAACGCCGTTGGCGTTGGCGATCGGATCGATGCAGTTGTCGTCGGCATCCGTCGCGTCGCAGACGAACTGCGGCACATAGTCGGCCCGCGTCACGCCCGTCGGGTATTGATAGAGCTGGTCCCCGAAGTGGCGATGGGTATACGCGACGCCCACCGCGAACGCCGGCAGAAGCTCGTGGTCGACGCCCGCGACGACCTCCCAGGTGCGGGGCGCATGGAAGCCCGGCGCGAACGTGTTCGGCGAGACCGCGGCGCCGGGATCGGCGGGATCGTAGTTGCGGCTGCTCAGCGGGTGCGTGGGATCGGAGATGTCCACCTCGCCCGGCTCGACCAGGTTGTTGTGGTTCGCGTCGTTCCACGGGTAGTACCCGTAGGCGACCGCGTTGGTCGGATTGATCTGGCCCGTGGTGTTGGTGCCGAGCGCCTCGGCGTACCGCGCGTAGCTCGCCTTGAAGACCGTCGTGCGATTGGCGCCGAAGGCGTAGGTCAGTCCCACGCGAGGCTGCCAGTCGTTCCACTTGAACGGCTTGTCGGCTCCCGGGTACACGACCGTCGGAAGAATCGTCGGGAACGACGGATTGCCCACGATCGTCGTCGGGTTGTTGGTGCCGAACTGCTGGTCCCAGCGGACTCCCAGATTGATCGTCAACCGGTCCAGCGTGATCGCGTCCTGCAGGTACGCGCTGTAGTACTTGTTGTCGATCGAGAGGTTCGACTGGCGGGTGATCGTCGCGCACGGCTGGTTGCAGTCGAAGAGATCCCCGTAGGTCTGGCCGGCAAGCGGGTCCGAGCCGTTGAACTGGAAGCCGGGCTCCCCCGGCCAGGCGGACATCGAGCGGGCGCCCGACTTCAGATACCCGAAGCCCGCCTTGATCTCGTTTCCGACCGAGCCCGCGCTGAAGAAGTAGGAGAGGTCCGCCTTGGCCTGCCGCTGCGGGCGCGGGCCGGCGAAGAACTCGTACGTGTTGTGCCACACGCCCCCTTCGTCGATGAAGGTCTGCCGGCGCGGGTCGCCCTGCGGATCGAGCGTGAAGTTGCCGTTCAATCCGTTGTACTGAGCCGTGAAGAAGAAGTTCGAGCCGAGGATCTGCGAATCCGACACCTTCCACGTGTTCTGCGGCGTCGTCTGATTCCAGGTGGTCTCCTGAGGGCGCGTCGTCCCTCCGTTCCTTCCCTGCTTGAGCTTGTCGCTCCTCAGGTACCAGGCGTCCACCGCGTTGGACGGCACGACTTGCCAGTTGAACTTCGCATTGAAGTCCTCGAGCGTCGTGTTGTCGTTGGTCCCTCCCGCCGTCACCAGGTTGATCTGGCCGCGGCCGTAGGAGCCCCACAGCCACATGCGGTCCTTCCACACGGGACCCCCCAGCTCGGCGCCGTAGTCCTGGACGCTGTTGATGTGGTTGCCGGCCGCCAGGGGCGCCGGCTTACCGCTCGAGTCGACCTGGGTCCGGGCTTCGTCGGGCAGGTTGTCGGATTGGAAGTGCTGGTCGACCGCGAAGACGCGCGCGCTACCGTGCACTTCGTTGGTGCCGCGCTTGGTCACCATGTTCAGGTGCGTGCCCGATCCGGCGATCGACGCATCGCTGCCGCCCGTGATGACCTGCATCTCTTGGAAGGAGTCGAAGTCGTAATAGCCCGCCGACGCCCCCAGGGCCGACATGTCGGTCAGGTTGACGCCGTCGACCGCGAAGGTGCCGGCCGCCGAGCCCTTGCCTGCGAAGTTGGACTGCTGTCCCGACTCGGAGCCCGCCACGTTGATCCGGTCGGTCTGCACGCCCGGAACCGACTGGAGCACGACCCACGGATCGCGGGCGGTCGGAATCGACTTCAGCTCCTCCTGCGTGACGGCCGCGCCCGTCTCGACCTTCTTCGTCGAGATCACGGGCACCTCGCCCGAGACCGTGACCGTCGCCGCGACCGCCGACAGCTTCATCGGGATCGTCAGCTCCGTGTCCCGCCCCAGGACCACGGTCACGTTCTCGCGGTTGACCGTCGAGAAGCCCTGGAGCGCGACCGTGAGCGTGTAGTCGCCCGGCGCCAGGTTGCGGATGTTGAACTCGCCGCGCGCGTCGGTGTAGACCGTCTGCGCGGCGCCCGGTCCCCTGACGGTCACCGACACGCCGGGGAGTACCGCCGCTTGCTCGTCGACGACTCTGCCGGTGATGCCGCCCGTGTTGCCGCCAAACTGCGCGATGGCGGGAACGGCGGCGAGACCGATCGCGAGCGCCACGACGCTCGTCGCCAGACATCGAAACCACCTGTGCATGAATCCTCCCTTCGTTTTCGGACTCGCTGCTTCCGTCGCGCCAGACGGCGCGGCGCCCTACCCGGAGAGCAACGTCGTTGCCATCGCGCTTCGTCACGGGATGAATGACGAGAAACAGGCATCCAGGGATGAGCGATCGGATGTCGATGTCGAAAGGATCCGGATGCGGCCCGTGTCGGGGCGGGCGATCCAGGATTCCGGACGGGAGAGCGGAAAACCGGAGCGACGGCTCAGGAATCCCCTGAGAAGCTCGCCCGCGGTGGAAGGAGCGCGGGAGCGACCGCCGAAATGGAAAGGTCGAAGGCCGCTGCCGGGGAGTTCCTAGGAAGCGAGGCGGTGATCGCGGCGCGCGCTCGGGCGCACGCGGCGAGCCGCGACCGCGGACCGCCGGCGCGCGGGAGCGTGGCTCCGCACGAGCTTTCGCAGCGCCAGGAAGGAGTGGAATTCCGACTCCGCGACCGGGATCTCGAAGCCTTCCGCGCGCGCCTGCCGCACCGCGTCGTCGATGGCGTGCGCGCGTCCCGGCGCCTCCGCCCGCGCGATCGCCCAGGCCGCATCGGCGCCCGTGCACCCGGTCCGCGCCACGACCCGCGCGAGCCGCGCCGCGCGGTCGCCGCGGGCGCGCTCGGCGGCGCGCGCCACGCGGGCGAGCTCGCGGACCCGCTCGTGCGCCTGGCGCAGGTGCGCCGCGAGGACGTCGCCGTCGACGCTTCCGGGCCGCTTGCCGCAGAGCTCGTCGATCGCTTCGCGGATCGACCGCACCGCCGCGCCCGACCGCGCCAGGCGCGCGTCGCGCAGCAGGGCCGCCAGCCTCTCCCGCACGCGCCACGAGTCGAGCGCGGTCGTCGGAAGCGCCGAGAGGAATCTCCAGAGCGGCCGGTCCGGCTCCGGCTCCCCCACGAAACGGCGCAGCTTGCGCTCGGCCTCGATCTCCGCCTCGACCAGCCGCTCCCACGGAATCCCGAGCGCCCGCGCGACCGCGATCAGCTCGCGCTCGCGCCGCTCGATGCAGGCCTCGCGCGAGCCCGGCTGCGGAAGCGGGAAGCCCGAGACCGCGGCGCGATCGCCGGACGAGCCCATTGCGCCGACGATGCCGGCGGGCCCGCGCGGCCGCAAGGGTTCTGGGATGGACGCCTGATCCGGCCGCGTGAACGCCCGCGGGCTGGGGACGGGGCGCATGGCCGCCGGCCGGGCGTCCTTCAAACGTCTTCGCCCGTGAGAACCTTCAGCCGCTCGCGATAGCCGCGAGAGAGCGTCAGGCGCGTCCCGTCCTTCAGGAGGACGCCGTAGGCGCCGTTGAAGAGGGGCTGGATCTCCTTGATCCGCTCCGTGTTGACGATGGTCGAGCGGTGGATCCTCAGGAAACGCGTCGGCTCCAGCCGCGACTCGAGCTGGTTCATCGTCTCCCGGATCAGGTGCGACTGCTTGTTGACGTGGAGGCGGGCGTAGTTGCCTTCTCCCTCGATCCAGTCGATCTCGTCGGCCTTCAGGAAGGAGACGCGCCCGCCCGACTTCAACGCCAGCCGGTCCACGTAGCCCGGCTGAGGTTTCTTCAGGTCTTCGAGGAGGGAGAGGATCCGCTGGTTCAGGACGCCCGGCGTCGCGAACTGCAGGTGGTCCTTGATGCGCGACAGCGTCCTGACGAACCGCTCGCGGTCGAACGGCTTGAGGAGAAAGTCGAGCGCGTGGACCTCGAAGGCCTTCAGCGCGTGCTGGTCGTACGCGGTGACGAAGATGACCGCCGGGATGCGGTCCTCGCCGATCTCGTCGAGGACGGCGAAGCCGTCCATCTCGGCCATCTGGACGTCCAGGAACACCAGGTCGGGCGCCTCCCGCCGGATCGCCTCGACGGCTTCCCGCCCGTCGGAGCACTCGCCGATCAGCTCCACGTCGGGATCTTCCGCGAGAAGATCCCGAATGCGCTCGCGCGCGAGTGGCTCGTCGTCGACGATCAGGGCGCGGATCTTCAACGTGGCTCTCTGCGTTGCCGTGGGACCCCTCCTGTGACTCTTATACGGAAAGGTTCCGGCAAGGTTACGGGGACCCTCTCTCGCGGGCCGCCGCGACCTCGCGCCCGCGCCGCGGCGGCGACTCTCAGTCGCGGGACGCGCTTCGTCCGGCGAAATGGAACCTTCGTCCCCGACCTGCGGCCTTCCGTCACTCCCTGCTCCGCGAAAGAAAAGGGGCCCCGGCGGTCCGGGGCCCCGATGACGGGACGAATCAGAACTTGATGAGGGCGCTGAACTGATAGTTGCGGGGCGTCAGGAGGTCGTTGCGCGACCGCGCCTTGCCGAAGTTCGGCGTGGGCAGCAGGGAGGAACCGGCGACCGCGACGACCTGCTGCTGGTTGGTGAGATTCAGGACCTCTCCCTTGAGGCCGACCTGAATCGGTCCGAACACCTTGAAATCCGCCTCGAGCGCGAAGTTCAGGTTGTACCAGTTGGGCAGCCGCGAGGAGCCCTTCTGCGTGTAGGTGTAGACGTCCGTATCGCCGTTGACGTTAAAGGTCTGCTGCGCCTGGTACGGGAGCCCCGAGCTGAAGGTGAAGGACGGAGCGGCCGTCAGGTTCACGAACGAGAACGGGTAGGTGTAGGCCGCGAAGATCTTGACCAGGTGCGTCGCATCGTACGACAGGAGTCCCCGGCGGTTGTGCGACAGGATGTCCGCGCAGTCGCCGCTGACGGCCGGCGCATCGACGACGACCTCGCCCGTCTGCACGTCCTGGTGAGTCACGGCGGGCACGTTGCAGGTCGTGCCGGCGTAATCGAAGAGCTGGGATGCGAAGGAGACCTCGTGATTGCCCTCCGCCCGCGAGAGCGTGTAGCTCGCCAGGATCTGCCAGTTCTTCGAGAAGCGCTTCTCGGCCGTGAGCTCGATCGCCTTGTAGTAGCGCTTGAGCTCCCCGTTGGTGTAGTTGAACGGCGTCGTGATCTTGGCGCCGCTCTCGTCGATGACGCGGGCGTCGTCGATCAGGTTCGTCCACTTGCGGTAGATCCCGCGGACTCCCACGGCGACCGTGTTGCCGATCTGCTGCTGGAGCGAGATGTTGAACTCGTTGACGTTGGACGGTTTCAGGTCCTCGTTGACCGGCGCGTCGTTGCCGCCGGATCGGATCGGCCTCGCGAACTGCCAGGCCGATCCGTCCCAGACGTAGAGATCGAAGTTGGAGAGTTGCGGGACGCCGCTGTAGATCGAGTCGATGATGTTCTGGACCAGGAAGTCCCGGTACTGCCCGTAGGCCACCGAGGCGAGCGTCTTGCCGTTGCCGAAGATGTCGTAGGTCCCGCTCAACCGCGGAGAAACGGTCGTGGTGGAGACGACGGCCTGCCGGAGGTCGCTCTTTCCGTCCTGAACGTCCACGCGGACGCCCAGGTTGAAGGACAGGTGGTCGGTCGCGTCGAACCGGTCGAGCGCGTAGATGCCGTAGATCTTTCCGGTCGAGATCGAGGCCTCGGGGGGCGTCCCCTTGAACCACTGATCGCCGGGCTGCAGCAGCATCTGGCGCGTCGCGGCGTCGAAGCCGGACACGAAGAAGCTCTGATTGCCGGGGTAGGTGAAGGAGGACTCGGACCTGATCTTCTGGTAGTCCACGCCCACCTTGAACTGGTGCGAATGGCCGAGGAGCTGGCTGTAGATGTTCACCGCCAGGTTCGCCTGATCCCGCGGCCTCTCGACGAGGCCGTCGAACGGATTGCCGTTGTAGAAGAGGCCTTCAGCCAGGTTGAAGATCGGCGAGCCGTCGAACGTGCCGCTCTGGAACTTGTTGTTGACCGTGATCCCGCCCCGCTGCTGCGCATACGCGGCCTCCGCGGACACGCTGGGGCCGAAGACGCCCGTGTAGCGCGCCTGCCAGATGCAGGCCCAGGGGCAGTCATTCGACTGGTCCTGAGCCGTCAGCGCGAAGAGCTCCGCCGACGGAAGGCCGAACTCGTTCCAGTAGTTCCGGATGATTCCGGTGAAGGGGTCCGCCTGCGCCGAGAACGTCAGCGCGTGCGCCGGCGTGATCTGGCCGTTCAGCTTTCCCTGCCAGGCCACGAACTCGCGGCTGGCCGAGTAGCTCTGGCCCGTCAGAGGAGGCGGGTTCAGCTCCGAGACGGCGACCTGGGCAGGCGGCGTGAACTGCGGGTTGCGCTCGTAGCCGCCGAAGAACCACACGTGATCCTTCCAGACCGGCCCGCCCAGGGTGAAGCTGTAGTCGTAGACGTTGTGGTTGAGCTTGTCCCGGGCAAACGGCGTTCCATCCGGGTTCGCGAACGTCGGCGGGGACGATCCCTTGTTCTGCTCGTTCCAGTTGTCGTTGGTGACCAGCGCCCTGGCCGTCCCGTGGAGAACGTTCGTCCCGGACTTGCTGATCACGTTGACGACGGCGCCCTGCGCGCGGCCGTACTCGGCCGAAATCGCGGAGTTGGAGACGACGACCTCCTGGATCGTGTCGAAGTTGTTGTTGGCGCCGAAGGTCCCCGTCGTCGGGTCCGTCGTGTCGACGCCGTCGAAGAGAAACAGGTTCGAACCGTCGATCGCGCCGTGGGAATTCGTGTTGCCGTCGGCGTCCGCGTCGTTCAAGCCGGGCGCGAACTCGATCAGCGTCTGGTAGCCCCGCAGGACGGCGACCGACTGCGACAGGCTCGAGTCGACGCGGGTCGTGTCCGAGACGTTGGTCTTGTCCACCAGCGGAACGTCTCCGGACACCGTCACGGTCTCGGCGGTGGCGGCGAGCTTGAGCGTCGCGTTGACCGTCGTCGTCTTCTCCGCGGTCACGACGTTGCTGCTCGACTCGAAGCTCTCGAAGCTCGCGAGGGAAACCTTGACCGAGTAGCGGCCGGGCGGCAGCAGCGGGAAGTTGAAGGAGCCCGTCGCGTCCGTCGTCGCCGTCTTGCGGAATCCCTTCTCCGTGCTGGTCAGCTCCACGGTCGCGCCGGGCAGGGCTCCGCCCGACTCGTCCTTGACGCGGCCGGACAGCGTGCCGAATTGCGACCCGTCGGCCAGGAGCGGCCCCGCCGCCGCCAGACCGAGAGCCAGGAATAGCCATCTCGCAAATCGATTTGCTCTCGCCATATGCTCCTCTCTCGGGCAACGCGTCCATTGCGTTTCCCGCTCGAAAGAAGAGCAACACCACTGCCACCGAGAGCGGATGCGCGCGTTGTGACGAACGGCAAGCGAGGGGGGACGATCGGGATCCGTCGCGTGATCGAGGCAAGACGCAGAATCGGTCGAATCCGGATTCTTGGCGCTCGAATCAAAAAACCGGATGCTCGCGGCGACGGGAATCCCGTCCCGGCCGGCGGCGATCCGTGGCCCGTGAGCCGCTGAACCGTCCTTGAGAAACGAGACTCCATTCGTCCGATCCCGGCCGGCGAAGACGATCGGCGCCGCTGCGACGTCCTCGGAGAATTCCTCGCGGCCTTCGAGCCTCGACGCGAGCGGCCTCGCGCAGGCGCTCGCGCGATCCGTGCGCGGCTCGGTCCGCTTCGACGACGGAAGCCGCGCCCTCTACGCGACGGATGCCTCCAACTACCGGCAGGTTCCGATCGGCGTCGTGCTGCCGGAGTCGGCCGAGGACGCGGTCCGCGCGCTCGAGGTGTGCCGCCGCTTCGGGGCGCCGGTCTTGACGCGCGGCGCCGGCACCTCGCTCGCCGGCCAGTGCTGCAACGTGGCCGTCGTGCTCGACTTCTCGCGTCGCGTCAACCGGGTGCTCGACGTGAACCCGCGGACGCGCCTGGCGCGCGTCGAGCCGGGCGCGGTGCTCGACGACCTGCGCGCGCGTGCGGAGAGGCACGGGCTGACCTTCGGGCCAGACCCGGCGACGCACTCCCACTGCACGCTCGGCGGCATGATCGGAAACGACTCCTGCGGCGTGCACTCGGTGCTGGCCGCGTTCGAAGGCGAAGGCGGCCGCACGTCGGACAACGTCGCGGAGCTCGAGATCGCCACCTACGACGGCGCGCGGATGCGGGTCGGGCGAACGAGCGACGAGGAGCTCGCGCGCATCGTCGCGGGCGGGGGCCGGCGCGGGCAGATCTACGCGGCGCTCGCCGCCCTCCGGGACCGGCACGCCGCGGCGATCCGCGAAAAGTTCCCGAAGATCCCGCGCCGGGTGTCGGGCTACAACCTTCCGGCTCTGCTCCCGGAGAACGGATTCCACGTCGCCCGGGCGCTCGTCGGCTCGGAGGGCACCTGCGCGACGGTGCTCGAGGCGACCGTGCAGCTGGTCCCGAGCCCTCCGTCACGCGCCCTGCTCGTGGCGGGATTCTCCGACGTGTTCGCCGCGGCCGACGCCGTGCCGGTCGCGCTCGCGCACCGGCCCGCCGGGCTGGAGGGCTTCGACGACGGGCTCGTCAACGACATGCGCCGCGCGGGGCTCCACCCGGACGGGATCGCGCTGCTGCCCGAGGGAAACGGCTGGCTGCTGATCGAGCTGCCCGGCCAGGCGCCCGAAGAGGCGGAGGAGAGGGCGCGCCGCCTCATGGAGGATCTCTCGCGGATCGCGCCGGCCCCGACCCTTCGCCTCTTCACCCGGCCCGAGGAAGCCCGGCGCGTCTGGCAGGTGCGCGAATCGGGCCTTCCCGCCACGGCGCACGCGCCCGGGCGCCCGCTGACCTGGGAAGGCTGGGAGGACTCGGCGGTCGCTCCCGAGAAGCTGGGGCCGTACCTTCGCGAGCAGCGCCGTCTCTGGGAGAAACACGGCTATCACGGCGATCTCTACGGTCATTTCGGCGACGGCTGCGTCCACACGCGCCTCGACTTCGACCTCGAGACCCCGGAGGGAATCCGCCGCTTCCGGGCGTTCCTGGACGAGGCGGCGGAGCTGGTCCTCTCCTACGGCGGGTCGCTGTCGGGAGAGCACGGCGACGGGCAATCGCGCGCGGAGCTCCTGCCCAGGATGTTCGGCCCGGAGCTGATGGAGGCCTTTCGCGAGTTCAAGCGCATCTGGGACCCCGACGGGAAGATGAACCCGGGCAAGCTGGTCGATCCGCGCCCGATCGTCGAGGACCTGCGCCTCTCCGGCGGGCGGCCGGGGACGTCGCAGAAGACCCTCTTCGGTTTCTCCGA
>JBLMXY010000009.1:0-2823 GCA_050257975.1 Acidobacteriota bacterium
GAGATAGATGTCTTTGCCGGGCCGCTGCTTGAGGGCAGCGATCTCGTCGAGTCCCCGGACGAAGCGCGTGTTCGGCCAGCGAGCCGAAGTCAGCTTGCTCGAGAGCACGTAATGCGGCGTCACACCAGCGAAGCGCGCCCACTCAATCTCAGCCGGCGTCGGCGCGCTGCCCGTGATCCAGGCGGGCTTGTCCGGCTCATTCCGTATCCCGGTCCAATAGCCCTCGTAGCCCGGGTACATGCCTCCCCCGAGCAGGCATGCGTCGATCTGCGGCATCAGGCCGTAGTCTTCCGACCACGCCTCGACCCAATCCGCGGCACCCTCGGGTCCCTCCATCTTTCCGTCGAGAGAAATCTTCATTCCAGCGAGCAACTTGCGCATTCCAACCTCCTGTCGCCACATACGTCGCCAATGTCGACGTCGTCGCCCGCGGCGCCCAACCGCCCTATTAGAGCGCGAAAAGACCGCTCCACGCCTCGCGCGGAGACTCGGCGAAACGGGACTGACCCGGATTGCCATCCCGACCGCGCGCCGCTTCTGGCCGGCGGCGATTCTCGCGCTTCTCGGTTTCATTCTGCCGATGGGAACCCTTGGCGGCATGGTCGAGGCCCTCATTAATCGAGGGTTCGGCGAAGGCGGGATGCTGTTTCTCCTTCCCATGTACGGCTTCCCCATCCTTCTCGCCATCTTCGGAATCGCCCGCCGGTCGAGGGCATCGAAGGTCGTCGCAAGCAAGGAGAGCCCACCCGTTAGGACGATCGAGCGGGCAACTCGGATCGAACCGGCGACCGGTTCCCGAAAGGATCGAGAGACTCAGGAGAAGGGACGGGTCACACCTGATCTTCTGACTTTCCGGCGGCACGACTCGCCCCAGGCCCGGCAACAGGAATCAGAGAATCAGGTCTGACCCCTCCTATTCCTCCCTCAAAGCCGCGACGGGATCGAGGCTCGCGGCGCGCCGGGCCGGCAGGACGCTCGCGGCGGCAGCGACCGCCGCGAGGCCCGCGACCGCGATCGCGAGCGTCGCGGGATCCGTCGGCCGCAGGCCGAAGAGGAGCGACCGCGCCGCATGGGCGGCCGCGACGGCCAGGATCGCGCCGATCGCGAGGCCCGCGCCGAAGAGCGCCCCGGCCTCGCGCAGGACCATCCGAACGATGTCGCCGCGGCTGGCGCCCATCGCCATCCGGACGCCGATCTCGTTTCGCCGCTTGACGACCATGTACGACACGACGCCGTAGAGCCCGATCGCCGCGAGCAGCGCGGCGAGGAAGCCGAAGAACGCCGAAAGAGTCGCCATCAGCCGCTCGCGGATCAGCCCTTCACGAACCATCCGATCGTAGGCCTGGAACTCGAGAACGACCTCCGGATTCCAGCGCGTGAGCTCGCTCTTGACCGCCGCGGCGACGGCTTCCATCCGCAGCGGAGAGCGAATGAGCAGGTTCGTGGCCTGGAAGAAGTCGTCGTCCTGCGCGTCGGGTACCCAGATGATCGGCGTGAAGTCCTCGCGCAGGTCGTAGTACTTGCTGTCCTTGACGAGACCGACGATGCGGAAGCGCCGGTCGGGCCGCCCGGGACCCTCGATTCGGATCACCCGACCGATCGGGCTCGATCCCTCCAGGAACTTCCGAACGAACGTCTCGGTCACGATCGCGACGGGCTCGGACCCCGCGCGGTCCGCGTCGGTGAAGTCCCGCCCCGCGAGGCGGGGCGTTCCCATCGTTCGAAAGTAGCCCGGGCTCACGCGATTGAGGTTGGCCGTCTGCCGTTGGGCGCCCGTCCCTTCAATGCTGACGTTTTGGTTCCACCCGTCGCCGCTCGACGGAAGGATGAAGGCGTTCGCCGCCGCCTCGACGCCCGGCATCGCGCGAACGCGCTCGAGGAGCTCCCGCTTGAACGGCACGCGCGCGGCCTCGGGGAGCTTCAACGGCCAGAAATCCACCGACACGGCAACGACCTGCGCGCGGCGGAATCCCGGATCGAGCGTCAGCAGGTTCCGCAGCGTGCGCACGAAGAGCAGCGCACCCACGAGGAGGACGAGCGACAGGGAGATCTGGCTGACCACGAGCGCGCGGCGCGCCGCCAGGCCGCCGGTGGCTCCCGAGACTCCGCGTCCTCCCGACTTCAACGCTTCGATCGGCCGCGTCCCCGCGGCCTGGACCGCGGGAAGCAGCCCGAAGAGGAGCGCCGTGAGCGTCGCGAGCCCTGCGGTAAAGGCGAAGAGGCGCCAGTCGGGAGCGAGGCTCACGAACCAGCGCGAGGAGTAGGTCCTCAGGAACGTGACGAGGAAGCGGCCGAAACTCTGCGCGAGGGCCGCGCCGGCCGCGGCGCCCATCGCCGCCAGCACGAAGCTCTCGGCGAGGAGCTGCCGCACGAGACGGCGACGCGAGGCGCCGAGAGCCAGCCGCACCGCGATCTCGCGCCGGCGCGCCGCCGCGCGCGCCACCATCAGGTTGGCGAGGTTCGCGCAGGCGATGAGGAGCACGAGACCGGAGATCCCGAGCAGCAGCCACAGCGGGCTCTGGTATTCGGCTCGCAACGCCGAGAAACCGGTCGGCACCGGAAGCGTGCCGAGCCCGAACGCGAGGTAGTCCCGCACCTCCTGCGCGTCGTAACGCGGCGACACGGTCTCGCGGAAGATCGCGGGCGCGATCGTCTTGAGATAGGCGTCGGCGCGCGTCGTCGTCCAGCCCGGTTTGAGGCGCCCGACGGCCGCGAGCCACCACGTCGCCGGATCCGCGATCCGCGGCTCGGCGAACACGAGCGTGGTCGCGCAGAGCGGAATCGCGACGTCGAAGTCGCGTCCCACCTCGAGGCCGGTGAAAT
>JBLMXY010000010.1:0-14188 GCA_050257975.1 Acidobacteriota bacterium
GCGCGGCGCAGGCTCGCATTGAGCGCCGCGAGGTCCGTCGCCTTCAGCGTCTCCCAGGAGGCGAGCTGCCCGGACAGGGTCTGAAGATGCAGCGCGTACACGGCGTGGGCCTGCTCGGTCGGGGAGGTGTCCGCGCGATCGACGACGGTGGAAAGCTGCGCGAGCTCGGCGGCGAGCCGCCGGAGCCCGCCCGGCTCTCCCGGCGCCGCGCGCTCGGAGCCCTCGATCGCGGCGGCCCGCGCATCGAGCGCCGCCGCGGCCGAGGTGATCTCGCTGGCCTCCCCTCCGCGGCCCGGCGGCTTCGAAAGGCCTTCGAGCTGCCGGCGCGTGGCCGCGATCTCCCGAACCGTCGCGACGGCCTCGCCGAGCGCGGCGCCGATCTTCGCGAGCAGGTCGAGCTGTCTCGCCAGGTCTTCGTCCGTGGCCGAGAGGCGCGGATCGAGCCTGACCGTCAGCGGCTGCGTCCGCGTCTGGCCGCCCACGTCGAGCTTCACGCGATACTCGCCCGGGAGCACAAAGGGGCCGCGGGGCAGCTCCGGCGCCCCCTCCCAGACCGTCGCGTCGATTCCCCAGCTTCGCACGAGCGTCGGCGGCGCGGGATAGCGCAGGTTCCAGACGAACCGGTTGTGCCCCGCCTTCTTCGGAAGGGGCCGGGGCCGCTTGACCCAGAAATCGGGAAAGGCCGGAGGCTCTCCGGGAAGTTCCGGCTCGGGCCGGCTCGAGAATCGCCGGACGACGGCCCCCGAGGCGTCGAGCACTTCGAGAGAGATGTCGCCCTCGGACGCCGAAGGCAGGTCGTAGTCGAGAATCGCGCCTTCGGGGGGATTCGGAGCGGTCGGGGTCTCGGGCGGCAGGGGCGTGTCGTTGGCGAGGTTCGACCGCAGGCGCAGCGCGGGCGCCGGCGCGTAGAGGCGGATTCCTCCCGCCCCGGGCTCGATCTGCCGCAGCGGCGTGATGTCGTCGAGGATCCAGAACGCGCGGCCGTGCGTCGCGACGACCAGGTCGTTTCCGGCCACGGCCAGGTCGCGCACCGAAGCCGGCGGCAGGTTCAACTGCAGGGACTGCCAGTGGTCGCCGTCATCGAAGGAAACGAAGACGCCGGTCTCGGTGCCGGCGTAGAGAAGCCCCTTTCGAACGGGATCTTCGCGGACCGCATTGACGAAGGAAGGCGCGGAGAGGCCTTCGACGATCGGGGTCCAGGTCTTGCCCGCGTCGTGGGTGCGATAGATGTGGGGGGCGTAGTCGTCCAGGCGATGGCGGTCGACCGCGGCGTACGCGGTCGCCGCGTCGTGCGGCGAGGCCTCGAGGAGGCCGATCTTGCTCCAGGCGGAGAGCCCCGGGGGCGTCACGTTGCTCCAGCTCCTGCCGCCGTCGTCGGTGCGCTGAATCAGGCCGTTGTCGGTTCCGACCCAGATGCGTCCCGCCTGGAGGGGAGAGGGCGCGATCGTGTAGAGGACGCCGCGCCCGCGGCCGGGGTCCCCGCTCGGCTCGGCGAGCGTCAGGTCCGGGCTCGCCTCGGTCCAGCTCTTGCCTCGGTCCGAGGTCCGCAGGAGCTTCTGAGCGCCGAGGTAGAGGACGCTGGGCTCGTGCGGCGAGAAGACGAGGGGAGAGGTCCACGTGAAGCGGTACTTCTGCTCGGAGACATCGAGCCCCCACGAGGGCACGGGCCACGGAGAGACGTTCTCCGTCTGGCCGGTCGGCCGCGAGAAGCGGAAGACCTGCCCTCCGGGCCCGCCGCCGTAGACCACGTCCGGATCATTCGGGTCGGGAGCGATCGCGCCGCTCTCCTCCGCGCCGACGGGTTGCCAATCGCGCGACGTGATCTGGCCGTAGTTGCCGCGGCTCGCGACCGACGCGGTTCCGCTGTCCTGCTGCGCGCCGTATACGCGGTAGGGAAACTGGCGGTCGACCGAGACATGGTAGAACTGCCCGGTCGGCTGGTTGTTCCAGCTCGACCAGGTCTCCCCGCCGTCCACGCTGACCGCCGCGCCCTGGTCGGCGCCGAGGATCATCCTTCGCGGATCGGCGGGATCGATCCACAGCGCGTGGTAGTCGTCGCCGCCCGGGGCTCCCTTGACCGCCGTGAACGTCTTCCCGCCGTCCCTCGAGCGATAGAGCGAGACGTTGCCGATCCACACCGTATCGGGGTCGATCGGATCGGCGATGACGTGGCTGAAGTACCAGCCGCGAGACGAGATTCTCGGATCGGTTCCGACGCGCCTCCAAGAAGACCCGCCGTCGTCGGAGCGAAAGAGTCCCCCCTGCGCCGGGTCCTGCGTGTCGATGAGGGCCCAGACGCGATGCATCGTCTTGGACCGCGCCGTCGCCAGCCCGATTCGCCCGACCGGACCTCTCGGGAAGCCCGCTCCGGCGGCCGGCTTCCAGGTGACGCCGCCGTCGTCCGACCGGTAGAGCCCTCCGCCCGGTCCATCGGTCGGCGGATAGGCGTTCCAGGGAGGCCGGCGCGTCTGCCAGAGAGCGGCGTAGACGATCCTGGGATTTCCGGCGGCGAAAGCGAGGTCGATCGCGCCCGTGTCCGGATCCTTGTAGAGCGTCTTCTGCCAGGTCCTGCCGCCGTCGGCCGAACGGAAGACGCCGCGCTGCTCGTTGGGCCCGTACGCGTGCCCGAGCGCGGCCACGAGGACGACGTTGGGATTTCCGGGATGGACGAGGACGCGCCCGATGTGGATCGTGTCGCGCAATCCCAGGAACTTCCAGGTCCGGCCTGCGTCGGTCGATTTGTAGACGCCCGCGCCGAACCCGATGTCCGAGCGCATGTCGGCCTCGCCGGTTCCGACGTAGATCACGTCGGCGTCCGAGGGTGCGACCGCGATCGCTCCGATGGAGGCCACGCCCGTCTGATCGAAGATCGGCTTCCAGACGCGCCCGCCGTCCGTGGTCTTCCAGACGCCCCCGCCCACCGCCCCGAAGTAATACGTGTTCGGATCCTTCGGCAGCCCCGCGACGGCGAGGACCCGGCCGCCGCGAAACGGCCCGATCATTCGCCACTCGAGATCCGCGTAGCGCGACGGATCGACGGGGCCCGAGCCCGCGCGGGCCGCCGCGGCCGGCAGAGCCAGCGCGAGGGCGAGGGTCAGGGGTCGTGGGAGAGAGGACCACATCGTCTATCCTCCGCGTGAAGTCGCGCGGGATCATACGATGCGGGCATCGTGGAAAAACGCGAGGAGGGTGCCGTGAAGGACCAAGCGCGAGAGAGGGACCGTCGAGTTCTGCCGGCGCTCGCGGTCTCGGCTCTCCTCGTCTTGGTCTCCGCCGCGCCGGAGAAACCCGCGGACATCGTCTTCCTCCACGGGGCCATCGAGACGATGGACGCCTCGCGGTCCTGGGCGGAGTCGGTCGCCGTGCGCGGGGGCCGCATCGCCTACGTCGGCCCCTCGTCCGGAGCGAGCGCGCTCCGAGGTCCGCGGACGCGCGTGATCGACCTCGGCGGCAAGATGATGTTGCCCGGCTTTCACGACGCGCACGTCCATCCGGTAAGCGGGGGCATGGAGCTTTCACTCTGCAACCTGAATGGCCTCAAGACGGCCGAGCAGGTCTTCGAGGCGATCCGCAAATATGCGCTCGATCACCCGAAGGAGCCCTGGATCGTCGGCGGCGGTTGGGACCTGCCGGTCTTTCCGGGCGGCAACCCGACTCGCCGGCAGCTCGACGCGATCGTGCCCGACCGCCCGGCGTCCCTCTCGGCGGCCGACGGCCACTCCTCCTGGGTCAACACGAGGGCCCTGGAGGCGGCCGGCATCACGCGCGCGACCCCTGATCCCCCCGACGGCCGCATCGAGCGCGACGCCGAGGGCAATCCTTCCGGCACCCTGCGCGAGTCCGCGGCGGGCCTCGTCTCGAGGCGCATTCCGAAGCCCGCCGCGGCGGCCTACGCCGAGGGATTGCGCCGGGGGCTCGAGATGGCCAGCCGCTTCGGCATCACCTCGATCATCGAGGCCGACGCCGACGACGACATCCTGGCCGCATACGCCGAGGCCGAGCGCGCCGGCCGGCTGACCGCCCGCGTCGTCGCGTGCCTCTCGGTCGACACGGCGAAAGGCCCGGAGCAGGTCGCCGCGCTCGCCCGCAAGCGCCGGGATTACACGCGAGGACGCCTGCGTGCGACCGCCGCGAAGATCTTCGCCGACGGAGTCATCGAGTCGGAGACGGCGGCGCTGCTCGCGCCCTATCTCGACCGGCCGGGCTGGGCGGGCAAGCCGCGCCTCGAGCCGGAAGCCTTCGCCCTGCTCGCGACCGCGCTCGACCGGGAGCGTTTCCAGATTCACGTGCACGCGATCGGCGACCGCGCGATCCGCATGGCGCTCGACGCGCTGGAGGCCGCGCGCCGGACGAACGGGCCGCGCGACGCGCGCCCTCTGATCGCGCACCTCGAGCTGCTGGACCCGCGCGACATTCCCCGCTTCCGGCGCCTCGGCGTGCTGGCCGACTTCCAGCCGCTCTGGGCCTTCGCCGACTCCTACATCCGGGACCTGACGATTCCGAGACTGGGGCCCGAGCGTTCCCGTTGGCTCTACCCGATCGGCAGCGTCGCCGCGAGCGGGGCCGTCGTCGTCGCCGGCAGCGACTGGTCCGTGTCCTCGATGAATCCTCTCGACGCGATCCAGGTCGCCGTCACGCGGCAGGACCCCGAGGGGGAGCGGGGCGCGGCGTTCCTTCCGGAGGAGCGAGTCGGCCTGCCCGAGATCCTCGCGGCCTACACGATCGGCGGCGCGTACGCGGCCTTCGAGGAGAAGGAGACCGGCTCGATCGAGGCCGGCAAGGCGGCCGACCTCGTCGTTCTCGACCGGGATCTCTTCGAGATCCCGCCGGAGGAGATCCACCGGGCCCACGTGCTCCTGACCATGCTCGAGGGCCGGGAAATCTGGCGGGACCCCTCATTTCCGGGCACGGGGGCCCGGTGACGGGCCCCGGCGCTCACCGATCGCCTTTTTTCTCCCTCTCGATCTCCGTAGCCCACTTCTTGCCGTCGCGCTCGACGTACTCGAACTCGACCTTGTCTCCGGCCCGCAGCTCCGTGAGGGTCAGGCCGTGCTCGGCCTTCGTCGTCTCGGTCCAGTAGATTTCCCACTGATCTCCCTGTTTCGTCTGGATCACCATCACCCGGGCATCCGGATCGATTCGAACGATCTTTCCCTCCCTTTCGTGCTCCGCCGCGACGGCGGCGGTTGCGGCCAGAAACAGAACGGCGAGCGCGATCGAAGCAAGTTTCCTCATGACGAACCTCCTTGATTCCCTGGTTTTTCCTTGTCCGGTCTCTTGTTCATGGTTTGCCTTCCGTCCGGCCGACGCGGCGTCGGCCGGTGGAGTTGCCTCTGCGCGACGGATGGCCCCTGCCTCGCCTCGGGCTTCGCTTTGGGCGGATGCGCCGGACGCGCCGAGACCCGATGCTCGCGGGCAGACGGCGGAGCCTTGTGCGCGACGGAGACGGAGTGGTGCGCGATCCGCTCGGGGGCCGTGGCGCGCGGCGCCGGCCGCCTGGCGGTCTCCGGAGCGCGGTCTTCTCGTTTCCTGGCGGCACTCTGCGGCTGCGATGCGACGTGCTTCTTGCCCTTCTGGTCCTGCGTGGCTACCCGATGGGCGGGCGGCGCCGGGTGGCGATTGACGGCCGCTTTTCTCTCCGAAGGAGAGGGCCGGTGCTCGGCAGGAGAGGGCCGGTGCTCGGCCGCAGCCCTTCTCGTCACGGGTCTTTCCGGCTTCGCGGCTCGGGCCGCGTGCGCGCGCTCGCGAGCCGGGGCGACGACCGGAAGGTGCCTCGCCGATCGAATGCCCGAATCGGCGAGCTTCGCCGGCTGGATCCTCGCCCTCTCGGCCGGCACGCGTTCGATTCGCCGGCCGACGGACCTCTCGATTCGCGCCGGCGCCGGGCCAAGATTGCGGACGATGCCGCGCGAAACGTCGTACCGTGTCACCCTCGTCGCGCGTCCGAGGAGCTCTGCGTTGCGGCGCGAAGACAGGCGAACCGTCTCGATCGGGGTGCCGACGAAACGGCGCGCAGGGACGAAGACGTAGCGCGTCTGTGAGACGACGATCGGGCGTCCGAAATAGCCTCCGCCGGAAAGCACGAAGCTCGGCGGCACCGGCGCCCAACCGATGCAGTCGTCCGTATACGCCCAGGTCACCCAGGCCGGCGCCCACACCAGGCCGGGCACCCAGACCCAGCCGTACGGGTCCACCCAGGTCCATGTCCCGTAGTGGAAGGGGATGTCGCCCCACGGATCATCGGAGACCCACGACCAGCCGTAATCCGTGTAGAGCCACTCGCCGTAGACGTAAGGCTCCCAGCCAACCGCCACCGCTGGCGCCCAGACCTCGCCGTAAGACGTCGTCACCACCCAGCGCCCGTGCGGGGCGAGCGTCTCGTGGAAGAACGACAGGCTGACATGGACCGACCCCTCGGCGGGTCGGGGCGAACCGATCAGCATCAGACCGGCGAAAAGAATCGCGGCGAAAGCGCCTTTCCTCATCGCGCGCCTCCTTTCGACAGGAGGTAAGAGCAACCGCGATGCCAGAACTTGCAAACAATTGGGATGAGGAGGCTTGCTTGCCTCAATCCGGCTCACCTGCGGGCCCGGCCATCTCCGGTGGGCCGCGGCCCGCAGCTTCGTGAATGCTGATCGAGGGTGCGCCGGCGGGACGAGATCGATCGCGGAATCGATGCGCGCTTCCTAGCGCTCCTTCCAATCCTTCACGGTGGTCTTGATGCCGCCGGGGATGGGCTTGATGTTCACGGTGTTGTCTGACGTATAGAAGATGTGCCCTTGCTGGTCGCCGGACGTGAAAAAGATGGGGTTGGTCAGGAACGTCGCGTTCGGCTGAGTCTCCCCTCGGTCGTTTCCCGAGTACGGGTCGCCATTGGCGTACAGGAGGCTGTAGAAGCGCGCCGTCCCTCCGAGATCTCCGCAACGCAAGGGATTCGAGCAGGATCCGAGGGAAGCGCCCGCCGGGTTCGGATTGAAAGTCGAAAAGTAGATCACTCCCTTGATCGCGAGCGAGTCGGTGATGACGCGCTCACCCGGCGCAAATTTCAGGTACCAGCCATTCGGAGCGGGCGACGAGGCGCTCGGCGAGGTCGAAGAGGGGATCTCGAGCAGATCCGCCTCCGTCCTCGTAACCTGGTTTGAATTGTCCAGCACGTAGTAGAAGCGCTGGCTGTAGGAAAGGCTCGAGGGGTCGATGGTCGCCAGAATGTCATCCCGATCACCCGTTCCGAAGGCGATGCCGACGATTGGCTGATTCGCGTTCGTGTAGCCGAGCGAGATCGCCGTCGGGCGGAAATAAATCGGAAAGAAGGGGGCAAGCGACGGCGCCGTCGGCTGCGGAGCGCGGAACAAGAGGAACGGCTTTCCGGTGCCGGAGGCGAGATCGATCTGACTCGCGAAGTGGCCAGTCGGAGGTGAGGCCAGCAGCCGCAGATCGGTCAGGTCGATCCGCCAGAGCTGCCCCCTGGAGTCCCCGACATAGACGAAATCGAGGTAGCCGTCGCCGTTCATGTCGAGCGCAGCGGGTTCGGAGGGAATCGATCCGAAGTAGACGGGCGTGCACCCTCCCGCTCCCGCGTTGACGCCGCAGCTCGAGTTTGCGCGGTAGAGAGTGCGCCCGGTCTCGATGTCGACCATGTAGATCCAGTTGCCGCGGCGGTTGCGCCGCTCCCGATCGAACCCGCCCCCAAGAATCGCCACGTAGTGGTCCTCGACGGTAGGGGCCGGGGAACCCGTGCTGTCGCAATCGGCGATACAGACCCTGACGCGTCCGGTGGCCGGCTTCGACCAGGTTTCCCCCATGTCACGGTAGCCGGCGCCGGGCGAGCCGGATACGTCCGCGTCGCCGGTGTCGGCGATCTCCCAGAGCACCGTGGGCCAGGCGCGCGGCGGCTGAAGCGACCGCACGGAGGGATCGGCAGCGTCTTTGCCGCAACTCGCGTCCCCCGTGGCGTTCAGGCACTTCGGCGCCGTGAAATCGGGCGGAGTGGCGGTCGGGCCCATGGCGCCACTTCCGTCGTCGGCGAGCGCGTCCGGCTGCGTGATGTCCAGGGCGTAGTAGCTCCCCTGCGAATCGCGGGGCGAGGCGCCGGTCGTCCCCTCGAACGCGGAGCCTTCGCGCATTCCGCCCACGAGCACGGTCCGCCAGGACCGCCGTGCGGGGTCGGGCGTGCCGGAATGGTTCGAGTCGATGAAGACGTCCGCTGCCGTCGGCCCGGCATCCACCGTCCACTCGTCCTGCTTGCTCTGTGGCCCGTTGGCGTCCTTCAGACGCTTGTAATTCTGGAAAACCGACCGCGGTGCATAGGCGAAGAGCTCGGCCCCGGTTCCCAGGTCGTAGCAGGCAGGGGTCGTCCCGTCGGAGAGCGGCGTACAGACCGAAGGATCCCGGCCGAACGCTCCGACGTCGAAAGCGTGCAGCAAGCCGTCGTTCGCGCCGGCATAAAGGACCCGGCGCCGCTGGCGATAGGTGTTGAAGAAGCTTCGATAGCTCTTCGTGTCGGCGACGTAGTAGGCGTAGTCGGCGGGTCGCCCGACGATCACGGGGTTGGAGTGGAAGACGTCGCCGAGTTTCAGACCCTGATACCGCTCACAGACCTGGGTAGCCGCCAGGACCGCGTCACGGTCCCCCCAGAGGAAACGCAGCGAGTCGCCCGCGTCGGCGTCGGTGAGCGGGGGCGAGAGGACGCCGGGAGGAGCCGTCTGGGGTCCCAGCAGCGACTTCACCGCCGGCCACCAGCTCGCGGCGGGCGAGTAGGTCAGGTCGTACCGGTTTTCGGGCAGGGCGTCCGCGGCGGCGATCGGGAGCGTCGTGACCGGACTGGGCGTGTTCTGCGGAAGCGAGAAGACGATCTTGCGCCCCGGATAAAAACGGGTCGGGATCGTCGTGACGGTGTCGTTGGAGGTGTCCACGTAGGTTCCCGAGGAGAGGGAGGCACCCGGAGCCAGGATGGCGGTCGAAATCGTCGCGCCGGTGCCCGGCGTCTGGGCGAGGTTCTGCCCCGCGTTCCAGATGAGCGACGAGGGGTCGTTCGAGGGGGCGGGCAGCGTCAGCCCGCGATTGGGGTCACTGGGATCCGAGATCGTCTTGGTTCCCATCTTCAACGCCCCTGTGGCGTCCAGCCGATAACCGTTGATGCGGCCGTTCCAGATGGACCTGCTCTTCGCCGCATTGAACGTGGCGAGATAGACCATCTGGTCGGCCCCCGCCTGGACGGAGGAGACGGTCGCGGCCGCGAAGTCCTTGGACCCTTCGTTCACGATCGAGAAGATGTCTGAGAGGGCCTGGGAGAGCTGTGCGGCGGAGGACACCGGAAAATATCCGACGCTGCCGTTGCAGAGAACCGCGCCCGTATTCTGCGCGATGCACACGCCCGTGGACGAGTTCGCGGCGGCGCTTGCCCCGAATCCAATGACATAGATGGGCACACCGATCTTCTTGAAATCGGTCAGGACGAAATTGGTCAGGTAATCGCAGCGGTCGTTCTGGCAGCCGTTGAAATTGTCGTAGATGAGGATGACGGCGGAAGTCCGGCAGGAGGCGTCCGGGTCGTCGACGCGCTTCCCGTTCTGGAATCCGTCGATCGCAGGGTTGTCGAAATATTCGAGAACGTTCTGCAACAGGTCCTTGATCGGCGCCTGCGACCCGTTCTGGGTCGTCAGGATCGCCTGGTTCTCGGTCACGTTCAACGATGCGTCGACGGCGCCCAGGAGCGCCGGATTACAGCCGTCTGCGTACTGGCTTCCCACGCCGCCGTAGCCCGGGTTGTCATGGTCGGTGGTGGTGAACGTTCCGGTCGAGGGATCGTAGCTCGTCAGCACGGCCTGGGGCCTCATGAGACGCGAGATGCAGGGAAAGGAATCCTGAGGCGGCAGACACACGTCGCCCCCCCAGTTGTAGTCGCGCGGCACCTTGACCAGCGGAAGCGGGGCGCTGTTGACCTGGAACTCCCAGCCCGAGCAGTTCGCGCCGACCGCGAAATCGCGCTGCGGATCGTTCAGGAATCCGATCTCGGCTCCGGCGTCTGGCGCGGTTGCGAAGAAAGAGTCGGCGCCCAGGGAGGCGGGAGGGGCGTAAGGAACCGTGACGGTGCCGGGATCTCCCTGGGGAGTGCGGCTTCTCGTCTGCCAGACTCCCGCGCTCTTCTCCTGGTATTCCTTGGTCACCTCGACGGAGTGGGCCGGCGGGCCCGCGATCGGATAGCCCGACAGCGTCCCGTCCGTGAAGGCGTCCCCGTACTGGCCCCGCGTCAGAGTCCAGCGAACGCGCCGCGAGGCGGAGAGGTAAACGAAAGCCTCGCCGGAGCCCTGAGCTCCGAAAAAGGGACCGGCAACGCTGGCGTTGCTGGGAAGACTCACGAAACTCGGCGACGCTCCGGTGCACGGAGGGGAAACGAGGTTCGTGCATGGGCCTTCGCCGCTGAGCCCCCACCGCTCGATGGTGCCGGCTGGCTCGCCCCAGGCCTCGGAGGGAAAGTCGACGGCCAGAGGGGCATAGATCCAGTGCTTTCCATAGATCGTGATGCTGCCGGCGTTGGGGTTGTGAGCGAAGGTGGTGAGCCCGATATTGTAGGAGGACCGCTTGTCGTTGACGAACTGTCGGAGGACTCGCTTCGCGGCCCCCAGCTTGCTCGTCGGTGAGTCTGCGTCGCCGTCCCAGGCGCTCGTGCTGCCCAGAATCGGCTGGTTGGTCGTCTGCGAGTTGCCGAAGACGATCAGGATGTTGGGTGGCACGGACCCGCGCTTCAGGAGGTCCTTGTCGTCCGCGTGGGCGGGCTCGGCCGCCAACCCCGCGATGAGGAGAACGGCACCGGCGGTAATTCGATGTTGTCTTTTCATTTCGATATCGCCAGCAGTTGCGGATAGATCCCGACCGCAGTGGTCACGGTCTTCCGCGACTGGATCGAGGCGGCCTCCGCGGTGGACGAAAAGTTGTAGAAATTCTCGACGATCTGGCTCGAGCCGTAGCTCGACCCCTGCGATTGGATCTGGTCGCCCGGGTGGATCGTGAACCCGATGTGGACGGGACGGGTCACCGTGACCTGAATGTCGGCCGCGACGACGCCGGGATAGTGGGTCGAAAGCCCCACCGGGAGCTTTCCACCGACATACTCGGCGTCGCTCGCGAGCTTGGCGGTTGCGTATTGCACGCCGGAATCCGCGGCGTAGAAAGTCTTCGAGGCCATCGTCTGATAGCTCGACAGGGTCTGCTCGCTCGAGGAAGCGAACATGAGCGCGAGCCCCGCCGCGGTCAAAACGAAGAGGAGGAGGATCGCGATGAAGAGGACGAAGCCCTCCTCCCGAGACCTGGATCTTCGGACTCGCGACTCGAAAGTTTGGATCTTCATTGGTAGTTCCTCAGGGCTACGGCAAACGACTGCACGCGCCGGCGATACGGCCCGCCGGTGCTGGAAGGATCGGAGAACGAGAGCGCCGCCGAGTCGAGCATCCGGATCCCCGTCGCGCCCGGGCCGCCGTATTGGCCGTCGGGGTCGGCGGACTTGACGACGAGAGAGAACCAGATCGACCGGAGCGCCGGGGTCGCGAGGGAGGGATTCGGCGGCCCGCTCGCAACGCTTCCGTCGATGAAGCCGTCCACGTGCACGTTTCCGGATGTGGAGAGGGTCAGGCTCGTCTCGATTTCTGTCGCGACGTTGCCGACCCACTCGTCCTGGTTCACACCGCCTGCGTTCACCGCGGCGGGCGAGATGCCGCGATCGGGCGTCGAGCCGTCGATGCCGTCAATCCCATAGGCGACCTGAAAGTCTTCGACTTCGCCGACCAGAGGGGTGACGGCGAATCGGCCCGTGGCGGGATCCTGGAGCCCGATGGAAAGGACGGGATGGGCGTCCGCGGTGCTGCCGGTGCGATCCTGAGGTCCCTCGTCGACGAACAGAAGCGCGTCGTCGACCGCGCCGGAGAGAAACGGCTTCTGCAAGGCAGGAGAACCCCCCACGGTGGCGTTCAACTGCCTCGCGCCCGCATCCTGCGGGTTCATCGAAAACGTGAAGGTCGTCGGTGTCTGCGTGTACCAGGTTCCCGCGACTTCGACCCGCCCCACGTAATAGAGGGGAACCAGGTAGATCGTGCTTCCGACCGTTACGGTCTGGTTGCTCGAGTCCACGACCACGAAGTAGAAGGGCCGAGTCTTGGAAGCGAGAGAAGGCGTGGACCCTGCGGGATAGTTGACGACGCCGCTGTTCGCCGTCGCCCGGATCGTGATTGTCATGACCGAGGTGCCGTCGCAGCTTCCGCTGCAGGTGACGTCTCCCGAGGTCAGCGCATACTCGTCGCCGAAGAGGACCCCCCGAACCCGGAGCACGTCGGTTCCCCGCCGGATGAAATGGTCCGTGTCGGAGATGTCCCGAACCGACTGCCCCCCGGCGACGTTGTTGGCGACGGGGAGAATCGCGCTGCCGTAGTAGAGCTGACCGGCGCGCGCCTGTCGGACGATTCGGACGAGCTCCTGGATGCCGGCGCGCACGGACTGCTGCGCGTCGGCCACGAGGGTCTCCTGTTTCGCGATACGGCTCGAGGAGTCGAGGAGACCGTAGATTCCCACCACGATCCCGGCCAGGATCGCGACCACGACCAGCATCTCCACGAGGGAGAAGCCGGAGGCGCGGCCGCCGCAGAAGTCAGTTCGCGCTCGCATCGCGGAATCGGACGTAAGCGGACTGCGTCGTGCTTCGAAGCCCGGGGAAAGGTCCCATGGTCGGCCGGACCGTCACGGTGACGAGCTTGACCGCGTAGGCGCCCGGCGAGGCGACCCGCGTCGTCAGGTCGGCGGCCCATTGCTCGATGGTGTAAGTCCGAGTGTAGGGAAAAGCGTACCAACCCGTCCCGGGAGAGCTCGTCGAAAACGACGTCGCACCGGTCGACGGCTCGTACCACTTCGGAAGGTCGTTCGCGCAGAAGTTGTTGGTTGCAACAATGCTTCCGGAGCCGGTCGTGCTGACGCCCGGAGCCGCAGCGGCATTTGCTCCGTTGGACACGGCCAGGCGTGGATCGACGGCCGGGTACCCGATCAGCTCCTCGAGTTTTTCTCCGGCGAGATTGTTGACGTTGCCGAGCTGGTTGGAGGACGCATTGGTCTTCACGGAGCCGGAGAACATCGGTGCGATCGCGAGCAGGCCGACTCCCAACAGCGCCATCGCGATCGTGACCTCGATCAGCGTCAGGCCTCGCTCGCGACCTCGCGTCGTCCGCGTTTTCATTGCCACGTCCATCCGCTCGCGACGTATCCGATCCCCGCCTGAAACTTGTCGGAACGGATCTTCCCCGTCAGATCGCTCTCGACCGTGACTCGGAAATAGTTCCGCCCCGTAGAGTCGGCGAGATAGAGGCCGCGCCCGCCGAGAGCGGTCGGCGGAGCGGACGTCGCGGGGTCCTGAGGCGGAACGATGCCGCCGCTCGGAAGAAAGACGACTCGGTCGACCAGAAGCGCGTCGCCGTTGTAGAGGTCGAAGGACATGCCCGCTCCGAGGTCGTCGGGCGGGTCGTCGTGTTTCCAGAGCCGGATTCCCGCCGCGATGGTGACGTCGGCGAGGGTCGGCTCGTCCGTCGCAGGCGAGGTCGCGAAGGTCCCGATGTCCTGGCGGCAGTTGCCGGCCGCCGCTTGCTCGTCTGCCGGCAGCGGTGCGGAGAAATCGTTCGCGCGGTCCTGGAACGTGTGAAGGTGGATCAGACCCTCGCTCGTGAGCGTGGCGACGACGACGACGTTCGCGCCGCGCCGAATGGCCTGCAGGTGCGCGACCGCGAAGACCTGCCGAACCGTTGCGAGCGCGCCGAAGGTCCGGGCCCGCCGAATCATCTTGCCAGCCGCCGGAGCGCTCACCGCCGCGAGCAGCCCCAGCAGAGACATCACGATCAGGACCTCGGGAAGGCTGAAGCCCCTTGCGTGGGCTGGAGAGGCTCGGAGCGGTCGGGGGGAGGGCAATTGGGTCTCCGGCGAAGTGCGCTGATGTTTCAGGCTAGAGACTCGGAAGCAAGGAAACCACTGTCCGGCGAAAAGAAAGAAGAGCAGGCGTCGGGCTGTACGGGGCTGGCCGTCGGGACAGGTCCTGGCCACTGCACGCAAGTGGGACAGGTCCAGCATCAATACTGTTCGCCGGCGCTACAATCCCTTACACGTGGCTCCGATCTCCGTCTGCGTTGTGTCCTTTCACCCGCTCGTCTTCCCGGCGATT
>JBLMXY010000011.1:0-6487 GCA_050257975.1 Acidobacteriota bacterium
GCATCGGTCAGCGTCACGGTCGTGTCGCGGTGAAACTTGCCCTCCGCCATCTGGTGGTAGACCTCGACCATCACCGCGACCTTGATGAGGCTCGCCGTGGGGAAGCGAACGTCCCCGTGGACCGCCACCGTATCGCCGGTGTCCAGGTTCTTCGCCGAGATGCCCATGGTCCCGGGGAACCGGGCGATGACCTCGGCCAGGCGCTTCTCCAGGGTCGACTTCGGCCCTCCGGCGACCAGGGGAGCCGCGATCAGGCAGGCCAGGACGAAGGCCGCGGTGCCTCGACGCATGATCGGCAATCCTAAGCGGAGGCCTATAGAATCCGAGCCAACTGATGCCCCTGTCGCCCGGGGTTCGCCTCGGCCCCTACGAGATCCTCACGCCCGTCGGCGCGGGCGGGATGGGAGAGGTGTACAAGGCGCGGGACACACGGCTCGAGCGGACGGTGGCGGTCAAGGTCCTGCCCGCGCACCTGTCTTCCTCGTCGGAGGTTCGCCAGCGTTTCGAACGCGAAGCGAAGACAATCTCGCAGCTTTCGCACTCCCACATCTGCGCGCTGTACGACGTCGGGGAGGAAGGCGATACCGAGTACCTGGTCATGGAGTACCTCGAGGGCGAGACGCTGACGGATCGGCTCGGGAGAGGTGCGTTGCCGACGGAGCAGGTGCTGCGATTCGGCCAGGAGATCGCCGATGCGCTGGATAAGGCGCACCGGCAAGGGATCGTGCACCGGGACCTGAAGCCCGGCAACGTGATGCTGACCAAGTCCGGCGTCAAGCTTCTCGACTTCGGCCTTGCCAAGGCCGTCGCGCCCGTGCAGGCGCAGTCGGTGCTCACCGCTCTTCCGACCATGGGCGCTGCGGCGCAGAACCTGACGGAAGCAGGCACGATCCTCGGAACGTTCCAATACATGGCGCCGGAGCAGCTGGAGGGGAAGGAGGCCGACGCGCGAAGCGACATCTTCGCCTTCGGTGCGGTGCTTTACGAGATGGCGACGGGCCGCAAGGCGTTCGAGGGCAAGAGCCAGGCGTCGCTGATCGCGTCGATCCTCGAACACGAGCCTCCGTCGATCTCCTCGGTCTCTCCGCTGGCGCCGCCGGCCCTGGACCGGGTGGTGAAGACATGCCTCGCCAAGGACGCCGAGGATCGCTGGCAGACGGCGCACGACCTGAAGGCGGAGCTCAAGTGGATCGCCGACGTCGGCTCGCAGGCGGGCGTGCCGGCCCCGGTCGTTGCGAAGAGGAAGAATCGGGAGCGCATCGCCTGGGGCCTCGTTGCGGCCCTCGCGGCGATCGCGGCGCTTGCGGTCGCGGGCTTCCTCGCGCGGGCCCCGAAGCCTGCGCCGGTCATCCGGTCCTCGCTCGTGACACCCGCCAAGCAGTTCGTGAGCTTCCTCGCCCTGTCGCCCGACGGCACGCGCCTCGTCTTCGCCGCAAACTCCGTAGGCGCTCAGCCGACTCTCTGGGTACGCCGCCTGGACGGCTCCCAGGCCGAGCCCATCGCCGGCACGGAGGAAGCGTCGTTTCCTTTCTGGTCGCCCGACGGGCTGTCCATCGCGTTTTTTGCGGACAAGAAGCTCAAGAAGGTGGATCTCTCGGGCGGGCCGGTCATCACGATCTGCGAAGCCGAGCGCGGTGTGGGCGGGACCTGGGCGGCCGACGGGACGATTCTCTTTGCGCCGACCCCGAGCTCTCCGATCTTCCGCGTCCCGTCCTCCGGAGGCAAACCCGTTCCCGTGACGAAGTTCGACGAGAAGCGGCACGAAACGACGCACCGCTATCCCCACTTTCTCCCCGACGGCCGGCACTTCCTCTACGCCGCCGCCAACCTCGCCGGCTCCGGCGACGATCCCGCCAACGCGATTCGGCTCTGGTCGCTCGATGGCGGCGAGAACCGCGCCATCGTGCCCGGCCTGAGAAACGCCTGCTATTCCGGCGGGCACCTCTTCTACGCTCGCGAGGGGACTCTGTTCGCTCAGCCCTTCAATGCGAAGCGCCTTTCGCTCCAGGGCGAGGCCGTCCCGGTCGCTCAGAAAGTCGCCGCATTCCCTCAGTTCCTGAACTTCACGCCGATCGGCGTGACCGGGGGCGGTCTGCTCGTCTTCGAGCCGGACGTGGCGATCGCGTCCCGCCTGATCTGGTTCGACCGAGGGGGCAAGGAGCTCGGAGCCGTGGGAGAGGCGGACCTCTACGGGAACATGCGGCTCTCGCCCGACGGCAAGAAGCTCGCGGTCGGGATCGTCGATCCGCGGCGGTCGCGGTCGGAGATCTGGCTCGTGGATTTCACAACCGGTGCCCGGACGAAGCTCGTCTCCGGTGACGCGCAGAACTCGGATCCGGTCTGGTCCCCTGACGGCGACCGCATCGCCTTCGACTCCGATCGCAGAACCAAGGGCGGGAACGCCGACATCTGGGTCAAGTCGATCAACGGCGGAACGGAAGAGCTGCTCTTCGAGTCGTCCGACTCCCGGACGCCGGAGGACTGGTCGCGCGACGGACGTTACCTCTCCTTCAGCGCCATGCCGGCCATCGGGAAGCGAAACGTCCAGATCTGGCTCGCCGAGCTTTCCGCCGCGCGGAAGGCGACGCCCTTCCAGACCAAAGCCCTCTACCAGTACGACAGCCGGATTTCTCCCGACGGGCGGTGGCTCGCGTTCGGTTCGGACGAATCGGGCAGGAGCGAGGTCTACGTCATCCCGTTTCCGAGCGGACGCGGCAGATGGCAGATCTCTGCGGCGGGAGGGGCCTACCCCCGCTGGCGCCGCGACGGCCGCGAGCTCTTCTTCCTGTCGACCGACAATCAAATCCAGTCGGTCTCCGTGACGGCGGACTCCGTTTTCCACGCGGCCTCCCCGGTCCCGCTCTTCGCCGTGCACGGAAATCCCGGGACCGACGTCTTCGAGGTCTCGGCCGACGGCCAGCGCTTCCTCGTCAACAGCCTTCCCGAAGACCTGGGTTCACCGCCGCTGACGCTCGTCGTGAACTGGCCGGCGACCTTGCGGAAGAAGACGCGCGACATTCCCTGAGGAATCGCCTGTTCGTCGGGAGGGCGGTGCTGTTCCCGACGGGAGCGGCGCCGAACTTGCCTTCCGCGATCTGGTGGTGGACCTCGACCATGACGGCGACCTTGATGGGGCTCGCTGTCGGACACCGCATGTCGCCGTTGACCGAAAAGGCTTCGCCCGTGTCGAGGTTGCTGGCGGCGATGCGCATCGTGCCGGGAAAGCTGGCGATCACCTCTCCGAGCCGGCGCTCGAGCAACGGGGGATGGCCTGCCGGTGCGCCCGCGATCCACGCCAGCGCTGCGAGGAGCCAGCTCACGAGCGGCGAGCGGCAATCCTGAGCTGACCGAGTAGAATCCGCTCACTCAATGCCACTGGCAACCGGGGCTCGCCTGGGCCCCTACGAGATCCAGGCGCCCATCGGGGCGGGCGGTATGGGAGAGGTCTACCGGGGACGAGACACCCGGCTCGACCGCACGGTCGCGATCAAGGTCCTGCCGACCCACCTCTCGGAAAGCGCGGAATTGAAGCAGCGTTTCGAGCGCGAGGCCAGGGCCATCTCCGCGCTCACGCACCCCCACATCTGCTCGCTCTACGACCTCGGCTCGGAGGGTGGGGTCGAGTTTCTGGTGATGGAGTTTCTGGAGGGGGAGACGCTCGCCGACCGCCTCCTGCGGGGACGCATTCCGACCGACCAGCTCCTGCGCTGGGCGACGGAGATCGCCGACGCCATGGACAAGGCCCACCGCCAGGGAATCGTCCACCGGGACCTGAAGCCCGGCAACATCATGTTGACGAAGTCGGGCGTGAAGCTGCTCGACTTCGGGCTGGCGAAACTGCGGCCCGCTCAGGACCCCGTGTCCACGACCGGCCTTTCGACCCTCCAAACGGAGGCGCCGGCCGCTCCATTGACCGAGCGGGGCATGGTGCTCGGCACCTTCCAGTACATGGCGCCGGAACAGCTCGAGGGCCGGGAGGCCGACGCGCGTAGCGACATCTTTTCTTTCGGTGCCGTTCTATACGAGATGGCCACGGGACAGAAGGCGTTCTCCGCCAAGAGCCGTGCCTCTCTCATCGCGGCGATCCTGGAGCACGAGCCGCCGGCGATCTCCTCGGTGCAGCCGCTGATTCCTCCGGCGCTCGACCGGGTCGTCCGGACCTGCCTCGCCAAGGACCCTGAGGATCGCTGGCAGACGGCGCACGATCTCGAGGGCGAGTTGAAGTGGATCGCGCAGGTCGGGTCGCAGGCCGGCGTCGCGGCGCCGGTTGTCGCGAAGCGCAAGAACCGGGAACGCCTGGCCTGGGCCGGTTTCGCCGTCGCGACGATCGCGGCCGCGGCTCTCGCCGCAGCCTGGCTGTCGCGCGCGCCGCGGCGTCTTCCGGCCGTCCGGTCGACGCTCGCCCTGCCGCAGAACACGATCCTCGGGGAGCTCGCCGTTTCACCCGATGGGACACGGCTCACCTTCACGGCGAGTTCTCCCGGAGCGCAGCCCAACCTCTGGATCCGGCGCCTCGACGGCTCTTCGGTCGAGCGTCTGCCGGGCACCGGCGGCGCCTTCTTTCCATTCTGGTCTCCCGACGGCCGCTTCGTCGCCTTCTTCTCCGAAGGCAAGCTGAAACGCATCGATCCCTCGAGCGGAGCGGTTCTGACGATCTGCGAGGCGAAGCGAGGGACGGGTGGGACGTGGAACCGCGAGGGGACGATCGTCTTCGGGCCCGAACCGACGTCGGGCCTCTTTCGCGTTTCCGCGGCCGGCGGTCAGCCGGTTTCGCTGACGAAACTGGATGCCTCGCGCAAGGAGACGGCACACCGCTATCCCTCCTTTCTTCCCGACGGGCGGCACTTCCTCTACATGGCGGCGAATCTGGCCGCGCCTCCGGGCGATCCGGCCAACTCGATCCGCATCGGCTCCCTGGACGGCAAGACGGACAAGGCGGTCGTCAACGTGGCCTCGGAGGCTCATTACGCCTCGGGCCGCCTCTTCTACGTGAAGGACGGAAGCCTCCTCGCCCGGGAATTCGACCCGTCCCGGCTCGAGGTCAAGGGCGAGCCGACTCCCGTTGTCCTGCGGCTCGGCCAGTACGGCTGGCAGTTCTTCTGGCCGTTCTCCGTCTCGAACAACGGCGTGCTCGTCGCGGCACCGGCGTTCCTGGTCCCTTCGCGGCTGCTCTGGTTCGACCGCACCGGCAAACAGGTGGGGGAGACGGGCCAGGCGGGCCTGATCGCCGATCCGAGGCTGTCGCCGGACGCTCGCCGGATTGCGGTGGATGTCGAGGACCCGGCGCGCGACTCGACCGAGGTCTGGATCTACGAGGTCGGAAACGGCGCGGGCACCAAGGTCGTGTTCAGCCCCGCTCACGACCTGACTCCTGTCTGGTCACCGGACGGATCGCGCATTGCGTTCGCCTCGGATCGCAAGTCGAAGGGAGCGCGCGCCGACATCTGGGTCAAGCCGCTCGACGGAAGCCGGGAAGAGAACCTGGGGGAATCCGAGGACGACCGGTATCCGGAGGACTGGTCGCCCGACGGCCGTTACATCTCCTTCGACGTGATCCAGGCCCGAGGACAGCGAAACACCCAGCTCTGGATCTTCGACACGGCGGAGCGCCGGGCCTTCCCGTTCGCGGCGGATGGTCTCAACTCCTCGGGGAGCCGGTTCTCCCCCGACGGCCGGTACATCGCCTACCACTCGGATGAGTCCGGGTCGTTCGAGGTGTACGTCCGCGCCTTTCCCGGTCCCGGGGGCAAGTGGCAGGTCTCGACAGCCGGAGGCGGAAACCCCGTCTGGAGCCGCGACGGGAAGGAGCTCTATTACTTGAGCGGCGACAACAAGATCGTGGCCGTGCCGGTCTCGCAGAGCGGGGGGTTTCACGCAGGCGCTCCAGCCGCCCTCCTCGCTGTTCACCCCTCGGGCTTTCGGACCATCTACGACGTTTCCCGCGACGGCCGCTTCCTCGTCAACAGCCTGCCAGCCGACCAGGGCTCTCCGCCGCTCGAGGTCGTCGTCAACTGGACTTCGCTCCTGACGAAGAGCTGAATGACGCTCGCCTCCGGCACGAAACTCGGGCCCTACGAGATTCAGTCGCCGATTGGCGCCGGTGGGATGGGAGAGGTCTATAAGGCGCGGGACACGCGGCTGGAGAGGACGGTCGCGGTGAAGGTTCTGCCGGAGCATCTCTCCGCCTCGGCCGAGGTTCGCCAGCGGTTCGAGCGGGAGGCGAAGACGATTTCGCAGCTCTCCCATCCGCACATCTGCGCCTTGTACGACGTGGGCCGGGAAGCGGAGACCGAGTACCTCGTCATGGAGTACCTCGAGGGCGAGACACTGACGGAGCGTCTCCTCAAAGGCGCCCTGCCGCTCGAACAGACGCTCAAGTACGGTGTGGAGATCGCGGACGCGCTGGACAAGGCGCACCGGCAGGGGATCGTGCACCGGGACTTGAAACCCGGCAACGTGATGCTGACGAAGTCGGGAGTGAAGCTGC
>JBLMXY010000012.1:0-77614 GCA_050257975.1 Acidobacteriota bacterium
GCAGCTTCGCGTCACGAACCTCTGCAACCTGCGCTGCAAGATGTGCGGGCAGTGGGGCGACACCGGCATCTACCGCTCCGACGGCTTCTCCGCTTCCGCGACCGACGGCGAGAAGGAGCGCAACCGCATCCGGGAGCTGATCGGCCTGAAACGGCAGCTGGCCCTTCCCGATTACCAGCGTCTGCTCGACGAGATCGCCCCGTGGAAGCCGATCGTCTCGCTCTTCGGCGGCGAGCCGCTCCTCTATCCGGACATCCTGCCCCTGATCCGCGAGATTAAGAGCCGCGGGCTGACCTGCACCGTCATCACCAACGGCGGGCGGCTCGAGCCCTACGCGAAGGAGCTGGTCGAGGCCGGCATCGACTCGATCGCGGTCTCGATCGACGGCCCGCCCGAGGTCCACAATCGGATCCGGGGCAAGGACGACGCGTTCGAGAGAGCGGTGGCGGGCGTGCGCGCCGTCGCGCGCTGGCGCTCCCGGCTCGGCCGCGCCGCGCCGATGCAGATCGCGATCCTGCCGATCACGGAGCTGAATCTGGACGCGGTCGCGGCCGCCGTCGAGATCCTGCGCGAGCTGCCGCTCGACACGATCAACGTCGGCCTGCGCTGGTTCGTCCCGAAGCAGGCCGGGGCCGAGTACGAGGCGGTGATGCGCGAGACCTTCGGCGCCGAGGGCTCTTCCTGGAAGGGGTTCGAGTTCGACTGGTCGAAGGCGGGCGCCTCGAAGACCCGGCAGATGACGGATCTGGTGCGCCTGCTGAAGGGCTTGAAGCGCAGGCGGTTCCTCGACTCGACCCGCGACAGGCCCTGGGTTTCCTTCGTTCCCGATATTCCCGGCGAGAAGGTGCCGGAGTACTTCTCCGACTTTTCTCAGACCTTCGGCCACCAGATGTGCCCGGTTGCCTGGTACTTCGCGCAGGTCGAGCCCGACGGCGAGGTCTGCTTCTGCGGGGACTTTCCCGACTACTTCATCGGCAACGTGAGGAAGCAGCCTTTCCGCGACATCTGGACGGGGGAGAAGGCCTGGAGGTTCCGCGAGAAGCTCGCCAGGGAGCCCCTCCCCATCTGCGCCCGCTGCTGCGGAAACTATGTGTACGGAAAGTGGGAGCGGCCCCGGGGGGCGTTCGTCCCGGCCTGACGCCTGCCCGGTTCCTCCACCTTCGGGCCCTCACCGTGCGGCTCCCCTTGGAGTATCGTGCTCCAGGAGACCCCGGACAGTGAGCGGCGCGGGTGGCGGTAGGTCCTTCTGGATGCCGGCGAAAGCCTTCGGCTCGCTCTTCCTGCTCCTCCTCTCGAACGGCCCGGCGGCGTCGGCGGCGCCCGTGACTCCCGTGCCGGTCTGGGAACAGCACTACGGATCTCAGTCACCCGTAGGTCAGGCGGGAGCTCTGCTCGCCAGCCGCGAGCTTGGCGATCAGTCCGTCCTGCTCGTCGCGGGAGAGCCGGGCCGGCTCGCCGCCGTTCGTTACGACACGAGCGGCGGCGTGCTCTCGACCGCCGTCATCTATCCGGCCTTCGGGCCCGCGGTCGTTGCCCTCGATCCTTTCGGGGCAGTCTTCGTCGCCGCCCAGGCAGACGGGCCGGCAGACCCGTCGTCCAAGCGAGGCGATATCTGGGTTCAGAAGTTCGACGGCCTGACGGGTCGGACGCTCTGGCCCTCCCCGGCGACCTACGACAGCCCCTCGCATGGATGGGACAAGCCGCTCTCGGCAGCCGTCGACCCGCACGGCGATCTGATCGTGACCGGCCTGTCTGTCGAGGGCGGCGCGAACGTGCATGTCGTGCTCAAGTTTGGCGGCGCGTCCGGGGTCAGGCTCTGGGGGTATCCGATCCCGGGCCAGAACGGCCTCCCGGGCCAGGAGATCGACCGGCTCGCTCTGGACGCAAGCGGGAACGCTTTCGTCGCGGTCCAGATCTGGTATCGAACCCTCCTCGGTTACCCGAGTCGCATCCTGCTCGTCAAGATCGACGGCGCGACGGGGCAACTTCTCTGGGGTCCGGCTCCGTTCTACGGGGCTTATTCGACTGCCGTCTCCCAGGAGTCTCCAGTCTCTCTGGCAGTCGACCCGGGAGGTAACCCGGTCATCCTGGCCTCGTCCGGACCGGCCGCCACGTCGCTGGCTTTCGCGACGGCGAAGTATGACGGCTCGACGGGAAACCGGCTCTGGGGTACGGTCGCCTACTCCGGCCCCTCGGGCGCCGTCGGCTGCACCGCCGAGGCCCTCGCGATCACACCCCGGGGTGACGTCGTCATCTCGGGAAACGTCATCCCGGCCTCGGGACACCTGGACATCTCCGTGCTCGAGTATTCGGGCGCGACGGGAGCCGTGCGATGGGGCCCGATCAGTCCGTCCGAGCCGGGCGAGTATCCCTACCCCGGATCTTCGACGATCCGCGTCAATGGCGCCGGGGATGTGTACGTCGCGGCGCAGTTCCGGGCGGATGACAACTCGTCGGCGCATGCTCGGTTCTGGAGGCTCTCCGGGACGGACGGCTCGGATCTCTGGGGACCGAAGCCGAGCCTGTCCGAAAACTTCTTCGGCAACCCTTCGATCCTGGTTCGCTCAAGCGGAGACCTCTTCGTGGCGGCCCCGGGTTACATCCTCGCCGGTCCCTTGGACGGCGGCACCGGGGTCTTCGAGCTTCAATCCTCGACCGGCGATCCCGCCTGGGGGCCCGAAGCGTTCGACGCCGTGGCCGAGGTCCCGGGCGGACCGGTCCGCGCGGTCACGACGCCGGATGGAAACGTCGTCGTGGGGGGATTGACCCGGGAAGGAGCGGCGGTCATCAAGTACGACCGGGCCTCGGGATCCGTCCTCTGGGGCCCAGTCGTGCTTTCGGGGGCGGCGTTTGTCGACCTGGTCTCCGACCCGGCGGGGGATCTCTTCGTCGTGTCGCAGTGGGTCGGTTACAAGCTCAAGGGCTCCGACGGGTCTCTCCTCTGGACCACCGGGGGAGTCGCGGAGGAAGTCGGAGTGGCCGCCGGACCCGGAGGCAATTTCTACCTTCTCTTCCACATCGTGGATGCGTACTACCTGCCGGACAGCATCGGGCTCATGAAATTCAGCGGCGCCGACGGGACGCCCCTGTGGGGGCCCTTCACTTGGTGGGAGGACAACAACAATTCGATTCCGACCGCGATGGCGACGGACGCCAACGGCGACGTTTTCCTCGCGGGCTATGAAACGACTTTCGTCCCGCCGCCGCTCGGCGGAAGACCCGAAAGACCCCTCCAGAACTCGCCTCCGGGCGTCGTCTACAAGTACAGCGGTTCGACCGGCGAGCGGATCTGGGCGAAGCACTTCGCAAGGGACGCCGCGAACGGAGGCCACCCGACGGCTCTCGTCGTCGGCGGGATCGGCAACGTCACGGTCACCGGCGCGACTTACAACGGGAGCAACGACGACATCACGACGATCAAGTACAGCGGCGCCGACGGGACGACTCTCTGGGGCCCCAAATTCCTCGACGGAGCGGGACACGGCAACGACTCCGGCCAGGCCATCGCGCTCGACTCCGTGGGCAACGTCTTCGTGGCGGGCCGGGTCGTCGCCGGCGTGTCGGGGCAGGACATAGCCCTCCTGAAGTACGCGTGGAACGACGGACACCCGCTCTGGGGCCCGGTGACCTACTCCGGACCGGACGGCGGCGCAGATTCCTCTTTCGCAGTGGCCGTGGACGGTTCCGGCGACGCCGTCCTGACCGGGACGACCTCCAACGGCCCTCGCTACGACGACATCGTGACGCTCGAGTACAGCGGCGCGACCGGGTCCCTTCTCTGGAGCCCTCTGTTGACGGGAGGCGATGGCGACGATGAACCGGCAGGTGTCAGCGTCCTCGGCTCCTCGATGGTCGTCGCCGGAACGAGCGCGAACCGCTGGCACCTGGTCGGCTACACCACCGACTTCGGCATGGAAACCCTGCCCGAGGACGTGCCTCCGGGCGAATGCGGCCGGCCCTACGCCTTCGACTTCGTGGCGCGCAACGGCTCGACGCCCTACGCCTGGACCGTGGTCTCCGGCGCTCCGGCTCCTGGCCTCGCGCTGACTGGCGACGGCTCCCTGATCGGAACGCCCACCGCGGAGGGGGTCTTCTCCTTCTCGGTGCGCGTGCAGGACTCGGCCTCTCACTCGGTGACTCGCGCCTTCACGGTCGCCGTCGGCCCGGGGGACGAGTTCGTTCCGATCGACGTCGTCTACGGGGCTTCGTGCCAGGCGACGCTGTCCGCGCCGCCGGGCTTCTCGAGCTACCTCTGGTCGCCCGGTGGAGAGACGACGCCTTCGATCGTCGTGTCGCCGGCCGAGACGACGATCTACTCCGTTCTCCTCGAGTCGTCGGGTTGCCCGAGACGAGGCGTCGCCGTCATCCCGCCAACACAGCCCGCGGGTCCTTCCGCCGGGGCTCCGACGATTGCCTCGATCCTCCCCGCGTCCGGTCCCGCGGCAGGCGGAACGGATTTCACGCTAACCGGGACGAACTTTTCGGCGAGCGCAACGGTCCTGCTGGGAGGCTCGCCGGCCACCGACCTCTCGCCGCAGGCCTCGACGCTGACGGGGAAGAGCGGCCCGCACGCCGCCGGCCTTGCCTCCGACGTGGTCGTGACCAATCCCGGCTGCCAGAGCGCGACCCTGCCGGACGCCTACTTCTACGATTTCCTGGACGTGCCGCAGGCGCACCTCTTCCATGGCGCGGTCGTGAAGGTCACCCGGGCGGGCATCACGAAGGGCTGCGGCGGCGGCAACTACTGCCCGTCGGATCTGGTGACGCGGGCGCAGATGGCGATCTTCCTGCTGCGGGGCGAGCACGGCGCCTCCTATCAGCCTCCGCCCGCCACGGGCACGGTCTTCGGGGATGTCGCGGCCGGGGACTTCGGCGCGGCGTTCATCGAGCAGCTCGCCGCGGAAGGCATCACGACGGGCTGCGGGAAAGGCGACTACTGTCCCGCACAATCGGTCAACCGCGCGTCGATGGCGGTCTTCCTGCTGCGCGCGAAACTCGGCTCGAGTCATCACCCGCCGCCGGCGACCGGCACGGTTTTCGGGGACGTCCCTCCGGGTACGTTCCTCGGCGACTGGATCGAGGAGCTCGCGGCCCTTGGGATCACGGGCGGATGCGGCGGCGGCAACTACTGCCCGTCGAGCGCGGTCACCCGGGGTGAGATGGCCGTGTTCCTGGTCCGCACCTTCGGGCTCTGAACCGCTCTCGGCTCCCCCGCGACAGCGGCCCAGCCTTGTCCTCAGCTCCGCACGGCTCTCTTCGCCTTCCCCATCCTACGGGCACGTCGAGAACGCCGCCGTGTCCTGCAGGGGCCGGAATGGCTGGTTGAGAGGATTCACGTAGACCTGCTGCGCGCCGGTCTGCGTGTCGGTAACCGTCGTCGTCACCTCGACGTTCGTCAGGCCTCCGGCGAAGACCCACTGGTGGGTCGAGAAGGCGCAGGCGTTCAGGACCTTGATCACCATCTCGACGTTGCTCGAGTTGAAGAACCAGAAGTAGCCCGTGTCTTCGGTGATCCGCACGGCGGTGCCGGCGCCGGCTTCGCCCTGCGGGGTGCGGAAAGAGGTCTGAACGCGGAAGCGCCCGCTGTTCAGGCACAGTGTCTGGGTGTCGGGAATGCAGGCGTCGGCGGCGGTCGGGGAGAGGGGCCGCGCACCGGCCCCCATGTCGTCGAGACCGCCTCTGGCCGCCGCGCGGCTCGCGAGGAAGCGCGCGATCTCGGCGCTCGAGCCCGCCGCGGTGGACGTCCAGGACACGGAGGGTTCGAGGGAACCGGCGAAACAGGTCGCAAAGGCGTTGGTGTCCTGGATCGGCTCGAAGGCCGTGTTCTGCGGGTTCGCGTAGGTGCGCGCGACCCCGGTCGCCGTGTCGGTGACGGTGAGCACCGTGGCGACGTTGGTCAATCCGCCGGCGAAGACCCAGATTCGATCCGAAAAGGAGCAGGCGTTCAGCACCTTCAGGATCACTTCGACGTTGGAAGCCTGGAAGAAGGTGAAGTAGCCCGTGTCCGAGGTCAGCCGCACGGCCTGACCGACGCCCTGCTGGCCCTGCGATGTCGTGAACGTGGCCGTGACCTGGAAGCGCCCTCCCGAGAGACAGAGCGTCGTCGCGTTCGGCGTGCAGTTGCCGGACGGAGTGCTGTAGGCGCCGCGCCGGTAGACGACCGGGTAGGCGCCGTCGGAGAGCCATTGCTGCGGGTTGCCGGACGCCGTCAGATGGTCCGCGGCCAGGTGCTCGATGGCGAGCGAGCGGCCGGTGGGAGTGTTGCTGTCGGGATACGAGTAGACGATCGCCCGATCGTCCCCCGTGTAGGACGGCACGACGAAACCGGAAGGAACGTTGACGACGACCTGGTTGACCGCGCCGGTCGAGAACCGGGCCGCGTAGACGGTCGCGTGGCCGTCGGCCTGGTCGTCGGATTCGAAGGTGAAGTAGTCGTCGCTCGTCTTCGCGACGGAGGGGTTCGCGATGTCGAGGCCCTCGACGGGCGGAATGAGCGAATAGGTCTGCGAGCTCACGAAGTCGATCACCGAGATGCTCCAGAGTCCGATCTGCGTTCCGTCCGACAGCGAGAGGACGTTGAACGCGTCGTAGAGCACGAAGCGGCGGTTCGCCGTCAGATCGAGGGTGTCGGCGAAGAGGGCTCGCCCCGTCGAGCCGGCGTCTCCGGCCGGTCCGACGAGCGCAAAGGTCTTGGTCGTGTTCGCGTCGAGATCGACGACGGCGATCTCGTTGTCGCGCTGCCCGCCGGAAAGCAGCACGAAGGCGAAGACGCTCGCGTCGCGGGACATCGAGACCGACGCCACCGTTCCCGGAAGGCCGAGGCAGGCAAGCGCCTGCGAGCCGTCCGTCGGAAAGAGGCACGCGTCGTTGTCGGAGGTGACGAAGATGCCGATCGTACCGTCGCCGGAGACCGAGGGCCGCTCCTCGGCGCCCGCGCGGTTGTAGAGGTAGACGCCCGGGTCCGGATCGCCCTTGGCGGTTTCGCGGCGCGAAAGCACGAGGTTGGTGCCGTTGCGGGCCAGAAAGAGAACCGAGTCCGCGCCCGCGACCGGTGGAACCGTCGGCGGCGGCGGAGCCGGCGCGGCGTCGGGAATCTCGGCCGCGGCGAACGCCTGCGCGACGCGCTCGGCCTGCGGCGATCCCGCTCCGAAGATCTCGTTGGCCGACTGGATGCACGCGAGCCGGCCGTCCAGGAACTGCGAGTTCTTGGTCAGGTGCAGGGTGAGGGCGCGGTAGTAGATGCGCTCCGCGTCGGCGAGCCCGATCGCTCCTGGGAGGCCGGCCGCGAGCTGGTAGAAGGCGTAGTTGAAGATGCCGCTGTTGGTGTGGACGCCGCCGTGGTCGGAGGTCGTGTTGACGAACTCGGACATCGTCGCCGGATCGTTGAACTGGTGGGGATTCGCCATGTTTCGAATCGGCCCGCCCCGGGTCAGGTGCGAGCCGATCAGCCAGTCGTTGGCTCCCTCGGTGAAGGCCTCGACCATCTCCCCGAAGATGTCCGAGAACGACTCGTTCATCGCGCCGGACTGGTCCTGGTAGAGGAGGTCCGCCGTGTTCGACGTCACGCCGTGCGTCAGCTCGTGGCCCACGACGTCGATCGATCCCGCGTAGGTGTCGGCGTCGCCGAAGAACATCGTCTTCAGGTCGCTTCGCCAGAAGGCGTTCTGCAGGTTAGACCCGAGCCGCACGACGCCGTTGATGCTCCCTCCGTTGCCGTCGAGGGAATTCCGCCCATGGTGGTCGTGGTAGTAGTCGAACGTCTTCGAGAGGGCGAAGGCGGCGCTGACGCCGTCCGGGAGGTTCCAGGCGTTCGCGTTGCCGGACATGACGTAGAAGAGGTTCGCCTGCTGCGGATCGGGATTCGAGGAGGCCGGCTGGTTCTGGGCGTCGAGAATGAAGATCGCGCCGCGGGTCGTGTCGAGCTTGTAGGGCTGCGAGGTCGGGTCGAACATCGATTTGCTCGTGTCGCACAACACGTATGTTCCGCCGGCGTTCCAGACGTTCAGCGGCCGGCTCTGCCCGAGAAGGTCCTGCCCCGATCCGGCGACGTTCTCGGTCATGACGAGAGGGATGGCGGCGAGCACGGCTCCGTTGGACGCGTCCACGACGGCGACGTCCGCGTCGTCGGGCGCGCGCGACACCGAGAATCGCCACGCCAGCCGGGCCGGCCGGGTTCCCGGCGCGTAGACGATGAGCTCCGGCGAGGAGACGTCGGCGCGACGCCACTGGGACCGGCTCTCACGGGCGCGACGCACCGCATCTGCGGCCGACACGATGGGCCGGTCCGGCAGGTGGCTCGGAGTCCGCACGTAGGCGCCGTCCAGGAGGTAGACGTCCCCGTTCCGGTCGAGGTGGACGATCAACTCGTCGGGCCATACCGGGAGGCCCCGCCAGCGCTGCTCGAACTTCAGATGGCGGTCGCCGAGCGCGTCGGGCAGGCGCCCGGTGAGGGCGAGCTCGCCGTCGGGATCCCGCAGTCCCAGCAGCGCGCGGTTGACCCGCAGAAACGCGCGCGCCGTCGCCAGGTCCGGATCTTCTCCCGCGTCGGCGGACGAAACGCGCTCCTGCAGGCGGCTTCCCGCGAGCTGGGCGGGCGTTCCGACGCCGGGGCGCGCGACGAGGCGCACGTCCCGTCCCACGCGCGCGGAGAGGGGCGCGGCGAGGCCGGGAACGGCCGATTGCGCAACGGGCTGAGGCACGGGCTGACCCGGCGAGCGCGCCGCCGAGCGCGCCGCGAGCAGCCGTCGGGCGAGATCGGGCGCCTGCGCCGGCGGGCCTTCCACGACGACCGCGGGACGGGCGGCGGCGGCCATCGGCTGGAGTCGCGGAACGGGCGAAGAGCGCCTCTCCTCGGCCCGGGCGGCGGCTCCGCCCAGAAAGGCCGCGAGGGCGCAGAGCGAGATCGAGAGGGGAGCGGCGAATCGTGACGGCCGGCCGAGCTGCCACATGGAACGCCTCCCTGTTTCAGAGTTTCCCGGGATTCTACTCCGCGGCGTCCCTCCAGAACCGGTAGAAGTTGAACCACTGGGTCGGGTGGGCGCGAATGACGCGCTCGAGGTCCGCGGCCACCCGGGACATCAGGCAGAGGGCGTCCTCTTCGGGCGATCGCGACGGGTCGGCGTCGAGGAGCTCGCCCCACAGGTTGAAGTACGCGCCGTCCGGGCGCCGCAGGAAGAAGCCGGGCAGGATGGGGCAGGCGCAGAACCGCGCCAGGAGGGCGGGGGAGCGAAGGAAGGGAGTCGGATGCCCGAAGAAGGGAACGACGACCTGATCCTCCGGATAGGCGCGATCGACCAGCAACGCGACCGCTCGACCTCGATCGATGGCCGCGCGCACGCGGAAGGCGGTGGCCATCGAGGTGCCGATGTCGATCGACTCGACGCCCAGACGCCTTCGCAGCTTCTGACGCATCTCCTGCACGTCGGGGTCGAGCTCCGGCTGTCCGACGACGGCCGGCGTCAGGCCGTGGCGCCGCAGCGTCACGGCGCCCATCTCCCAGTTGCCGACGTGCCCGGTGACGAGCAGGAATCCCCGGCCGCCCCGCCGGGCGTCCGAGAGGACCCGCGTGTCCTGCTCGAAGGTGTCGATCCGGGGGGCAAAGGCTTCGCTGCGCGCGCGCCAGGTGTCGATCGTTTGCCGGCCGTACTCGAAGAAGAGCCGCCGGGCCAGCCGCTGCGCCTCGAGGTCGGGGACGCCCAGGGCCCGCCGGAAGTTGTCGGCGAGCCCCTCCCGTGTGCGTGAAAGGAAGGTCACCGCGAGCGTGTTTCCCACGAGATTGATGGCGTTCAGGACGGGCATGGGAAGCCAGTGCGCGCCGTAGTGGAGGCCCCCGTACACGATCCGGTTAGAAAGGCCGTGGCTGACCCATTTCGTGCGCGCGCGCTCCCCGCGCCTTTCTGACATCGAGCGCGGACTATACAATTCGAGGCAGGATGCGCGTTCTCTTCATCCGCCCGGATCCCGGCAACGAGCGTTTCGGCCTGGGCCCGTTCTTCCGGGTCGAGCCGCTCGGCCTCGAGTACATCGGCGCGGCCTTGAGGGAGCGGGGGCACGAGCCCGCGGTGATCGACCGGCGATTCGGCCGCGGCCTCGCCTCGGCGATCCGCCGGGTGCGCCCGCGCGTGGTCGGCATCTCCGGCATGCACGCGCTCGAGTACGACCGGCTGCTCGAGACCGCGAGGGAGGTGCGGCGGCTCGCTCCGGAGGCCTTCGTGCTGATCGGCGGCCACGCGGCCGCGGCCTACCCGGCCCCGCTCGAGCGCGACGAGGTGGACGCGATCTGCGCGGACGACGGGGAAGAGGTCGTGCCGGCCCTTGCCGACGCGCTCGAGGCGGGCCGGCCGCCGGCGACGGTGCCGGCGCTTCGCCTGCGCACTCGGGAAGGCTGGATCTCGACACCGCCGCTTTCCGAGCGCACGGCGCTGGACCGGGTGCCGCTGCCGGCGCGGGATCTCGTCGCGCGGTACCGCAACCGCTACCACTGCCTTCTCTTCAAGCCGGTCTGGCTGATCGAGACCGCCCGCGGCTGCCCGTTCCGCTGCAACTTCTGCTCCGTCTGGCAGCTCTACAACCGCTCCTTCCGCGAGCGCTCGATCGGCGCCGTGGTCGAGGATTTCGCCTCGGTCGGCGACAGCGTCTTCGTGGCGGACGACCTCTTCTGGAATCATCCGGCCCGAAGTCTCGAGCTTGCCGAAGCCCTCAAGAAGCGCGGCGTGCGAAAGCGCTGGCTTCTCGTCCAGACGCGCACGGACCTCGTCTGCCGCCACGCGGACCTGCTCGAGGCGTGGCGTCCGCTCGCGAAGGACTTCGACATCTTCTTCGGCCTCGAGGCGGCATCCGACGTCGGGCTCGCTCACGTCGTCAAGGATGCGCAGATCTCCTCGAGCGTCGAGGCGGCGCGGATCTCCCGGTCGATGGGCTACGGCGTGACCGGCAACTTCCTGGTCGACCCGGACTGGGAGGAGGCGCAATTCCGGGAGCTCTGGGACTTCGTCAAGACTCACGGCTTCCAGCGCGCGGGCTACACGATCCTCACGCCGCTTCCCGGCACGGAGCTCTTCCGGAAGCTCGCGCCGGTTCTGGAAGGACAGCCCTGGTTCAAGTACGACATGCACCACTTGCTCTGGGAGCCGCGGCTCGGCGCGAGGCGGTTCTTCGAGCTGTACGCCGAGACCTGGCGGCGCTCGATCCTGAACACGAGCGGGGAGAAGAGCTGGATCGAGTGGATGCGGCAGATCCGGCCGGCGCAGATCCCCTACCTGACCCGCGTCCTCTGGCGCACGCAGCGCATGATGAAGGCCGAGGCCTACCTGAAGGAGCACGTGTCGAGCCGCACGGAGTCGGCCGCCGCGCCCGGCCGCGCGCTCGAGGCGTCGTAGGCGGCCTCGCGCCGCAGTCGGACTGTCGACTCCCCGCCTGTCATTCCGAGGAGTCCACGGGCCCTCCGGGCTCGGGATCGTGTCGCCGTCGCAAGGGATGGCGAGCGACGTCCGGAGACGCGCGCGTCAGTTCTTCCGCGTGAAGTGGAAGGCGCTCGTCTGCTTCTTGCCGGGGGCCGTCTTGTGCGTCCACTGCTGCGCCAGGTGGTTCGGGTCGTCGAAGAGAAGGGAGAGCCCGACCATGTGCGGCGCGTCGGGGCCGGGGACGATGGTCGCGTCCAGGAAGGAGAAGTCGATGCGCTTGCCGTCCGGCGACAGCTCCGCCGCTTGCATCCGCGGCGGATTGTCCTCGGAGCAGGAGTGGGTCTTGAGAAGCCGCTTGCCGTCGCGGTGACAGACGGTGAGCATGTCCCCGCCCTCGGCCGTCGAAAGGTCCTCCTCGAGCGCGGTGCCGCTCGAAACGAGCCGGTCGCTGACCTTCGCGGGATGGCCTTCGGCGGTCCCCTCCCAGTCCCCGACGAGGGATTTCATCTTCTGCCACGCCGCGTCGGGCTTGCCTTCGCCGGCGAGCGCGGCCGCCGCCAGAAGCGCGCCGGCCATGAGCAGGATGGGAAATCGCGGGCTGGTTCCTTTCGCCTTCGTCGTGACCTCCTCTCCGAACGTGCTGGCGCTTCCGGGCCGGTCCCGGCCCGGATGACCTTTTCGGGGAGCGCCGGGAGCGCGCGCGTGACGGGGGGCGTCGCCGGATCTTGCGCGGCCGCCGCTCCGGGGAACCCTCCTCCGAATCGCGGAGGTGTCGCTCGAGCGCGTCGAGCCTTGCCTCCCAGAGCTTCCGGTAGCGGTCGAGCCACTCGCTGGCCGATTCGAGCGGCGCCGGCGCGAGACGCAGGTGGTGGATGCGCCCCTGCCTGCGGCGGGCGACCAGGCCGGCGCCTTCGAGGACGCGCAGGTGCCGGGAGACCGCGGGCAGCGAGACGGCGAAGGGCTCCGCGATCTCGGTCACCGAGGACTCGGGCGACCGCACCAGGTGCTCGAGGATCGCGCGGCGGGTCGGGTCCGCCAGGGCGGCGAAGGTTCCGTCGAGGGCGGCGCGATAGTTAACCATTATGTTAACTAATACAGCACCGCGAGCGGTTGTCAAGCCCCGGGAGCCGGCCTCGCGCGACCCGGGATTTGCGTATGCTCCCTCCGTGCGGAACCGGATCTTTCTTCTCTCGCCCGCCGGCTGCTCCGGCAAGCGCGCGGAGCTGCTCCGGCGCGAGGGCGCGCGGTTCGACCTGGCGCGGCGCCTGCGGGAGCCGGAGGGCGTCGCCCTGGGCGAGGTCTTCGCGTTTCTCTCGGGCCTGTACTTCCGGGGCAAGCTCGCCTACGCCCGGGCCTTCGCGCGGCCGCCGGAGGGCGCGCCGGGCGCTCTCGTCATCACGTCGAACGCGGGCCTCGTGCCGGCGGACCGGCCGGTCACTCTTGCGACGCTCCGCGGCTACGGGCGGGTCGCAATCGACGCCGCGGAGCCGCGGTACCGCAGGCCCCTGCTGCGCGACGCGTCGCGCCTGGCGCGCCTTGCGGGACCGGGCGCCGAGGTCGTCCTTCTGGGAAGCATCGCGACCGGCAAGTACGTCGAGCCGCTGCTCGAGGTCTTCGGACCGCGGCTGCTCTTCCCGCCCGAGTTCGTCGGGCGCGGCGACATGAGCCGCGGCGGTCTCTTGCTTCGCCACGCGCGGGAAGGCAGGGAGCTCTCCTACCGTCCCGTCGGGGGGTCCGAGAGGCACGGTCCCCGCCCGCCGAGGCTTCCGCGGGCGCCGCGAACGGCTCGCGAGCTTCGTCCATGAGCCGCGCCGCGCGCGGGGGCGCCCGCGTCCGCGTTCCCAACCTTTTCGCCGTCGCCCGCGGCGCCGAGAACGTGGAGGTGCGACTCGGCGATCGCTCGGTGCGGCTGACGAACCTGACGAAGCTCTTCTGGCCGCAGCTGGGCATCACCAAAGGGGATCTCCTCCAGTACTACCTGGAGGTCTCCGGGGCGCTCCTGCCGCACCTCGAAGACCGGCCCATGGTGATGAAGCGATATCCGCACGGGGCGGCGGGGAAGTTCTTCTTCATGAAGGAGGCGCCCTCGCCGCGGCCGGACTGGATCGAGATCTGCTCGGTCCGGCACTCCTCGGGCAAGGTCGTCCACTTTCCGATGATCCAGGACCCGGCGTCGCTGCTCTGGGTCGTCAATCTCGGCTGCATCGACTTGAACCAGTGGTACGCGCGCTGCGACGACCTGGATCGCCCCGACTACGTCCACTTCGACCTCGACCCGGTCCCCGGAGCGACCTTCACGATGGTGCGGCAGGCCGCCCTCGCTCTGCGTGCGGCCCTCGGGGAGCTGCGCATGCCGGCCTACGCCAAGACGACCGGCTCCCGCGGCATCCACGTCTACGTCCCGATCGTCCGAGGCCCGACGCAGAGGGAAGTCTGGGAGTTCGCGAAGTCGCTTGCCGTGCTCTGCGAGGCCCGCCACCCGAAGCTCCTGACGACGGAATACCGGGTCGCCGCGCGGCCCCGCGGCCGGGTGCTGGTCGACTACAACCAGAACGCCTGGGGGCAGACGCTCGCCTCGATCTACTCCGTGCGCCCGACGCCCGGAGCCACCGTTTCGACCCCCGTCACCTGGAAGGAGATCGAGCGCGGCGTCGAAATCGAGGACTTCCGCCTTCGAAACGTGCCCGCGCGGCTCCGGAAGGTCGGCGACCTGTGGAAGCCGCTGCTTTCCGCTCGCGGGCGATTTCGGCTCGAAAAGTTCTTCTGATTCGCCGTCCTACGGCAGGCCGAACGCCCTCGAGAGAAAGACCGCCATCTCTCCGCGGGTATTGGGGCGGTCGGGGCAGTAGTTGCCTCCGCCGCAGCCGGTCGTGACCCCCTCGCGGGAAAGCTCCTCGATCCAGCGCGAAAAGGGGCTCGACACCGGCACGTCGCCAAAGAGCCCGGTCGCGGCAGGGGGCGCATAGGAGCTGCCATGGACGGCCCGCAGCAGCAGGACGGCCTCGCTCGCGCGGTCGACGGGCTTGTCCGGGCAGTAGTTGCCGCCGCCGCACCCGCCCGTGATTCCTTCGCGGGAAAGCTCCTCGATCCACGCCGCCGCGAAGTCGCCCGGGGCGACGTCGCCGAAGATTCCGGTGGCCGGGGGGGGCGTGTAGGAAACGCCGTGAATTCCCCGCAGCAGGAAGACGGCCATCTGGGCGCGGGTGACCGGGACGTCCGGGCAGAAGTCGCCGCCTCCGCAGCCGGTCGTAATACCGGCGCGGAAGATCTTCTCGACGGCGCGGTGGAAGGGGTGCGCCCCCGGCACGTCGGAAAAATCCGCGAGGTACCCGCGCACGAGAACGCCGCTCTGGCCGTCGGGGTTGCGGGTCACCACGTCGTTCAACGTCCCGGGGGGCAGCGGCGGCGTCATCGCCGAGATCTCGACGGGGACCGTCACGGTGATTTCCCCCGCGGGCGCGGCGCCGAGCCAGAGGCGAGCGCTGGGCTCGAAGTTCTGTCCGGTCACGTCGACCGCCGTCGAGCCGGCGGCGGGCCCCGAGGTCGGCGAAACCTCGGTGACCTCCGGAGCGCAGCGCTCGACCGGCATCGAGGCCGAGCCGTTCGCGGAGCAGCCGGCCGCCGTCCTCACCACGACGCCGAGCGTCACGGGCCTGGCGACATCGGGGCCGACCGAGAAGCGGATTGCCGCCGTGCCCTGCCCCGAGGTGATCGTTCCGTTCCCGATCGACCAGTCGTACACGGCGCCCGATCCGGCGTCCGGCACGGAAGCGGAAAGCTCGGTCGCCATCAGGCAGACCGACGCGGGCCCCGTGATCACCGCCGACGGCGCCGGATTGACGGTGGCCGCGGTCGTCGAGGGCGCCGACGGGCAGCCGCCGACGGTCGCAATCACCGTGTAGGTGCCCGATGCCGCCGGCGTCGCGCCCGGGATCGCGGGGTTCTGGAGAGTCGAGGCGAAGCCGTTGGGGCCCGTCCAGGAGTACGTGGCGCCGGCGACTGCGGAAGCGGTGAGCTGCAGCGTCTCCCCCTGGCAAACGGTTCCCGAGCTGGAGGCCGCCGGGGCCGCAGGCTTCGGCTTCACGGTCACCGTCGTCGTCGCGGTCGCCGAGGTGCAGCCATCGACCGTGACCGTGACACTGTACTGGCCCGATGCCGCCGGGGTCGCGCTCGGGATCGTGGGGTTCTGGAGGCTCGAGGCGAAGCCGTTGGGGCCCGTCCAGGAGTAGGTCGCGCCGGCGACGGCGGAAGCGGTCAGCTGCAGCGTCTCGCCCTCGCAGACCGGACCGTTGCTCCCCGCCGTCGGAGCCGCGGGAATCGCCTTCACGGCCGTCAAGACGGAGGCTCCGTTGTTCGAGGCGTTCGGGTCGCTCGTCGCCGCCGACACGGTGACCGAGGCCGTGGCCTGGCCGGGGGCCGTTGGCGCCGTGAGCGAGATCGTGATGGGCGGCGCGGCGCCGACGGAAAGCTGCGGCCGGGTGCAGACCACGGTGGCCGATCCGGAGCAGGTCCAGCCGTCCCCCGACGCGGCGACGAGCGCGGCGCCGGCGGGAAGGGTCGCCGACACCGAAACCGAGGAGGCGGCGGTGGGGCCGGCGTTCTGCACGGTCAGCGTGTAGGCGAGCGGCTTCCCGACGCAGACCTGCGCCTCCCCGTCCGCCGAGAGCGAGAGGTCGGCGGCGGTGTAGGTCGCCGTGTAGGTGACGGCGGAAGCGCCGGCCGTCACGGCGTGGCTCGCCGCGCCGCCGTCGGACCAGGCGACGAACTGGTAGGGCGTTGCTCCCAGCGTCTGGGGCGAAGGAGCGGCGATTCCGAGAGTCGCGCCCACGATCGCCGTCTGCGTGAAGGGCGTGGTCCCGCCTCCCGTTCCGACCGCCAGCTGCATGCCAGGCGGGCTCGACGCGAAGGAGAGCGCCACGGTCTGCGGATCCAAGCGGACGCTCGCGGTCCCGGTCAGGCCGCCCGAGTCCCTGGCCGAGAGCTGCAGCTCGAGATACGACGGGTACTCGTGGTCGGGCGCGGAGAAGGAGCCGCTCGCGACACCCGGGAACGTCTGGAGCGTGTGCGTGTGACAGTTGGACGGGCAGTGATGGAGGATGACCGTCCACGTCAGCGCCGAGGCGGGGATCGTTCCGTCCAGGGCGTCCGTGGCGTGGCCCGAAAAGCCGATCGCGTCGCCGACCTTCCAGGCGAGTGTCGGCGCCGGGGTGTCGATCGTGACGGCCGGCGGCAAGTCGCTGGCGACGATCGTCAAGGGGTCCGACAGCGTCGAGACCCCGTGGTTGTCGGTCACGCGCAGCCGCGCGGTGTAGCTGCCGGGCTGGGCGTAGAGGAAGGTGGGCTGCGGGTCGGTCGACTCGTCGTAGTTGCCGTCCCCGTTCAAGTCCCAGGCGAAGCCGATGGTGTCGCCCTCCTGCGCCGGCGCGGACTCCGTGCCGTCGAAGTGAACGGTCAGGGGAGCGGGCCCGGAGGAGGGGTCGGCATGGGCCACCGCGGTCGGCGCGAAGTACTGGATGCGCCGGATCGTCCCCGTCCCCTGGTCCGCGTAGTAGAGGTCGCCGCCCGGCCCGGTCTGCAGGTCCACGGGAGTCGCGGCGCCGGCGATGAAGGTCGCGCGGGTGGAGGGGTCGGGACCGCCGCCCGCCCCCGGGAACATGACCCACACGCAGCGGCGGGAGTAGTCGGAGAAGAAGAGCGCCCCGTCGTAATTCTCGGGATAGCTGCCACCCTCGTAGAAGGCGAGGCCCGAGATCGAGGAGCTGCCCGTGGGGCACGATTCGCCGGAGACGACCCTGTCGCTGTGCTTGTAGGTGAAGAACGGCGCGGTCGCGCCGCTCGGAGGGCCGTAGAGATTTTCGCAGAGAGTCAGGCTCGCGGCCGCGTAGCCGGACTGCTTGCCGGCGCCCTCGTAGCAGGGCCAGCCGAAGTTTGGCACCGTGCCTCCGGTCGGGTCGGCAATGCGGTCGATTTCCTCCCACGTGCTCCAGCCGACGTCCCCGATCCAGAGGGAACCGGTGCCGGGCTGGATCGTGAAGCGGAAGGGATTGCGCAGGCCGCTCGCGATGATGCGCCGCGCGATCTCGTCGCTGCTTCCGGAGAGAGGGTTGTCGGCCTTCGGGTTGCCGTCGTCATCCACGCGGAGGATGGCGCCGTTGGCCACCGCCGGACCGCCCTCGACGCGCAGGAGGCTCTGGCTGCGAAGCGCTCCCCCCTCGGCCGCGGGAGGAGTCTGGGCGCCTCCCACCGGAACGGGCGGGTCGCCCAGCGGGTTGACGGGGCTGCCGTACTGGCCGTAATCGACGTTGTTGAAGCTCGCCCCGTCCCCGCCGCTGACGTAGAGCGCGCCGTCCGGGCCGAAGCGGAGGTCCCCGACCGAGTGGCTGGGGAACTGCTGGCCCCAGGCTTCGAGCAGAACCTCCTCCGTCCCGGTCATGTGGTTGCCGGCCGCGGTCAGGCGGGAGAGGCGGCCGCTGATCACGCAGCCGTTTGTCGTGGCGCCGGGCGGGCTGGGACACGTGTCGTTCCAGGTGGGCGCCGTGCCCCCGATCGGCGCGTCGTAGCTGTACAACGCGTAGACGTACGGCGTCGTCGGAAAATTGGGATGGAGGGCCAGGCTGAGCAGCCCCCGGTCCCAGTAGTCGTCCACTTCCGTGCGCAGGTCCGCGAAGATGGTCGGGGCCGGAGAGGAGAGGCTGTCGAAGACCTTGATGAGGCCGCTCTTTTCGGCGACGAAGATTCTTCCGTCCGGCGAGAAGCGGACCGCCGTGGGGCGGGTCAGGCCGGAGAAGACGATCGTCTCCTGGAACCCGGGCGGCAGCGTCGCGGCGCTCGCCCTGGCCGCCTCCAGAAAGGCGAGCAGGGTGGCCGCCGCGGTAATCGTGCGGCGCAGACGCATTCGCTCTGCGAGATCCCCTTTCCTTTCGTCCGGGCGTAGCGCAGTCCGCGACGCCGGAGTCTGTCCAGTTTTTGACGGGTTCCCCGCGGAACCGAAACCAAGATTCTACCCTGCGCCGCCGGGGTCGGGATCGGGAAATCGGCCGCCGGTCGGCCCCGGGAGCCGCGAGAGCGTTTCCTCGAGGCTGGCGCGGGAGGCCGCGAGGCCCTCTTCGAGCCGGTGGCGCTGCCGGATTGCCACGGCTTCCCGCAGCGCCGAGGCGCTCGCCGCCAGATGCTCCGCCGAGCGCGCGGGGTCGAGCCCGGCGAGGCGCCGGAGGACGGATCCCAGGTTGTGCATCGTCACGCCGCGAGCGATCTCGCGCTCGGGAGTGCGCCACTCGAGCGCTTCGTCGAAGAGGGCCACGGCCTCCTCGATCTCCGATGCGGTCGTCCCGAGATTGCCGATCGCGGTCGCCAGATTGTGGAGCGCCCGGGCGCGCCAGCCGTCCTCGGCGTGACTCGAGAAGTGCTCGAGCGCGCGCTCGTAACAGCGGCGCGCGCGGCCGAGATCGGCGGCGGGACCGGGGCTTCCGAAGAAGACCCCGACGTTGTGGAGGAACCGGGCGCGGTCTTCCGGCGATTCGAAGGCGAGCCCGGGAAGGATTTCCCAGAGGTCGTCGGCCATCGCGCGCGCGGTCTCGACGTCTCCCTGCCCGCGGAGTCCCTCCTGGGCGCGGAACCACTCGCGGTAGGCGGCCGTGGGGGAATCGCGAAAGGCCTCGCGAAAGTGTCCGGCGAGGCGCGCCGCTCCTTCCTCCACGGGCGCCCTTTCGTCAGCCGCGGGGCGCCGGCGTCGGCGTGGGAGTGTCCTCCTCGTAGTAGACGCCCGGCTTGTGGGTCGGGGAGGGCTTTGCAGCGCGCTCCCCGGCGGCCGGCCGGGGCCTGTAGGTCGGGCGCGGCGTCGCGGTGGGAGGCGAAGTCGGCGTCGGCCTCTCGGGGGTGGCCGTCGGCGTCTCCGTCGGAGTCGCGGTCGGAGTTGGAGTCGGCGTGACGGTCGGCGTCGGTGTGCTCGTGATGACCCGCGCCGTCCTGGTCAGAGCCGCAGCCTGCTTCTTGTTGGGCGTCGGCGGGATCCTCTGCCCGTAGATGACGACGGGCTTTTTCGCCGCGGCCGTCGGAGCCGCCGGTGCGGCGGGCGGGGCTGCAGCCCGCGGCGGCGGACTCGTCGGCGCCGCGGCGACCGGGCGCGGTGGCGGAGCCTGGGTCGCCGTCGGGGGAGGCGCCGCCGTCGCCGCGGGGCGAGTCGGCGGGATCGCGGTCGGCGCAGGGGGCGCGGCTGCCGTGGGGCGCGCGGGCGCGGTGGCGGTCGCCGGCGGGCGAGGGGCGCTCGTCGGAGGCGGCGGCGCCGCGGGCCTTGGCGCGGGCGGCTCCGTCGGCCTGGCGGTCGCCACAGGCGCGGCCGTGGTCGGAACGGGCGAGGGCGCCGCGGCAACGGCGGCCGGGGCTGGAGGAGCGGTGGCTCGAGGAGCGGTCGCCGGAGGAGCAGTCGCGGGTGGAGCGGTCACTGGAGGAGCGGTCGCGGGAGGCGGGGTCTTTGCCGGAGAGGGAGCCTGAGTCGCCTTCCCGGGAGCCTTCGTCGGCGTCGCCGGCTGGGCCCCCGCGGCGGGAGCGGGCGTGACCAGCCGCGCCACGATGACCTGAGTCGGGTGGCAGGACGCCAATGCCAAGGAGAGCCCGGTCAGGAGGAGCGCCGGCGCAAGCCTTCTCATCGCTTCAGACGCGCAGCATATCTCGTGTCTACGGGATCAAGCGGCCGCGGGAGGCCGGCTACTCGCGGAAGTAGCCGTGAAGATTTCGCAGAGCCTGGCGGTCGATCTTGCGGCGGCGCACGGATTCGCGCAGCAGGGACAGCGCGGCGAACCCCTCGGGCACCATCTGCTCCTCGTCGATGATGGGCAGAGCGGCGCGGACCTCCCATTCGGCTTGCGCCTCCTGGCCCACCTGGAGCAGCGAGTCGGCGAGCACCAGGTGGATCGCCGCGGCGTCTCCCCGCATGCCGACCTGCTCGGCTTCCCGGACCGCTTCGCGGTAGGCGTCGACGGCCTGGGCCGTCTTGCCCTGTTCGCGCAGGATGTCGCCCACGCACCAGCGGAGCTTGACCAGTCCCACCTGGCTGCGAGCGCGCTTGAGAAGGTCGAGCGCCTCCTGCGCGTACAGGAGCGCGCGCTCCGAATCGCCCTGGAGGCGGTGCAGCTGCGCCAGATTGTTCGCCGCCGGGGCGAGGAGCCTGATGTGGTCGCCCGAGCGGGCTTCCTCGTAGATCTCGAGGAACGCCTCGGACGCAGCGGGCAGGTCGCCCACTTCGCGGCATGCGATGCCTTCCAGGAAGCGGTACTTCAAGGCCTCCTCGAAGAGACCGAGCTTGCGCGAGGTCTCGGACCACTCGGGCGCGAGCTCCCGCACCTCCTCGAAGCGCCGTTCCTCCATGGCCAGGGCGAGCCTCTGGTACGCCAGGCGCGCGAAGTGGGTGCTGGCGTTGGCCACCCGAACGAAGCTCGATTCGGACCGGTCGAACCAGCGCCGGGCGTCTTCCCGGCGGAACAGAATGCGGTTGGCGCCTCCGGCGAGAAGCGCGAGCTCTCCCAGGAAGTAGTCCCGCTCGTCGAATTCCCCGATCTTGCGAGCGGGGCGCGCCAGGAATCGGTAGAAAAACTCCGCTTCCTCGCCGACCGCGGCGGGATCGGTCTCGATGCGCTCCCGGAGGGCTCCGCACAGGGCGAGCAGGACCTCGGGGTGCTCGAGCCGGAGATCCTTGGCAAGAGCGGCGCGCTCGGAAATCGGGACCCGAAGTGCGCGCTCGGCCGCGGCGCGTCCTTCGTGAACGGAGAGGCTTTCCTGGAGGGAAGGAAACCGAAGGACCTCGCCCCTCACGATTCGTCCTCCGCCGCGGGTCCCGCCGCTTTCGGCTTGTCGAGGCCGCGTTCGATCTCGATGGCGATCACCTCCGGCCCGAGCGTCAGGGACCGCTTCAGGCGCTCGTCTTCCGCGAGCAGGTCTTCGATTTTCGAGACCGAGTACACGTGCCCCGCCCGGCAGGCCATCAGCAAGAGCTCCGAGCGAAGCGATTCCGGGCTTCGGCTTCCCGGCCGGCGGCAGAAACGCTGGAACCAGTCGTAGAGACGCTGCTCGACTTCGGAGGCCGCCTTCGGGGGGAGCCGATAGTTGGTGACCAGCGCCTTTTCGATCAGCGGCAGGATCTGCCCGAAGACCGTAGCGGCCTCCTTGTTCCCGGTGAACGGCAAAGACATGGAGCTCACCCGGCTCCTTCCGGATGAAGTCCAGATCTTGGTCGGGCGCTTCGGGCGTCCGAGACGCGTTGAAAGTAGCGCAAGACTGGCTTGCTCAGAACGGGATGTGGCTCTGAACCTTGATCGGGAACGGCTTTTCCTCCGGCTTCGGAACCGGTCTCCGCTCGGGCTGACGCGCCGGAGCCTGCGCGGTCTGAGTGGAAGTCGAAACCATGACTCGATCTCCTTTCGCCCAAAAAAAATCCCCGGATACCCCGGGGTGACGACGATCTTCGGACCCACCCGCGAAAAAAATCTGTCGAAATCATACGCCTTTCTGTGTCATGTCAAGCCAAATTTTGGCAGGGCCCGGCGGCTGGAAATCGGAACAAGGAAGGTCTTTTGTTTCAATTACTTGAGTCCCGGGGGACGGTTAGAGGGCCCGCTCGTACCGGGTTGCGTCCTGTTTCCAGACGACGACGCCGCAGAACCGCTCCCCTTCCGGGCAGACCGGGCGAACCGCGGCGCGGTGGCGCAGCGTGCAGGGGGGCAGCAGCCACGGTCCGATCCGGGGGTTCACCTCGCGAATCTGCAGGGCCTCGTCGAGCGACGCGCGCCAGATCTCCTCCTGCGCGTTGTAACAGAGACGCATCGCGAACTTGTGATGAAGGTTCAGCAGGTCGGCCGACTCGGTGAATCGGATCGCGACGGCGTTGGGGAGCAGGTACGCCGCGTTCTCGTCGGGCACTCCCCGATCGCGCAGCCGGTTGATTGCCTCCCAGGTCTCCTCCATCGTCTCGCGGTAGAGCTTCTGCGCCTCCGGAACCTCGGGGATGAGCATCGGCACGACGTAGTCGGGCTCGCGCGACAAATAGGCGGGCAGCGTCGGCCGCGAGGCCGGCGTCATCCGGTGCCTCTGGTCCTGGCTGTCGGCCGTGTGCGAGAGCTTCTTGCGGAAGGTGTAGTTGGGATGGAACATCGCCCGCGAAAGCTTCCCGTGCGTCGTCAGCGTCAGCGTCTCGCCCAGGAGGCGATTGCGGGCCGGATCGAGCACGAGTCGGATCGCTGCGTCGTCCGAGAGGACCGCGCGCGGGAGGCCGAGGATCTCGCGGACGGAGGAAGCGAGGATCTCTTCGTTGTTCGCCTTCCAGTCGGCCAGGAGCGAGACGCGACCCCCGAGCTCCCGGTCGAATTCGCGGCGGAAGGCGCCGTCGGAGGTGCGGGGCGCCCGATCGGTCGGGAAGAGCGCGTACTCGGGAGTCTCCTCGAGCGGGATCGGCTCCTGCAGCACGGCCTCGTAGAGGGGATCGTGCCGGAGCACCTCCTCCACCATCTGCCCGACGACCTCGCGCTGCTCGGCCGGGGCGTCGAAGGATTCGCAGAGACGCCAGTAGCGAAAGAGCGTGACGCCGGAGACCGTGTGGTACAGGTAGGCGAAGGTCGCGACGGGCAGGACGTAGCGCGCGATCTCCTGCGCGCGTTTCTGGACGGCTCCCGCGAACCGGCTGCGCCCGTCGCCCCGCGTGCGGCCGGGAAAGATCCCGAAATAACGCTCCGCGGCGAGCGGCGTCAGAAGCGCGGTCAGGCGGCGGTAGGCCTCCTGCTGGCGCCGCGCCTGGCGTTCGAAGATCTCCCGCTCGGCCGGGCCCATCGGCGGCACGGCGTACGTCCCATCCTTGACCTCGACGTAGCGCTGCGAAACCTGCTCGGAATTGTAGAAGGGATGGCTGTGGAGAAAGCTCCAGAGAAACTGGCGCGAGACGTTCTCGAGGGCGAACTGGAAGTGCGCGTGCTGGAAAGTCGTGTGGTGGCCCGCCTCGTAGATCGAGCGGGCGAGCGCGTCCCGCCGCTCCGGCCGCGCGGAGGCCTGGTCTTCGGTGACGATCCCTTTGGCCGAGTAGCAGGTGCGGGCGGTCGCGACGACGTTCTCGAAGGGACGGTCGAAGGCATGCACGAGGCGGACCTTCGGAGGAGAAGAGGAGAACGCGAAGCGGCGTTCCGGGCGCGGAAGGGAGGCCATCGCTGGACGGCGATTATGACGCGGATCCGGCGCGCGCGGGCGGCCTGGATTCTCGGGCGATCGCCCGATTCCGCCGCGCTCAGCCGCGCGGTTTCCGGCGCGTCATCACCTGCGGCCTGACCGCCTGAGCCTCGTCGCGCGCATCGCGGCGAACGGCCTGGCAGACCAGCGCGCAGAGGCGCTCGATGGAAGGATCGGCGATCGAGTAGACGATCCGGCTTCCGTCGCGGCGCCGGCGCACGAGCGCGCCCGACCGCAGGACCCCCAGGTGCTTGCTCACGTTCGCCTGGGTTCCGCCGACCTCCTGAAGGATGTCGCCGACCGCGGCCGGCGACCGAAAGAGGCGTTCGAGGATCTTCAGGCGCATCGGCTCCCCGAGGGCCCGAAACCGGGCGGCGACCAGCTCGCGGGCGCGCTCGGTCAGGGGAACGCGGGGCGCCATGGTCTCCCAATGCGGGGCCTCTTCGCCCTCGCGGCTCGTTTTCATCGCTCTTGACTATATAGCCATATAGTCATATAGTCAAGCGCCATGTTGCTGCCGGTCTGTGTCCTGGCGGTCCTGGCATCCGGACCCGAGCCCCTGACTCTTCGCGAGGCGGCGGCGCTCGCCGCGTCCGACGCTCCGGCCGTCGCCCGCGCCGCCGCGGACTCGGTTCGCGCCCGCGCGGGAGAGGCGGCGGTCCGCTCCCGCCTCGGGCCCTCCCTGTCTCTCGACTTCGGGGCCGCCTCGACGAACGACCCGGTGAATGCCTTCAGCCTCGCGTTGAAACAGGAGCGCTTCTCCGCCGCCGAGTTCTTCGCTTCGGATCCGAACCATCCCGGATTCGTCCGGGACTGGAACGCGGGCCTGACCGCCGCCTGGAACATCGACCTCTTCGGCGCCGCGCGCGGCGAGGCCCGCTCGGCCCGGGCCGAGGCCGACGCCGCGACGCGGACGGCCCATCGCGCCAAGGACGCGACGGTCGCGGAGGCGGTCGCCGCCTTCGCCGCAGCCCGGCAGGCGCAGTCGGCCCTGGAGCTTCTCGCCGGCCGAAAGGCGGACGCCGAGAAGGACGTCTCGATCGCGTCGGCGCTCGCCGAGCAGGGGTTCACGACGCGGGCCGATCCGGCGCGCGCCCGCGCGGCGCTGTCCGAGGTGCTCGCCGAAATCGCGGGCCGGCGCTCGGCGCTCGAGCAGGCCCGGGCGTCCCTGGCGGTCCTCATCGGGCAGGAGGCGGCGAGCCGGCCGCTGGCCGAGCTGCCGGAGACGCGATCCGCCGCCGAAGAGACGCCGGGGGAGCGCGACGACGTGGCGGCGGCCGAGCTCGCCGCGCGGGCGGCGCGCGACCTCGAGAGGGCGGCGACCGGATCGCGGTGGCCGACGCTTCTCGTCCTGGGGCGCTACGAGCTGCACGCGCCGAGCCCCGGGGGCCGCTGGGGCGATTCCGCGTCCGTCTTCGGCGGATTCCGGATGCCGCTCTTCGCCTCGGGGGGTGTGGCGTCGCGGATCGCGGAGGCGCGCGCCTCCGCCCTTTCCGCCGATGCGGCGGCCCTCCAGGCACGCCGGCAGGCCGACAGGGAGATCGCCTCGGCCCGCGCGGCTCTCGACGCGGCGCGGGCGCGCGAGGCGGCGTTCGCCGAGGCCGAGGCCGCCGCGGGGCAGGCGCGAGAGATCCAGCAAGCGCGCTACGAGGAGGGAGTCGCCCGGCTCGCCGACCTGCTGGAGGCCCGGGCGGCGGAGCTTCACGCGCGGCTGGGCGCCCTCTCCGCGAGGTCGGAGCGCGCGGTCGCGCACGCCAATCTGAGGCTGGCCCTCGGCCTGCCCCCCGTCGAGGAGGAATCCCCATGAAACGAATCGCCGTGGCGCTTCTCGCGCTGGTCGCGGCGGCATCCTGCGCGAAGAAGCCGGGGGCCGCTTCCGCGCCGCAGCCGGTGCGGGCCCTGCGGACCGCCGTCGTCGAGCAGCGAATCCTGCCCGCCGTGACCGAAGTCGAGGGCGTGGTCGTCGGGCGCCTGGAGGCCGTGCTCTCGAGTCGTCTCGCCGCGCCCGTCGCGGAGGTCCGCGCGGTTCCGGGCCAGACGGTGCGCGCCGGGGCCGTCCTCGTTCGCCTCGAGCAGAGCGAGGCCGATTCCGCGCTCGAGGGAGCCCGCGCGGGCCTCGCGGCTTCGCGCTCCGCCCTCGAGCTTGCCCGCCGCAACCGCGCTCGCTACGAGAAGCTGGAAGCGCGGCAGGCGGCGGCCGCCGTCGAGCTCGAGCGGGCGAGGCAGGAGGAGGCCGCCGCGGCCGCCGGGGCCGCCTCCGCCGAGGCCGCGCTGCGGCGCGCGGAGACCGACCGCGCGCAGGCCGTGCTGACGGCTCCCTTCGACGCCGTCGTGGTCGAGAAGATGGTCTCGCCGGGAGATCTCGCCGCCCCGGGCAGGCCGCTGGTGCGCCTCGCATCCGTTTCGGGGCGCCGTGTGGAGGCCGCGCCGGGCGAGCAGGAGGCGGCGCACCTGGCGGTGGGCGATCCGGTCGAGGTCGTGGTGGCGGGCCGCGCGCAGACCGGGCGCGTGGCGGAGATCGTGGGCGCGATCGACCCCGCGACGCGCCGGCGCACGGTGCGCATCGATCTGCCGCAAGGCGACGAGCCGCCGGTCGGCTCGTTCGCGCGCGTGCGGCTGCCCGGCGCCGCGCAGCCGCGCCTCGTGGTTCCGGAGCGCGCCATCGTCGCGCGGGGCGGCCTCGAAGTCGCGTGGACCGCGGGCTCGGACGGCCGGCTCGCCCTGCGCTACGTCCGCACGGGCGCCCGGATGGGCGGCGGCCTGGTCGAGGTCCGCTCGGGGCTCGACGCGGGCGACCGGGTGGTTCTCGAGCCGCCGGCCGACCTGGAAGCGGGAACGCGGCTCGCGTCGTGACGATGGACTCCAAGACTCGCCTCGCTCTCGAGCGGCGGCCCCTGGGCATCGCGGGGCGCCTGGCTCGGGCCTTCATCGACTCGAAGCTGACGCCCCTGGTGGTCCTCTTCGCTCTGGGCCTGGGAGGGCTCGCCATCCTGGTGACGCCGCGGGAGGAGGAGCCGCAGATCAAGGTGCCGATGATCGACGTCTTCGCCGGCGTGCCGGGCCGAAGCGCCGTCGAAGTCGAGCGGCAGATCGTCGCGCCGCTCGAGAAGGCGTTCTGGTCGATCCCGGGCGTGGAATACGTGTACTCGACCTCCTCGCCCGACAGCGCGTTGGTCGTGCTGCGCTTCCGCGTCGGGGAGGACCCCGACCGGGCGGTCACGCGGGTCCGGGCGAAGCTCGACTCGCTCGCGGACCAGTGGCCTGCCGCGCTTCCTCCGCCCCTGGTCAAGCCGCGGTCGATCGACGACGTGCCCATCTGGGCGATGACGTTCTGGAGCACGACGCTCGACCCGGCCACGCTGAGGCAGGTCGCGGCCGAGGTCGAGAACGAGATCAAGACGATTCCGGAGGTCTCCGACACGGCGCTGATCGGCGGCCTGCGCCGTCAGTTCCGCGTCGAGCTCGATCCGGCGGCCCTCGCCGCCCGGGGCCTGGCGCCCGGCGCCGTGGTTCCCGCGATCGTCGCGGCGAACCGGCGGGCCCGGGCCGGAGCGCTCGTCGCGGACGGACGGGAGTTGCTGGTCGACGCCGGCGGCTTCGTCCAGTCGGCCGAGGACCTGGGCGCCGTGGTGGTCGCCGAGAGCGGCGGCCGGCCGGTGCGGCTCTCCGACGTCGCCCGCGTCCTGGACGGGCCGGAGGAGCCTTCCGCGTACGTCTCCCACGGCGAGCCGGGGGTGCCCGGCCGCTGGCCCGCCGTGACGCTCGCGGTCAGCAAGCGCCGGGGCGCGAACGCGATCACCGTCGTGCACGCGATCGAGAGGAAGCTGGACGTCCTCCGGCCGAAGCTGCTCGCCGCCGACGTGCGCACGACGATCAGCCGCGACTACGGCGAGACCTCTTCCGAGAAATCCAACGAGCTTCTGAAGCACATGGGCCTGGCGACTCTGTCGGTGGCCCTCCTGATGGCCCTGGCGCTCGGCCGCCGCGAGGCCGGTGTGGTGCTTCTCGCGGTGCCGGTCACGCTCGCCCTGACGCTGTTCGTCTTCTGGCTCTTCGGCTACACGTTGAACCGCATCACGCTCTTCGCGCTGATCTTCTCGATCGGAATCCTGGTCGACGACGCGATCGTCGTCGTCGAGAACATCGTGCGCCACCTGCGGCTGCCGGGCTCGCGAGAGCGCGGCCTCGCGGTGATCGCCGTGGAGGCGACCGACGAGGTCGGCAATCCGACCGTGCTCGCGACCTTCGCGGTCATCGCCGCCATTCTTCCGATGGGGTTCGTCGGCGGCCTGATGGGGCCCTACATGCGGCCGATTCCGATCGGCGCCTCCGCGGCCATGCTCTTCTCGCTGCTGGTCGCCTTCGCGGTCTCGCCCTGGGCGGCGCGCCTGCTCTTCCGCCGCGCTCCCGGCGCGGCGAGCGGCCATGGGGAAGGCTCCGGCGGCACGCTCGCGCGGCTCTATCGCAAGGCCATGACTCCGCTCGTGACCGCCGGTGGGACGCGGGCCCGCCTCGTCTTCTTCGCCGGCATCGCCGTGCTGCTCGCCGCGGCGATGGCGCTCGTTCCGCTGGGCGCCGTGCACGTCAAGATGCTCCCGTTCGACAACAAGAACGAGTTCCAGGTGGTCGTCGATTTTCCGGACGGCACGACCCTCGAGACGACCAACCGCGCCCTGTCCGAAATGGCGGAGGCCCTGCGCGCCCTGCCGGAGGTCGTCGGCACGGAGGTCTACGCCGGCACGGCCGCGCCGTACAACTTCAACGGCCTCGTGCGGCACTACTTTCTCCGCTCGCGCCCGAACCAGGGAGACGTGCAGGTGACGCTTCGGAAGAAGGGGGATCGGCGCCGCTCTTCGCACGCGGTCGCCAGGCTCGCGCGGCCGATCGTCACCGCGATCGGGCGCCGGTACGACGCGCGCGTGAAGGTCGCCGAGGTGCCCCCGGGACCGCCGGTGCTCCAGACTCTCGTCGCCGAGGTCTACGGCCCCGACGAGGCGGGTCGGCGCGAAGTCGCAAGGCAGGTCAAGGATCTCTTCTCGCGGACGGAAGGAGTCGTCGACGTCGACTGGTACGTCGAGAGCCCGCGCGAGAGGGTGGTCTTCCGGCTGGATCGGGGAAAAGCCGGCCTCTCCGGAATCCGCGAGGCCGACGTGGCGGCCGCGCTGCGGCTGGCGCTGTCGGGCGACGCCGTCGACGAGGTGCAGCTGCCGGGCATTCGGGAGCGGATCCCGCTCGTCGTGACGCTGCCGGCGGCGAGCCGCAATGATCTGACCGCGCTGGGCGGCCTGACGGTCCCGGGCCGCGACGGGAGGCTCGTGCCGCTCTCGGAGATCGGGCGGTTCGAGCGCCGGCCCGACGAGACCTCGATCGACCACAAGAACCTGAAGCCCGTCGTGTACGTGACGGCGGACGTCGGCGGCGCGAAGGAGGCCCCGGTCTACGCGATCGCCGCGCTCGAGAAGGGCCTCTCGAAGATCCGCGTCCCGGGCGGATACCGGATCTCCACCCAGACGGCTACGGCGCCCTTCGACACGACGCGGTACGGGATCAAGTGGGACGGCGAGTGGCACGTGACCTACGAGGTGTTTCGCGATCTGGGGCTCGCCTTCGCCGCCGTGCTCGTGCTGATCTACGTGCTGGTCGTCGGCTGGTTCCGCAGCTTCACGGTCCCGCTCGTGATCATGGCGCCGATCCCGCTCACCCTCGTCGGGATCCTGCCCGCCCACGCCCTCTTCGGCGTCTTCTTCACGGCCACCTCGATGATCGGCTTCATCGCCGGCGCCGGCATCATCGTGCGCAATTCGATCATCCTCGTCGACTTCATCGAGCTGCGGCGCCGGGAGGGGATGCCGCTTTCGGAGGCGGTTCTCGACGCCGGCGAGGTGCGCTTCCGCCCGATGCTGCTCACGGCGGCGGCGGTCGTCGTCGGGACCTCCGTGATGCTCTTCGACCCGATCTTCCAGGGACTGGCCGTGGCCATGATGGCCGGCGAGGTGGCCGCCACACTGCTGTCGCGCGCGGCCGTCCCGGTCCTCTACTACCTGCTCCGGCGCTCCGAGGAGAAAAAGGCCTCCGCGGGGCAATTGCCCACGCCCTCATCGGCACCCACACCCGCACTCGAACCGGAAAGGAGTCTCGTATGAAACGCACGTTGAACGATTGGCTGCGCGGGATCGCCGGGACCTTCGTCCTGCTGTCGCTCGCCCTGGGATGGTTCGTCCATCCGGCCTTCTTCCTCTTCACCGCCTTCGTCGGCGCCAACCTGCTGCAGTCGGCCTTCACGGGAACGTGCCCGATGATGCTCCTCCTGCGGCGGCTGGGGGTGCCCGAGGAGCGCCGGGCGGCGTGAAGCTGCTCGTGGTGGTCGTGCCCCGCGAGGCGCGCGACGACGCGGAGGCGGCGCTCGAGTCGGCCGGAGCGCGCGGGTTCACGGAGATCTCGACGGTCTACGGAGAGGGAACGACCGGGCCCCGCTTCGGCTCCCGGGCCGCGCCCGGCGTCTCGGACCTGATCTTCCTCGCGGTGGAGGAGGAGCGAATCGGGCCCGTCCGGGAGGCCCTCGCCGCGGTCGGGTCGCGGCATGGCCGAAGGCTCCACGCCTTCCTGCTCCCGGCCGAAGAGATCTGACCGGTCGGTCCTGTCGGCGCGGGCCCTCGCGGCGGCGCGGCGAGGGCCCGGGGCTCGCCCGGCGAGCGGTCTTGCGAGGATTGTCCGGCGCCTGGAAGGGTCCTATAGTGGTTCGGCGCCATGAAGCTTCCCGTCTACATGGACTATCACGCGACGACGCCGGTCGATCCGCGCGTGCTCGAGGCGATGCTCCCGTACTTCACGCAGGTCTTCGGCAACGCGGCCTCGCGAAGCCACGTCTTCGGCTGGGAGGCGGAAGCGGCGGTGGAGGAGGCGCGCCACCAGATCGCGGCGGCCCTCAACGCCCGGGACAAGGAGATCGTCTTCACCAGCGGCGCCACCGAGTCGGACAACCTCGCGATCTTCGGCGTGGCCCGACTCTACCGGGAGAAGGGGCGCCACATCGTCACGGCGGCCACCGAGCACCACGCGGTTCTGGACTCCTGCAAGGCGCTCGAGCGCGACGGTTACGAGGTCACCTGGCTCGCCCCGGACCGGACCGGGCGGATCGCGCCCGAGCGGGTGCGCGCCGCGCTGACCGACCGGACGATCCTGGTCACCCTGATGCTCGCCAACAACGAGATCGGAACGATCCATCCCGTGGCCGAGATCGGCGCGATCTGCCGGGGAAGAGGAATCCTCTTCCACACCGACGCGGTCCAGGGCTTCGGAAAGATTCCGTTCGACGTCGAGACGATGCAAGTCGACCTCGCCTCGATCACGGCGCACAAGCTCTACGGCCCGAAGGGAACGGGCGCGCTCTACGTGCGCGGGAAGAACCCGCGGGTGCGGCTCGCGCCGCTCTTCTACGGCGGCGGGCACGAGCGCGGCCTGCGCTCGGGCACGTTGAACGTTCCGGGCATCGTGGGCTTCGGCAGGGCCGTGGAGATCTCGATCGCGGAGCGCGAAGAGGAAGCGCGGCGGCTGCGGCTTCTTCGGCGGCGCCTGGACGAGGGGGTCCGGGCGAGCGTCGAGGACGTCTCCTTGAACGGCGCGGAGCTGCCTCCGATCGACGAGCGGGGCGACGTCCTGCCGGGACGCGAAGAGCGGCGGCTGCCGGGCAACCTGAACCTCTCCTTCGCCGGCGTCGAGGGGGAGGCGCTCTTGATGAGCCTGAAGGATCTCGCCGTCTCCTCGGGCTCCGCCTGCACGTCGGCCTCGATCGAGCCGTCGCACGTCCTCAAGGCGATCGGCGTTGCGGACGATCTCGCGCACGCCTCGATCCGCTTCGGCCTGGGGCGCTTCTCGAAGCAGGAAGAGGTGGATTTCGCCGTCGGAGCCGTCGAGGCCGCGGTCCGCAAGCTGCGCGCGGCCGCCGTCCACCGCGGGTGACCGCCGGCTCGCCGCGGTGAGCCTCGCCGCCCTCGCCCTGGCCGCGTCGCTTTCCGGAGCGGCCGGCCCGATGCGCGTGACCTCTCGATCGTTCCTGGAAACTTCTCTTCTTCGCCCGGCCGCCGCGACGGGGTGCCTCGACGCGCGGGTGCCGATGCGGGACGGCGTGTATCTCGTCGCCGATGTTCTTCTCCCCTCGCCGAGCGGCGTTTTCCCACGCTCGTCTGCCGCACGCCCTACGACCGCAAGGGCATGAGGGAAAGCCCGATCGTCCGCGAGGCGCTCGAGTGCGGATACGGCCGTCGTCTTCCAGGACGTGCGCGGCCGGTACGGCTCGCATCTCCTACCCGGCCGCCGTGAAGGCGGCGGTGCTGCGCGCGAGCGAGCGCGGCGGCGAGCGGCCGGAGCCTCTGTCGCGCAAGCGCGTCGTGACGCTTCGTCTTCCGAACCTTCGAACCGGGAATCTCTTCGCGAAGGGACACCGCGTTCGGATCGTTCTGTGGGGAGCTTCCTGCCTCACTTCTCGCGCAACCCTCAGACGGGGCAACCCGAGACGCTCTCGGGAGAGACCCGCAGGGCTTCGATCTGGATCCGCCACGACGCCCGAGACCCGTCACGCATCGTCCTGCCCGTTTTGTCGGACGGCCCGGCGCGATAGGCTCGCGCTGCGAGGAGGCAGGACCCGAAGCTGACCCTTCTTTCCGACGCCGTCCGGGGCATTCCCGCGTACGGGGACCTGCTTGGCAGGGTCCGCAGGGGAGAGGCGCGCGCGGTCGTCTCGGGGGGCGTCGGTGCGCTGCCCGGGCTGCTTCTCGCGGAGCTGTCCCGGGACCTTGGCCGGCGCCTCGCGATCCTGGTTCCCGACGAGGAGGCGGCCGAGCAGCTGGCGCTCGACCTCGAGGCGGCGGGCCTCGCCGGCGTCTTCCGCGCGCCCGCGCCGGCCCTGACCCCCTACCAGCGAATCCCGGCCTCGCTCAAGGCGCGGCGCGACGAGTTTCGCCTGCTCTCGGCCCTCTCGCAGGCCGGGGAGGTCGGGGCGGTGGTCCTGCCTGCGGCCGCGCTCTTCACGCGCCTGCCGGCGCCGGAGGAGTTCGCCGGGCTCGCCGTCGACCTGGCCGAGGGCGAGGAGGTGACACTGCCGCGGCTGGCGGCGCGGCTGACGGAGCTGGGCTATCGGCGCAGCGACCTGGTCGTCGAAACGGGGGACCTCGCGGTGCGCGGCGGACTCTTCGACGTCTTTCCTCCCGACCGCGCGCTGCCCTTGAGGGTCGAGCTCGAGGGCGACCGGATCGCCTCGATTCGCGTGTTCGACCCGGACACGCAGCGCTCGAGCGAGCGGCTTTCGTCGGCGAAGGTGCCGCCCTTCGCCGCGTCGCGGGAATCGCGGGAGAAGCGCGAGCTGCTCGAGCAGCGCATCGGGCGCCCGCCGTCGGAGGCCGAGTGCATCGTCTTCGCGCCGGCGGTGTCCGCCATGCCATCGGGCTGGCTCGACCACGCGGGGCCGGCGCTTCGCGTCGCGGTCGAGCCGGCTGGCATCGAAGAAGAGGTCGCGGCGTTTTCCGAGCGCATCGCCGCGGACCGGGATCCCGATCGGGACGTCTTCGCGCCGGAGGAGCTGCTCCATCCGGCCGACCGGGTCCGGGAGGCGGCCGCATCGGCGCCGCTCTGCCTCGACCGGCTGGGTCTCTCCACGGGAACCCCGATCCGCCTTCCGGCCGAGGGGATTCCCGGGCACGGCGGGCGAACCGCCGAGGCGGCCCGGGAGATCGCCGCCGCGCTCGCCGCCGGCGAGGAAGTCCTCATCGCGGCGCGGGTCCCCGGCGGAGCGGAGAAGGTCCGCCGTTTCGCGCGCGAATACGCTCTCCCGGTCGCCTCCGAGCGCGAGCCCGGGGCCGTCGTCGTCGTCCCGGCCGAGATCTCCGCGGGCTTCCGGCTGCGCGCGCCGCGGCTCGCGCTCTACGCCGAAAGCGAGATCTTCGGCGAGGAGAAGCCGTCCGCGGCGGTGCGCGCGCGGCCGTCGGAGGCGTTTCTCTCGGACCTGCGCGACCTGAAGCTCGGCAACGCGGTCGTGCACCGCGACTACGGCATCGGGCTCTTCAAGGGCTTGAAGCGCGTCCCCGTGGAGGGCGAGGAGCGCGAGTTCATGGAGATCGGGTACGCCGAGGACAAGACGCTGCTGCTTCCCGTCGAGAGGTTCGACCTCGTCCAGAAGTACTCGGGCCTCGAGGGCGTCGAGCCCGTGCTCGACCGGCTGGGCGGCGCGGGCTGGGGGCGGCGCAAGGCCTCCGTCAAGCGCGCCATGCGCGACATGACCGACCAGCTCCTGAAGCTCTACGCGCGCCGGAGCGTGGCCCCGGGCTTCGCCTTCTCGAAGGACTCCCCCTGGCAGAAGGAGTTCGAGGACGCCTTCGAGTACACCGAGACCCCGGATCAGGCCCAGGCGATCGCCGACGTCAAGCGGGACATGCAGTCGGACAGGCCGATGGACCGGCTCCTCTGCGGCGACGTCGGCTACGGCAAGACGGAGGTCGCGATGCGCGCGGCCTTCAAGGCGGTGCTCGACGGCAAGCAGGTCGCGGTGCTGGCGCCGACGACGGTTCTGGCCGACCAGCACTTCCGCACCTTCCGGCGCCGCTTCGCCGCGTTTCCCGTGACCATCGAGCTGCTCTCGCGCTTTCGCTCGCGCGCCGAGCAGAAGGAGATCGTCGCCCGGGTCGCCGACGGAGCCGTGGACATCCTGATCGCGACCCACCGGATGCTCGGCAAGGACCTCGCCTTCCGCGACCTGGGCCTTCTCATCGTGGACGAGGAGCAGCGTTTCGGGGTGGCGCAGAAGGAGAAGTTGAAGGAGTGGCGGACCTCGATCGACGTGCTGGCGATGTCCGCCACACCCATCCCCCGTTCGCTGCACCTTTCGCTCTCGGGGCTCCGGGACCTCTCGATCATCGAGACGCCCCCGCGGGACCGGCTGGCGATCGAGACGCAGGTCGTGCCCGCCAAGCCCGCGGTCATCCGCGAGGCGATCGAGGCGGAGATCGCCCGCGGGGGCCAGGCGTTCTTCGTGCACAACCGCGTCGAGTCGATCGGCGGGGTCAAGGAGATGCTGCACGAGCTCGTTCCGTCGGTCCGCATCGCCGTGGCCCACGGGGCGATGCGGGAGTCCGAGCTCGAGAAGGCGATGCACCGCTTCCTGACGCGGGAGGCGGACCTGCTCCTCGCGACCACCATCATCGAGAATGGGCTCGACATTCCGTCGGCCAACACGATCCTGATTGACCGCGCGGAGACCTTCGGCCTGGCGCAGCTCTACCAGCTTCGAGGACGCGTCGGGCGAAGCGACCGGCCCGCCTTCGCGTACCTGCTCGTGCACGAGACGGCGGCCCTGTCGGAGGTGGCGCGCCGCCGGCTCGCGTCGATCCAGGAGTTCTGCGACCTGGGGGCGGGCTTCCGCATCGCGGCCAAGGACCTGGAGATCCGGGGCTCGGGCAACATCCTGGGAGGAGAGCAGTCGGGGCAGATCGCGTCGGTGGGTTTCGAGACGTACCTGCAGCTTCTGGAGGAGACGATCCGCGAGATCCGGGGCGAGGAGCCGCAGCCGGAGCGGCTCGTGACGCTGTCGCTCGGGCTCGACCTGACGATCCCGGGCGACTACGTGGCCGACGAGAACTGGCGAATGATGATCTACAAGAAGATTGCCCGGGCGCGGGACGAGAAGGGGCTTTCGGAGACGCTGACCGAGGTCGCAGACCGTTTCGGCGAGCCGCCTCCAGCCGTCGGGCGCCTGGCGGCGTACGCGCGCATCCGAATGCGGGCCGAGGCCCTGGGCGTGCAATCCGTGACGTCCCAGGCCGGGCGGGTGCATCTGCGGCTGGCAGAGGACGCCGCCGTCGACCCGGAGCGCCTGCTGGAGGTGGTCCGGTCGACGCCGGGCGCGAGCCTCACTCCGGCACGCGTCCTGACGCTGCCTGCCCCGCGCGGCGAGGCGCTTCCGGAGGTTCTCCTGGCCCTGCTGGCGCGCCTCGGGCGGCGGGCGGCGGCGTAGGAAGGGAAGCCGGCCGGCCGCGGCCGTGTTATCTAATCCCGCCATGCGAAGGATGCTCACCGTGGCCGCGTTCCTCGTGGCCGCCTCGGCCTCCGCGGAGATCGTCGAATCGGTCGTCGCGCGGGTCAACGACCAGCCGATCACGCACAGCGAGTTCGAGAACCGATGTTCGCTGGAGCTCCGCAGCGCGGGCGATGCGGACGGCCGCCGCCGGGTGCTCGACGAGATGATCCAGGAGAAGCTGCTCGAGGAAAAGGCCAAGGAGCTCGACGTCGCTGCGACCGACGCCGAGGTCGAAGAGGCGGTCGAGCGCGTCAAGCGTCAGTACAACCTGGCGACGGACGCGGAGTTCGACGCCGCGCTCGCCCAGTCGAAGATGACGCGCGACGATTTGAGGAAGCAGCTGCGCCAGACGATCACGATGCAGAAGGTCGTCGGCCGCGAGGTGACCGGAAAGATCACCATGAACGACGACGTCCTGCGGCTCGAGTACGAGCGGCGCAAGGACGAGCTCTACAAGGTGCCCGAGCAGGCGCACGTGTACGAGATCGTCCTGCGGTTCTCGTCCGAGGACGCCGCGGCGCGGCAGGCGGCGGTCGAGAAGATCGAGGAGGCGCGCGCGAAGATCGCGGCCGGCATGCCGTTTTCGGACGCGGCCAAGCAGTACTCGGAGGGCAACGCCCGCGACCGGGGCGGAGACCTCGGAACGGTCGCGAAGGGGGAGCTTCTGCCGGCTCTCGACTCGGCCGTCTTCGCCGATCCCCCGCAGGAATACCCGGCGCCGGTCCTGCTGCCGGGCTCGGTTCACCTGTTTCACGTGGCCGAGCGCAAGCCCGCGGGCTACAAGCCGTTCGCCGAAGTGCGGGGGGACCTCCAGAAGCGCATGAGCGAGAACATCTACGACAAGCACCTGGCCGAGTACGTCGAGAAGCTGCGCCGCGAGGCGTTCATCAAGATCTACGATCCGGCGCTGGCGAAGGCGGAAGAGAAGAAGGCGTCCTAGAAGCCCGTCCGGGGTATTTACCAACTCACTCCGCTATCGGTAGAGTCCCCGGACCCTGGGACGCTCACCCCCTAGCGTTTTGGGGTCGAAGGCGACCGAACACGAGCAGTCGGCGCCTTACGCTCGATTAGCGCCCCTAATTTTTTTAGGCAAAGGCTTTCCCTTGACTAACAAACCTTGGCCCTCCTAACATCGCGGGCAGTGGTTTAATCTGGAAAAAAGTGGTTGAAAGTGGTCCTGATTTGCGAATCGGGACTCGAGAGGAAGGATGGATCGCTTTCGGGGAAGCGCGCCGGCCCGCCTCGACGAGAAGGGCCGACTGAAGGTGCCGAATCTCTTCCGACAGCAGATCGAAGAGGCGTTCGGGCCCGAAGTGTTCGTCACTTCCCTGCACGGCCGCGAGGTGCTGGTCTATCCGCTCTCGATCTGGCAGGCGCTCGAGGAGAAGCTCGCCGCGCTTCCGGCGATTCACCGGGCCAAGCGAAAGTTCCTCGAGCGGGTCAACTACTACGGACAGGGCGGAGCCCTCGACGGGCAGGGGCGGGTGCTCGTCCCCCAGATCCTGCGCGACGCCGCGAAGCTTCCGCCCGACGTCGTCGTGACCGGAAACATCGATCACCTGGTCGTGTCCGACCGCGGCGCGCTCGCGACCAGGCTCGCGGGCGAGGACTTCACGCCGGAGGACTACGACGAGCTTTCCAAGCTGCTGTCGTGAAGGAAAGCCGACGAAGAGGAAACGGGAGTCGGTGAGACGAAGGAGATTGAGCATCCCGCGCACACGCCGGTCCTTCTGCGAGAAGTCGTGGAATGGCTGTGTCCGGAGCGCGGGGGATTCTTCGTGGACGCCACGATCGGGGCCGGCGGTCATGCCGAGGCGATGCTCGAGCGCGGCGGCGCGGGGCTCCGTCTGCTCGGAATCGACCGCGATCCCGAGGCGCTCGCGCTCGCTCGCCGGCGTCTGGCGAGGTTTTCGTCGCGCGTGGAATTTCGGGAGGGCGACTTCGCCGATCTCGACGCGCTCCTCTCGGGCTGCCCGGCGCCCGACGGGATTCTCGCCGATCTCGGCGTCTCCTCGATGCAGCTCGAGACCCCGGCGCGCGGGTTCTCCTTCCGCCGGGAGGGACCCCTCGACATGCGAATGGGGCGTAGTGGCCGGAGCGCCGCGGAGATCGTCGCGGCGTCCTCGGTCGAGGAATTGACGCGGATTTTCCGCGAATACGGGGAGGAACGAATGGCGGCAAAGATCGCGCGGGGGATCGTGGCGGAACGGGCCCGGGGGCCGATCACGACCACTCGGCAGCTCGCCCGGATCGTGGCGAGCGCCAAGGGGTCGCGCGACCGCATCGATCCGGCCACCAGGGTCTTTCAGGCGCTCCGCATCGAGGTCAATCAGGAGCTCGTGGCCCTCTCGCGCTTTCTCGCCGCCGCGGTCCACCGCGCAAACGCCCGAGGGCGCATCGCCGTGCTCTCCTACCATTCCCTGGAGGACCGGCTCGTCAAGGAGGCCTTCCGCCGCGATTCCGGCGTGTGCCTCTGTCCGCCGAGAATCCCGCGATGCGTCTGCGGCGCGCGCGCGGTCCTGCGCGTTCTGACGCGTCGTCCCGTCGTTCCCTCCGAGGCGGAACGCCGGGCAAACCCCCGGTCGCGCAGCGCCCGGCTTCGCGTCGCCGAGAAGATCGATGCGCCGCAATCGAGCGAATCCCTCCCGACCGCCGAGAGCTGATCGCTGAGAACTGACAACTGAGAACTGACAACTGAGAACTGACAACTGACAACTTCCTCATGAGCACCGCCGCCTACTCGCAAGGCAAACGCGTCGAGAACCTGCACCTGACCCGCGAGCGGGACCGCCGCCGCGGACGCGAGCTCGCGACCTTTCTGCTCGCCGGGCTGCCGGTCGCCTGCGCGTTGCTGGTCTACGCCGCCCTGCACATCGAGACGGTGCGGGTGGGCTACGCGCGGGAGGCCCGCGTGCGTCGGGTTCTCGAGCTCGACGAGCAGAACCGGATTCTGCGCGCGGAGCTCGCGCGCGCCTCGTCTCCCGATCGGGTGTCTGCGCTGGCGGCCCGCAAGAAGCTGCGCCCGCCCGTGTCCGGCCAAATCCAGTACGTCCAGGCGCCGCCGCCCCGGGAGTCCCGGCCGTGAGAGCGCTCTGCCCGGGCCGCGCCCGCTGGCTCGGCGTGCTGCTCGCTGTCTGGGGCGTTGCGGTCGTGGGGCGGCTCCTGCAGGTCCAGGTCGCCCAGGGCTCGAAGTACCGGGCGCGCGCCCAGCGTCAGCAGGAGCGCCGCGTCGACGTCTCGCCCCGACGAGGCTCGATCGTCGACCGCAACGGCCGCGAGCTCGCCGTCTCGGTCGAGTGCTCGTCGATCTACGCGCTTCCCGACGAGGTGGAGCGGCCGGCCGCCGTGGCGCAGGCCCTGGCCGGGGCGCTCGAAGAGACGCCGGCGGAGCTCGCGGCGAAGCTCTCTCGCGACGTCGGGTTCGTCTGGTTGAAGCGCAAGGTCGATCCCGAGGTCGCCGAGCACGTGCGGCAGATGAAGCTTCCCGGCATCCGGTTCGTGACGGAGACCCGACGCTTCTACCCGAGGGGATCGCTCGCCGCGGCCCTGCTCGGCTACGTCGGAACCGACGATCGGGGCCTGGGCGGCCTCGAATACGCCTACGACCGCACGATTCGCGGAAAGCCCGGCGAGATCGTCGCGTTGACCGACGCGCGCCGCTCGACCTACGGGGAGGCGGAGGCTCCGGGGCGGCCTCCCGAGGAAGGGGCGTCGCTCCAGATCTCGATCGACTCCGGCGTTCAGTTCGCCGTCGAGCGCGAGCTCGCCGCCGCCGTCGCCGAGCACGGGGCGCGCTCGGGCACCGCCGTGCTGCTCGATCCCTGGTCGGGCGAGGTCCTCGCGATGGCGAGCGTGCCCGGCTTCGATCCGAACCGTTTCAACCGCGTTCCGGCGGAGGCGCGCCGAAACCGCGCGATCGCCGACGCGTACGAGCCGGGCTCGACCTTCAAGATCGTGACGGGCTCCCTCGCCCTCGAACGGCATGCGGTCACCCTGCAGGACGTCTTCGACACCGGCGACGGCACCATTCGCGTGGCCGGCACCACGATCTCCGAGGCCGACCACCACGCCTACGGCTCGCTGACGCTCGCGGGAATCTTCGAGCACTCGTCCAACGTGGGGATCATCCAGGTTGGTCTTCGCCTGGGGGCTCGGCGTCTCTTCGAGGGAGCGACGGCCTTCGGCGTCGGCCGCCCGACCGGAATCGACTTGCCCGGCGAGAACATCGGGCTCTTCCGGCCGCTGCCGCGCTGGTCGGCGCTCTCGAACGCGTCGATCGCGATGGGACAGGAGGTCTCGGTCACGGCGCTGCAGCTGGCGCGCATCGCGGCCGTCGTCGCCAACGGAGGGCGCCTGGTGACACCCCGAGTGGTCGAGCGCGTGGCTCTGCCCGACGGGCGCGTCGAGCCTCTGCCGGCGCCGCCCGCGCCCCGCGTCCTTTCGCCCGAGACCGCCGAGGCGCTGCGCCGCATCCTCGTCGAGGTCGTCGAGCGCGGCACGGGCACGCTCGCGGCGATTCCCGGATTCTCCGTCGCGGGCAAGACCGGAACCGCGCAGAAGGCCGGTCCGGGCGGCTACCAGCCGGGCCGGTACGTTCCCAACTTCGTGGGATTCGTGCCGGCGGAGTCGCCGCGGCTGGTGGCGGTCGTGATCCTCGAAGAACCGCACGGGAAGTACTACGCCCGCGAGGTCGCGGCTCCCGTGTTTTCGCGAATCGTCTCGCAGGCCCTCTCGATCCTCCGAATTGCGCCCGAGGAGCAGCGGGTTCCGGCCACCGTCCTCGCCGCCTCCTCGGGCCCCTTTTTTCCTCCGGGCGTCGTTCCGGCCTCCGCGCGCCGCCGGCCGGCCTCCGCCGCGCCGGCAGTCCCCGCCCTTTCGGAAGCGGGCGTACCGGACGCGGCGGGCCTCTCGGCGCGGCAGGCTCTGGCGCTCTTCGCGCGCCGGGGCATGGCCGTGCGGCTGGAGGGAAGCGGATTCGTCGCGGCGCAGCGGCCGGCTGCCGGCGCCGCCTGGAGACCGGGCCTCGTAGTGACCCTCTCCCTTTCGGAAGACGCCGCGGCCGCCTCCCGACCCGGCCGCGGGCGCGAGGAGACGCCCTCCGCGACACCCGGGCCGTGAAGCTGCTCGCGATGCTTTCGGCCCTGCCAGGAGCCGAGTTGGTGCCGCCCGGCTCCGATCCCGAAATCCGCCGCGTCGTTCACGACTCGCGCCGCGTCTGCCCCGGAGATCTCTTCTTCGCGATCCGGGGGGAGAAGGCCGACGGCCTGGAGCACGTGGCGGAGGCGATCTCGCGCGGCGCCGTCGCGGTCGCCGCCGAGGCCCCCGCCCCCCGGGGCGTCACCGTCCCCTGGGTGCGCGTCCCGCAGGCTCGCCGCGCGCTGGCCCTCGCGGCGGCCCGCCTCGCCGGCGACCCGGCGGAGAAGCTCGTGCTGGCCGGGGTGACCGGCACCAACGGCAAGACGACGACCGCGCTGCTGCTGCAATCGCTGCTTGCGCGCCGCTTCGGCGAAGCCGCGTTTCTGGGCACCATCGGCTACCGGATCGGCCGCCGCGAGCTGCCGGCGGACCGGACGACGCCGGATGCGACGCTGCTGCAGGATCTGCTGGCGCAGGCCGTGCGCGAGGGAATCCCGGCGGCGTCCATGGAGGTTTCCTCTCATGCGCTCGCCCTCGACCGCGTCGAGGGATGCCGCTTCGATCTAACCGTCTTTACGAACCTGACCCGGGACCACCTCGACTTCCACCGAGACATGGAGGGCTACTACGGAGCCAAGCGGCGTCTCTTCGACCTGCGCAAGTCGGGGGCGACGGCCGTGGTCAACGCCGCGGATCCCTTCGGCCGGCGCCTCGCCGGGGAGATCGGAGGGCGCGTCCTGACCTACTCGGCCGCCGGCGCCGGCGCGGACGTCCTGGCGGAGTCGGCGCACTGCGATCTTTCGGGAACGTCCTTCGACGCCGTCTCCCCGGCGGGAAGGTTTCGCGTGACCTCGCCGCTTCTCGGCCGATTCAACGTCGACAACCTGCTCGCCGCGGCGGCCGGGGGCCTCGCCCTGGGGCTGCCTCCCGAGGAGGTCGCCGCGGGGCTTGCGGCCGTTCGCAGCGTGCCCGGCCGGCTCGAGCGGATCGAGGCGGGCCAGCCCTACGCGATCCTGGTCGACTACGCCCACACCGAGGACGCCCTCTCGCGGCTGCTTTCGGCCGTGAGGGAGCTGACCGACCGCAAGATCATTCTCGTGTTCGGCTGCGGCGGAGACCGCGACCGCGGCAAGCGCGAGCCGATGGGGCGCGTCGCCGGGACGCGCGCCGACATTCCGATCGCGACCTCCGACAATCCCCGCTCCGAGGATCCGGAGGCGATCCTCTCCGAGGTCGAGCGCGGCCTTGCCGCTTCCGGCGCGACGAAGTACCTGCGCATCGCCGACCGGCGCGAGGCAATCCGGGCGGCCATCGATCTGGCCAACCCGGGAACCGTCGTCGTCCTGGCCGGCAAGGGGCACGAAACGACGCAGGTGATCGGAGACCGCGAGGAGCCGTTCGACGACCGCGCCGTTGCGGCCGAGCTGGCGTCGCGCCGATGAACTTCACGCTGTCCGATCTGTCTCGCGCGCTCGAGCTTCCCGTGCCGGGCGAGGCTTCGCTGACCGGGGCCGCGGTGGACTCGCGCGCGGTGCGCCCCGGAGATCTCTTCGTCGCGCTGCCGGGCGCGCGCGTGGACGGCCACGATTTTGCGCCGGAGGCGGTCTCCCGCGGCGCGGCTGCGGTCCTGGCCGAGCGGGAGCTTCCCGAGGTCGCGGGCCGCGCGCCGGTGGTCGTCGTGCCCGACACTCTGGAGTCGCTGCTGCGCCTGGCGGGCTGGCTCAAGAAGAGGGCGGGCTTCCGCCTGGCGGCGATCGCGGGATCGGCGGGCAAGACGACCACCAAGGAATTCGCGGCGGCAATCCTTTCCCGCCATTGCCCCGTCGGAAAGACCCCGGGCAACCAGAACAGCGCGATCGGGTTTCCGCTGTCGGTCGCGAACCTTTCTCTCGGACCCGAGTGGATGGTCGGGGAGATGGGGATGAGCGCGCCCGGCGAGATCTCGCGCCTGTCGCGCACGTTCGAGCCGGACGTGGCCGCGATCACGCTGATCGCCCTGGAGCACCTCGAGTTTCTGGGCTCGCTCGACGCGATCGCCCGGGCCAACGCGGAGATCCTCGAGGGGCTGCGCCCGGGCGGCGTCTTCGTCGTCAACGCCGACGACGCCCGCATCGCCGCGATCGCCGCCTCCCATCGGGGGCGCATGCTGCGCTTCGGCATGACGGCGCCGGCCGACGTGCGCGCCGAGCAGATCGTGGCGGGGGACCGCTCGTCGCGCTTCCGCCTGAAGACGCCCTCGGGCGAGGCGCCGGTGAACCTGCCGCTGCCCGGCATGCACCAGGTGTCCAACTTCCTCGCGGCCTCCGCCGTCGCGGTCGCGGCCGGGGCGACCGTCGAAGACTGCGCGGAGGCCGCGCCGCGGCTCGCGCCCGCGGCGCACCGCGGAGAGTCCCGCCGGCATGCCTCGGGGGCGCTGCTCTACGACGACGCGTACAACGCGAGCCCTCCCTCCATGCGGGCGGCGCTCGACACCCTGAGGCTGCTCCCGGGGAAGCGCAAGATCGCCGCGCTCGGCGACATGCGCGAGCTCGGCCCGGAGTCGGAGTGGTGGCACCGCGAGACCGGGCGCTACGTCGTCGGCCGCGCCGACCGGCTCATCTGCGTCGGCCCGCTCGGCCGCTTCCTCGCCGAGGGGGCGATCGAGGCCGGCTTTCCGCCCGGAGAGGTGCGGGTCCTCGACACGCCCGAGCACGCCGCCAACCTGCTCGACTCGATGCTCGACGCCGGCGACACGGTGCTGTTCAAGGCCTCGCGAGGGGTCGGGCTCGAGCGCGCCGTGGAGCTGCTCTCCCGCGCCGGCGCGGCCCGTGGCCAGTGAGGCGATCCCGCGATGCTCTACTACTGGCTCTACCCCCTCGCCCGCCACTACCCCGTCTTCAACGTCTTCCGCTACATCACGTTCCGCACCGCGATGGCGGCGGTCACGGCGCTGTTGCTGCTGCTCGCGCTCGGGCCGTGGATGATCCGGCTCCTGAAGCGCCGGCAGATCGGCCAGGCGATCCGGGAGGAGGGCCCGAGGTCGCACCTCTCCAAGGCGGGCACGCCGACGATGGGAGGCCTGCTGATCCTTCTCGCCGTCTGCGTCGCGACCGTGCTCTGGATGGACGTCTCGAACCGCTTCGTCTGGATCGCGCTCGGCACGCTTCTCGCGCTCGGCGTGGTCGGCTTCGCCGACGACTACACGAAGGTCGCGCGCAAGAGGAGCCTCGGCCTCTCCGGGCGCGGCAAGCTGCTGCCCCAGTTCCTGGTCGCCTTCGCCGCGGCGTGGGCGATCGAGCAGTGGGCGGCGCACGGGGCGTTCTCCTCGGTCGTCACCTTTCCGTTCCTGAAGAAGGCGCTTCTCGACCTCGGCCTCCTCTACGTCCCCTTCGTGGCGATCGTGCTGGTCGGCTCCTCCAACGCCGTCAACCTGACGGACGGGCTCGACGGGCTCGCGATCGGCGCGGTGGGTATCGCCGCGGGAACCTACGCGATCCTGGCCTACGTGACCGGCAACGCGGTCGCGGCCCGTTACCTGCAGATCCCGTTCGTGCCCCAGTCCGGAGAGCTCGCGATCTTCTGCGGCGCCATCTCGGGGGCCTCGCTCGGGTTCCTCTGGTTCAATTGCCATCCGGCCGACGTCTTCATGGGAGACGTCGGGTCGCTGCCTCTGGGCGGTGCCATCGCGGCCGTGGCGGTGATGACCAAGCAGGAGGTGCTCCTGGCGATCGTCGGCGGGCTCTTCCTGCTCGAGGCGCTCTCGGTGATCATCCAGGTCCTGTCCTTCAAGACGACGGGGCGCCGGGTCTTTCGGATGGCGCCGCTGCACCACCACTTCGAGCTTTCGGGCTGGGCGGAGTCGCGCGTCATCATTCGCTTCTGGATCCTGGCGATCTTCTTCGCGGTCCTCGCACTCTCGACCCTCAAGCTGCGATGAGCGCCGAGCGTGCGGAAGGGGCGGCGAGGATCCTGCCGGAGAAGGTGGCGATCCTGGGCTTCGCGCGCAGCGGCAAGGCGCTCGCCGAGGCGCTGCGGGACCGCGGGGTGGCCGTGGCGGTCGGAGACGACAAGCCCGAGAGCGCCTTTCCGGAGGCGCGCGGCCTGCGGGAGCGAGGAGTCGAGTTTTTCTTCGGAGGGCTGCCGGAAAAGCTTCTGGAGGGCGTCGCGTGGCTCGCGGTCTCCCCGGGAGTTCCCTTGACGGCCCCGGTCGTCTCCGCGGCCCGCCGGCGCCGCATCCCGGTCCTGGCGGAATTCGAGGTCGCCTGGCGCATCGCCGAAAGCGAAGCCGCCGGTCCCAATCGCTGGGTGGCCGTGACGGGCACCAACGGAAAGTCGACGACCACCGCGTGGATCGCCGAGGTGCTGCGGCGAGCGGGCCGGCCCGTGGCGCTGGCCGGCAACATCGGCGTGCCCCTCTCGGCTTTTCTTTCGGATCGCGCGGCGCGAGACTTCGTCTGCGAGCTGTCCTCCTTCCAGCTGGAGGCCACGGACCGGTTCGCGCCGCAGGTCGCGGTGCTGACCAACGTCACGCCCGACCACCTGGACCGGTACCCGGATCTGGAGGCGTACGCCCGCGCCAAGGAGCGCCTCTTCGAGAAGCAGCGACCGCAGGATTTCTCGGTCGTCAACGCCGACAACCCGCGCGCCGCCGCCGCGCGCACGCCGGCGCGCCGTATCCCGTTCTCCCGAACGGGGCCGGTCGAGGGGGGAGTCTGGGTCGAAGAGGGGATGATTCGCTCCGCGGTCTCCGGGGCGCCGCGCGGGCTCCTCGAGCCCGAGCGGCTGGCCCTGCCGGGAGCCCACAACCTGGAGAACGCGCTGGCGGTCGTCGCCGCCGCCGAATGCCTGGAGACCCCGCCGGAGGCGATCCGCGACGGATTGGCCCATTTCTCCGGACTGCCGCATCGCAGCGAGCTCGTCGCCCAGGCGCGCGGCGTAAAGTGGGTGGACGACTCCAAGGGCACCAACGTGGACGCGACCCGCAAGTGCCTGGAGGGCTTTCCCGAGGCAAGCGTCATCCTGATCCTCGGAGGGCGCGACAAGCACGGGGACTTTCCGTCCCTCGCCCCGGCCGTGGCCCGCGCGGCCCGCCAGGTCCTGACGATCGGCGAAGCCGCCGAGACCATCGAGCGGGCGCTTTCGGGCGCGGCGCCGATCGAGCGCGCCGGAACGATGGAAAACGCGGTCCTGCGGGCGGGCGAAATCGCCCGGCCGGGTGAGACCGTCCTGCTGTCGCCGGCCTGCGCGTCCTTCGACGCCTACGCGAACTACGAGGAACGGGGACGTCATTTCGCAACGCTGGCGCGCGCCGTCGCGGCCAAGACGCCGCGCGAGGAATAGGACCGTGACCCGTGGCGCGTAAGCTCGCGAGCGACAAGGTCCTCTTCGCGGCGCTGGTCGCCCTCTCGCTTTTCGGGTGCGTGATGATCTACAGCGCATCGGCGGTCTCCGCCGCCCAGACCGCGGGGAGCCCCTACCGGTACCTGCTCAAACAGATCGGTGCCCTGGCGATCGGCGGGCTGGCGGCCTTCGCGGTCTACCGCACCGATTACCGCCGGTTCGCGCGGCCCTGGATCGTCTACGGCGCATACGGCGCCGCGCTGGTGCTGTGCATCGCGGTGCTCTTCCGGCCGCCGATCAACGCCGCCCGACGCTGGATCACGCTCGGACCGGCGACGGTACAGCCTTCGGAGCTCCTGAAGATCGGCCTGGTCCTGGTCTTCGCCTCGCAGGTCTCCGGCAAGATCGGCAAGACCGGCGAGGCGGGCCGGGCGGTTCTGCCCTGCGCCGTGCTGACGGCGCTGGCCGCCGGCGTCGTCCTTCTCGAGCCCGACATGGGCACGGCGGTCAGCTACCTCGTGCTCTGCGCCGTCGTTCTCTGGCTCGCCGGGGCGCGCGCCCGAGTCTTCGCGTACGGCGCCGCGATCGCTTTGCCGGCCCTGGCCGCCATCGCGTTCTCGGCGAGCTATCGGAAGGCGCGGCTGCTCTCCTTCTGGCGGCCCGAAGCGGATCCGCTCGGCGCGGGTTTCCAGGCCCTGCAGTCGCTGATCGCGGTGGGAGCGGGCGGGTGGCTCGGCAACGGGCTGGGCGGCAGCCGGCAGAAGCTCTTCTTCCTTCCCTACCCGCACACGGACTTCATCTTCGCCATCGTCGGGGAGGAGCTCGGCTTCGTCGGAGCGGCGGCGCTGGTGGCCGCCTTCGGCGTGATCGCCTGGCGCGGCCTGCGGGCCGCGCGGCGAGCGCCGGACGTCTTCGGAGCCTATCTGGCGGCCGGAGCGACGGCGATGATCGTCGTGCAGGCGGCCATCAACATGAGCGTCGTGCTCGCGCTGCTGCCGACCAAGGGGTTGCCCCTGCCGTTCGTGTCGTACGGAGGATCCTCGCTGGTTGCCTCCTGGCTCGCGGCGGGCCTGATCCTGAACGTCTCGCAGCACGAGGTGGAGAGAAGTGAGTGAGGAAGTCGTCAGTTTTCAGTTTTCAGGGATCAGTTCCTGAACCGATGACTGACAACTGAAAACTGAGAACTGATCGTCGAAATGGTCGAGGAACGATCCATCGCGACCTACGTCATTGCCGCCGGCGGCACGGGGGGGCACATCTTCCCGGGCGTCGCGCTCGGGCGGGAAGTCGCGGCTCGCCGGCCGGGGGCACGGGTCGTCTTCGTCGGAACCGGGCGAGGCCTGGAAGCTCGTCTCGTGCCGGCTGCGGGCTTCCAGCTGGAGACCGTGAGGGCGAGCGGCTTCGCCGGAAAAGGGCCGGCGGCGCGCATGGCGGCCCTCGTCCGCCTTCCGCTCGGTTTCCGCGAGGCGCGGCGACTTCTGCGCCGCCTGGCGCCCCGCGCGGTGGCCGGTGTGGGCGGCTACGCGAGCGTGCCCGTGATCCTCGCGGCCCGATCCCTTTCGATTCCGACGCTGATCCACGAGTCCAACGCCTTGCCGGGAATCGCCAACCGCTTTCTGTCCCGCCTCGCGACGCGCACCGCCGTCGGGCTCGAAGCCGCCAACGCGAGGCTTCCGAGGCCGGGTGTCGTGACCGGCAACCCGGTTCGCCCCGAGTTCTTCGCGGCGCCGCCGCTCGACCCGGGCAGATCCGGCCGGCGATTGCTCGTCTTCGGGGGAAGCCAGGGATCGACGGCGTTGAACCGCGCACTGGCCGAAGCCGCGCCGCTGCTCTCGGCCGAGGGCCTCGAGGTCATTCACCAGACGGGCGAGCGGTGGCTCGAAACGGTGCGCGAGGCCTATGGCGAGCTGCCACGCGGCTGGAGCCTCACGCCCTTCCTGGAGAACCTCGACCGGGAGATGTCGTGGTGCGACCTGGCCGTCTGCCGCGCCGGCGCGATGACCCTTTCGGAGCTCGCCGCGGCGGGGCGGCCCGCGGTTCTGGTGCCGCTCGCCTCTTCGACGCACGGACACCAGCTCCAGAACGCCCGCGCCTTCGCCGACGCGGGGGCCGCGGTCATCCTGGAAGAGAAGGACCTCACGGGGCGCTCGCTGGCGGACGCGGCGAAGAGCCTGCTGGCGGATCCCGGCCGCCTGGCCGGGATGGGCCGGAAGGCCCGCGGGCTCGCCCGCCCGGACGCCGCGCGCCGCCTGGCCGACCTGCTCTTTGCCATCGAACGGGAGGCCGCGTGAGGTTTCTGCGGCTTCGCCGCCTGCACTTCGTCGGAGCCGGCGGCGTCGGGATGAGCGGCCTCGCGGAGATCCTGCTCCTCTCGACCCCGCTCGAGATCTCGGGCTGCGACCTGCAGCGCTCGGAGAACACGGACCGGCTCGCCAGGCTCGGCGCCCGGATCGCGATCGGGCACGACCCGGCGCACGCGAAGGAGGCGGACCTGATGGTCATCTCCTCGGCCGTGGCGGAGTCGAACCCCGAGGTCGCCGCGGCGCGCGCGGCGGGAATTCCCGTCATCCGCCGCGCCGAGATGCTGGGCGAGATCATGCGCTTGAAGCAGGGCATCGCAATCGCCGGCACGCACGGCAAGACGACCACGACCTCGATGACCGGCATGGTCCTGACCGAGGCGGGCTTCGATCCGACGATCGTCGTCGGCGGCCAGGTCCGCATCCTCGGCACGGGAGCGCGCCTGGGCTCGGGCGAGTACCTGGTCGCGGAGGCGGACGAATACGACCGCTCCTTTCTCGAACTGACCCCGGTCGTCGCGGTGATCACCAACGTCGAGGCCGATCACCTCGACACGTACCGCGACTTGAACGAGATCGTGGACGCCTTCACGGCGTTCGCCAACCGCGTCGCGTTCTACGGCGCGGTGATCGGGTGCGCGGACGACCCGGGCGCCCTGCGCGTGCTGCAGCGGGTCAAGCGCCGTGTCGTGACCTACGGCGAGTCCGCCGAGGCCAACCTCCAGGCGCGCGCCATCCGGCCCGATCCCGCCGGCACGACCTTCGAGGTCTGGGAGGGAGACCGCTGGCTGCTCGGGACGGTCCGCCTCGCAATCGCCGGGCGCCACAACGTGGCCAACGCCCTGGCGGCCGTGGCGGTCGGGCGCGAGCTCTCGATTCCCTTTCCGACGATCGCGGCGTCGCTCGGGGCGTTCTCGGGCGTCGTGCGCCGCTTCGAGACCAAGGGGGAGCGCCGTGGCGTGCTCGTCGTCGACGACTACGCGCACCATCCGACGGAAATCGCGGCGACGCTCGCCGCCGCGCGCCAGGTTTATCCGGCACGGCGCCTGGTGGCGCTCTTTCAACCCCACCTCTTCTCGCGGACGCGGGACTTCGCGGCGGACTTCGGTCGCTCGCTGTGCAAGAGCGACGTCGCGATCGTCACCGACGTCTATCCCTCCCGCGAGAAACCGATTCCCGGCGTAACCGGGGAACTGATCCTGAATGCCGCTCGAGCGGCCGGGCATCCAAACGCGGTCTATGTCTCTGATAAGAAAGAAGTTATCCGGTCGCTGGAAGCGATACTCAGGCCGGGCGACCTGCTCCTGACGATGGGAGCGGGGGACGTCGTGCGCCTGGGCGAGGAGTTTCTCGCGCGGGGGGAGCGTGGCTGAGACGGGGTTCCTGCGCCAGGGCCGCGTGCCGCCGCGCCGCAAGCGGGCGTTCGCCGCCGCGCGGACCGCCGGCGGGGCCGGACTCGCGGCGCTCGCCGTCTTCGGAATCTGGCGTCTGGCGTCGGGATCGCTCTTCACGCTCCGGCGCTTCGAAATTTCTGGCAACCAGCGGGCTCGCACCGAAGAAATTCTGGCAGTCCTCGCTCCCTACCAAACGAAGAATCTGTTGACGCTCGATCTTGCCCCGGTCGCGCATCGGCTGCTCGCGCGTCCGTGGCTCGAGCGCGTCACGCTCTCCAAGCGTTTTCCCGACGGCCTCGAGATCCGCGTCCGGGAAAAGCGTCCGGTGGCGCTGTGGCGCGACGGCTCCGCGCGCCTGCTCTTCCTGGGAGAAGACGGCCGTCCGATCGCGCCGTACGATCCCCGCGCCGATTCCGCGGAGTACGTGATCGTTTCGGGTGATTCGCGGTCGCTGCCGCAGCTCGTCGGCCTCCTCGAGGAGCTGCGCGTGAAGAGCCCCGACTACTTCGCGGCGCTTTCGGAAATCGATGCGCTGCCCGACGCGGGATTCGGTATGATGGATTCGATATTCCGGAAGCCGGTGCGAGTCCTTCGGCGGGACGCTTCCGAAAAAGTTGCCGCGCTGCTCCGGGCGCGGAATCTCATGCAGAGTCGGGGCTGGGAGGCGCGGGCGATCGACCTCCGTTTCGCGGATCAGATCGTGCTGGTGGGCGCGTGGGGCGCGGGGCACTCGTTGTGAGGACCGGCAGGCGAAAGAGGCGAGAGGGGAGACGAAGTCCTTGTCCGATGTTTCCGACCGTTCCCTTTCTCCCGTTTCGAGTCTCCCGTCCTCCGGTTTTCTGAGAATGGCGAAACCGGAGAATTTTCTCGTCGCCTGCGACATCGGATCCTCGAAGATCTGCGTCCTGATCGGCGAGCAGAACGCCCACGGCTCGCTCGACGTCATCGGCAAGGGCGCCGCCGCCAACCGCGGGACCCGGAAGGGGAACATCGTCAACGTCGACGCGACCATCGAGGCCATCAAGCGGGCGGCCGAAGAGGCCGAGATCATGGCGGGGGTGCAGATCTCCCGGGCCTGGGTGGGCGTCTCCGGCTCGAATGTCCGTTCCTTCAACAGCCGCGGCGTCGTGGCGGTCGCCGGCAAGGACCGGGAGATCACGCGGGACGACGTCGCGCGCGTCATCGACGCCGCCCGGGGGGTCCAGATCCCGCAGGACCACGAGGTCGTTCACGTGGTCCCGCGCGATTTCGCGGTGGACGGGCAGGACGGCGTGGGCGATCCGGTCGGGATGGTGGGCTCGCGCCTGGAGGCGGACGTCCACGTCGTGACCGCGCCCGTCGCGGTCACGCAGAACATCGTGACCTGCGTGAACAAGGCCGGCATCGAGGTCGTGCAGCTCGTGCTCGAGCAGTTCGCCGCCGCCGAGGCCGTCCTGACGCCCGACGAGAAGGAGCTCGGAATCGCGCTCGTGGACATCGGCGGCGGCACGACCGAGCTCGCCGTCTACCAGCGCGGGTCGATCGCTCATACGGCGGTGATCCCGATCGGCGGGGACCATTTCACCAACGACCTCGCCGTGGTGCTGCGGGCTCCGATCACCGACGCGGAGCGGATCAAGAAGAAGTTTGGGTGCGCGCTTCGCTCCTCGGTGGCCGAGGACGAGATGGTCGAGGTACCCATGGTGGGCGGCCGCGCGCCGAAGCTCTGCCCCCGAACGACGCTCTCCGAGATCCTGCAGCCAAGGGCCGAGGAGCTGCTCGGCCTGGTTCGGGAGGACCTCCAGCGGCTCGGGCTCGACAAGGAGATCCGGTCGGGCATCGTCCTGACCGGCGGCGGGGCGGAGCTCGACGGACTCGTCGAGGTCGCCGAGGGCATCTTCGAGGGACCCGTGCGCCGCGGGATTCCGGCGGGGGTGGGGGGCCTGGTCGACGTCGTCTCCCGCCCCGAGTGGGCGACGGCGACGGGTCTTCTGCTCTACGGGCATCGATACAAGCCGCGCAAGCGCCGCGCCGAAGGCCTCTCGCGGATCACGAGCTCGGTGGCGAAAGCCTTTCGGGAGTTTTTTTGAGCCGGCGGCGGAACGGAAAAGAGCGAGGGAGGGAGCGAACGATGATCGAGTTCGTGGGCGAGGACAAACCGCATCGGCTCTCGATCGAGTTGGAGGGCGGCGACGCCTCCCCCGCGACGATCAAGGTCATCGGCGTGGGAGGCGGCGGGGCCAACGCGGTCAATCGGATGATCGCGGCGGGCCTGCGGGGAGTGGAGTACATCGCCTGCAACACCGACCTGCAGGCCCTGCGGATGGCGGTGGCGCCGATGAAGCTTCAAATCGGCTCCCGGCTGACCAAGGGCCTGGGCGCCGGCGCGGATCCCGAGGTCGGGAGAAACGCCGCGCTCGAGGATCAGGAGAAGCTCGCCCAGGTCGTCAAGGGCGCCGACATGGTGTTCCTCGCCGCGGGACTGGGAGGCGGCACCGGATCCGGCGCCGGGCCGATCATCGCCAAGCTCGCGGCCGAGGCCGGCGCGCTGACGGTGGCCGTCGTGACCAAGCCCTTCGAGTTCGAGGGCAAGAAACGGATGCGCCAGGCGGAGCGCGCGGCGCGCGAGCTGCGCGACCACGTGGACACGTTGATCACCATCCCGAACCAGAGGCTGCTCTCTTTCGTCGAGCGCAACACTCCCTTGAACGACGCCTTCAAGACCGCCGACGACGTGCTGCGGCAGGCGATCCAGGGCATCTCCGACCTGATCAACTGTCCCGGCGAGATCAACCTCGACTTCGCCGACGTCAAGAAGATCATGTCCGACATGGGACGGGCCTTGATGGGCACCGCCGTCGCGGAGGGCGAGAGCCGCGCCGTCCACGCCGCGCAGGCGGCGATCAGCTCGCCCCTGCTCGAGGATGCGTCGATCGAAGGCGCGCGCGGCGTGCTGATGAACATCACGGGCGGGGCGGATCTCACGCTGTTCGAGGTCAACGAGGCGGCCGAGATCATCCAGCAGGCGGCGGACCCGGATGCGGAAATTCTCTTCGGGTGCGTCCACGACGAGAGGATGTCCGGCGTCGTCAAGGTGACGGTCATCGCCACCGGCTTCGACCGGGCCGAGGATGCGCAGCCGATTCCCGAGGAAGAGCAGAAGGCCGCCGCGCCGGTCCGCCCGGGGCGCGCGCCCTTCCTGCGCGGCGACGACTCGGGCGGCTTCGGTCCGAACGCGTCGGCGCGGGACGATTTCGACATCCCGACGGTTCTGCGGCGGCAGATGGATTAGGAAGCAGGAGCGGGGTCGTGGCGTAATGGAGGCGAGGGCCGCCTCCCTGCGCGCAGACGCGGCGGCCTGTGTCGCGGAAAGAGGGAACCTGGCCGCCGCTCCGCTCCGCCGGCGCATCTCGATCCAATCGAATCGTCAAACCTTGCGGGTGCGCCGGCAGAGAGGCCGCGCTCCGGGAGGCGGCCCTCGCCTTTGAAGCCGGCGCTGGTTGATTCGGGGGACGGCGGCCAACGTGGCGCAAGGAGCGCCTGGCCGCCGCCCGCCGGCGCCAGCTCCAGTAATGCGTGAGTATCGTCACGGCGGCGCCGGCGGGGGCGCCGGTTGCACCGTGCGGTTTACGATCTTCGGGAGGCGGCCTGTCGTCGTCGCGGCCGAGCGCCCCGTGACTCTTTGGAGCACCGGTCAGTGGTGTTCGTGATGACCGTGATCGCCGTGATGGCGAAGGCGGGCGGCGAATTCCTTTTCTCGTCGGATGATCTCCAGGCGCTTCTTGCGCGCCTTGTTGCGCCAGCGCCGGTAGGCATGCGCGATGCGCGGGTGACGGTGCATGAAGCGCCAGATGCGTCGGCGAACCGGGGGAAAGACGAGAGAGAAGAAGAGCAGGCTCATCACGAAGAACGGGACCTGAGGCATGACCGGGATGAGAATTCCGATCACACCGAGGATGAAGAAGAAGATTCCCATGGCGAGGTTCCAGGCTTTTCCGCGTCGGCGTTTCCGGCGGGTTCCTGCCCTCGAGGGGGTTTCTGTTCTCAGAATCGGCCGATTCTAACCTCGAAAAAAAAAGCGCCCGCCGAAGCAGGCTCCCGAAAGGATCCGCGAAGCGGGAACGAGAAGGAGATTTTGAGCGCTGCCGGATGAGCCGGGGATCCTGGCGCGAGGCGGGACGCAGCTTGTGCGTTAGAGGCGAGGCAGAATCCGGTAGCTCATACGGGAATCGAGTCCGCGTCGCGCCGGCGAGGCGCGCCTGAGAGGAGTCGCCTTGAGAGGGCAGCGTCCGAGGACGCAGCGTGGGGCTTGGAGGCAGGCTAGACCTGGTAGCCCATACGGGAATCGAACCCGTATTTCAGCCTTGAGAGGGCTGCGTCCTAACCGTTAGACGAATGGGCCAAACGGGCAGGGCACGTTAGCACGAGGGTAGATTTTCCGGCAAGCCGGAGGGAATCGAACCCGTCTCGCGCCGCAAAGGCGCGGGCGCGCCGGAGGCGCGCGCTTGAGAGGGAGTGCCTTGAGAGGGCTGCGGAGCGGCGGCGACCGCGGGAGCGAAGCGTCCCAACCGTTAGGCGAATGGGCCAAACGGGCAGGGCACGTCGGCAGGGGGGCAGATTTTCCGTCAGGCCGGAGCACCGAGCTCGGGAGAACGGTGAATGAAGGCGAATCGGCCCGGCTGAGTTCCGCCGGAGCGCTACGACGCCTGGGGCGCGGCCGGATGAGGCGCCTGCCCCGGCCGATACTTCACCCAGCGCAGGATCTCCGGAATGGTCGGCTTCTTTCCGTACATCAGGATGCCCACGCGGTAGATCCGCCCGGCCAGCCACGCCAGGCCGATGGTCGTCGCGATCAGGATCGCGACCGAGAGCGCGACCTGCCAGCCCGGCGGCTGGCCCATCGACGTCCGCAGGAACATCGCCAGCGGCGAGGTGAACGGGAAGAGGGACGCGAACAGCGCCACGCTTCCGTTGGGATTGTTCATGAGCGCGGGGAAGAACGCCCACACCGAGACGATGAACATCATCGGGATCATCGCGAGCTGCTGGGCCTCCTGGTCGGTGTTGAACGGCGCCCCGATCGCCGTGTAGATGCTCGCGTAGAGGAAGTATCCGCAGACGAAGAACAGAACGAAGTACAGGATCATCGACATGGGGATCTTCGGGATTCCGGTGTCACTGGTGGTCAGGATGGCCGCGATGGCCGGCAACGAGAGGTTCATCGCCACGATGGACCAGATCAGGTACTGCGTCAGCCCGACCAGCCCGATGCCGATGATCTTGCCGAGCATCAGCTCCGTCGGCCGCACGGAGGCGATGATCACCTCGACGATGCGGTTGGTCTTCTCGTCGATCACGCCCTTCATGTTCTGCATGCCGTACATGAGGAAGGTCGTGTACAGGATGATCATGAAGATGAGCACCGTGAGGAAGGCCGCGCCCTTTTCTTCGGTGGCGCCGGCCTTCGTGACCTTGAAGGGCTTCAGATCGACGCGCCGCTCGAGCTCGGTCGCCAGCTCCGGGGGCAGGCCGCGGTTCGCGATGCGCTCCTTGAGCAGAACGTGGTTGACGGCGCGCTCGAGCTGGTTCAAGGCCACGAACTCGGAGACGCTGGTCGAGTAGTACTCGATGCGCTCCTTCTCGATCTGGCCCGGGTCGAGGACCAGGTACCCGTCGATCTTCTTGGCGAGAACGTTCTGGCGCAGCGCCTCCTTGGCGGCGGCGAGGTTCCCGGCGGCGTCGCGTCTCTCGACCACCCAGTGCACTCCCCGGCCGGTCTCCGGGTCCTTGTGGCTCTTTTCCTCGCGTTCCCGCAAGTCGGCGGCGAGCGGCTCGTAGAGATGTCCCGTGACGTCGATCACCGCGATTTTCCGGTCTCCGACGGCGCGGTGGCTCGTGGCGACCTGAATGGCGATGTAGCCGAAGAAGAAGATCGGGATCAGCGCGGTGCCGACCCAGAACGCCTTGGTGCGGACCCGCTCGATGTATTCCCGGCGGATGACGGCGAAGATCTTCTTCCAGCTCATCGTGGCCTCATTCGATCGTGCGGGTCTCTTCCATTCCCGTCTCCCGCACGGCCGCGAGGTAGATCTCCTCGAGCTCGGGCTCGCGCTGGGAGAAGGCCTGGATCTCGTGGCGCTCGAGCGCGCGGCGCAGGAAGTCGCGCCGGTCGGTGCCCGGAGCGAGCGCGATCACGTATTCGCCGTTGACCGCCACCGAGGAGCGGACTCCCGGAAGGGCCGCCACTTCGGCCGGCGACGCCTTGATCGAGAGCCGGAGCTGGTCTCCGGCATGCTCGCGCTTCAGCTCCTTCAGGTTGCCCTCCAGGATCTTCTTCGACTTGGCCATCAGGCAGATCTCGTCGCAAAGCTTCTCGGCCTGCTCGAGCACGTGCGTGGAGAACAGAATCGTCTTGCCGCGCCGCCGGAAGTCCACCAGGTATTCCTTCACGAGCGCGGCGTTGATCGGATCCAGGCCCGAGAAGACCTCGTCCAGGATGAGCACGTCGGGGTCGTGCACGATCGTGGCGATGAACTGAACCTTCTGCTGCATCCCCTTGGAGAGCTCGTCCACCTTCTTGTTGAGCCAGGGGCGCAGCTCCATCTTGTCGAGCCAGTCGCCGATGCGCTTGCGGGCCGAGTCGCGGTCCACACCCTTGATGTCCGCGAGGAAAAGGAGGTGATCGATCACCTTCATCTTTCGATACAGGCCGCGTTCCTCGGGCAGATAGCCGATCCGGTTCTGCGTCTCGCGGTCCATCGGCCGGCCGAGCACCTGGATCTCGCCCGAGTCCGGCGCGGTGATGTTCATGATCATCCGGATCGTGGTGGTCTTGCCGGCGCCGTTGGGGCCGAGGAGACCGAAGACGACGCCCCTCGGAACCCGGTAGGACAGCTGGTCGACCGCGCGAAACTTGCCGAACGTCTTGGAAACGTCGCGCAGCTCGATGGTGTGTTCCATGGGTGCCACCTTACTCTTACGGCCGGGATGGCCGGGAGTTTATCCGGGATGGGCCACCAGAAGACGGGTTTGGCCCGATTCCGGGGGACTGCCGCGCGGTGATTCGTTGGCGGAGAGGGAGGGATTCGAACCCTCGAAACCCTTTCGGGCTTACCGGTTTTCGAGACCGGCCTGATCAACCACTCCAGCACCTCTCCGGGCCGGCCGGAGGGCGAATCCTAACGGATTCCGCGGCCGGCTCGAAGCCGGAATCAGCGGCGCGCCTGGAAGAAGAGGCGAAGAAGCTCCGCGGACTCCTCGGCCAGAACGCCCCCCTCCACGGCGCAGCGGTGATTGAGCCTCGGGTCCTGGGGGATGTTGCCGAGGGTGCCACAATAGCCCGCCTTCGGGTCCGCGCATCCGAATACGATTCGCGCGATGCGCGCGTTGACGGCGGCTCCCGCGCACATGGCGCAGGGCTCGACCGTCGCGTAGAGCGTCGCCCCGTCGAGGCGCCAGGTGCCGACGGCCCTGGCCGCCTCGCGGATCGCCTCGACCTCGGCGTGCAGAGTGGGGTCGGCCAGCGCTTCCCGCCGGTTGCGGCCGCGGCCGATCATCTTTCCCTCGCGCACGACCACCGCCCCGACCGGCACTTCCTGCTCTCCGAACGCGATTTTCGCGAAGGCGAGCGCCTCCTTCATGAAGTGGCGATCGTCGTCGGCGCTCGATGGCATCCTATGAAGCTATCAGCTGAAGGCTGTCGGCGAAGAGCCGGAGACGGCGCCGATCGTAGGCAAGCCACTTAGCTGAAAGCTGATAGCTGACAGCGGAGAGCTTGAAAACGCCATGCGTTTTCAGTACCCTCTGCGCCCCTGCGCCCATAGCTCAACTGGATAGAGCGTCTGACTACGGATCAGGAGGTTGGGGGTTCAAATCCTCCTGGGCGCACCAAACTCTCGTCCGGCCCCGGTCGGCTTGGGCGGGCTCGGAGCACGCTTCCTGGCGGACGGGTCCCGGGCGCGTTTTCGCCTCGCGCGGTGCCCGAAAGGGCCGAACTTTCGGTCTTTCGCTCCGTAGAAATAGCAGTAACCTCAAAGGTTGTTCGCGATCCGTGGAGGGTCGATGTCGAAGAAAACCAAGATCATCATCGGGGCCGGGGTCGTCGTGGGCCTGGGCGCGATTCTCGCATTCTCGCTCGCCGGCCGGGACCGCAACCTTCCGCACGTGACCACGGCGAAGGTCGAAAAGGTCGATCTGGTGGCCAAGGTGACGGCCAACGGCAAGATCCAGGCGCGCAGGAAGGTCGACCTTTCGGCCCTCGTGATGGGGCAGATCGTCAATCTGGCCGTCCAGGAAGGAGACCACGTCAAGAGGGGCCAGCTGCTGCTGCAGATCGACAAGGCGCAGCTTGCCGCGGCCGCGCAGGGACGCGAGGCGAGCCTCGCCGCGATGCGCCACGACCTGGAGGCCGCCCGCGCCAACGCGGAGCAGGCGAAGCTCGACTATCAGCGGGCCAAGGGCAACTACGAGGCCCACATCCTCGCTGAGGCCGACTACCAGAAGGCGAAGTCGGCCCTCGAGACGGCGCAGGCGACGCTCGCCGCGACCGAGCAGCGCATGAACCAGGCGTCGGCCGACCTGCTCGGCAGCCGCGACTCCCTCTCCAAGACGACCGTCACGTCGCCGATCGACGGGATCGTGACGGCCCTGCCGGTCAAGGAGGGAGAGGTCACCGTCATCGGCACGATGAACAACCCGGGAACGCAGCTTCTGACCGTCTCGGACATGTCCGAGGTCGAGGCGGTCATGATGGTCGACGAGACCTCCGTGCCGCAGGTCAAAGTCGGCCAGACGGCGACGCTCTCGATCGACGCCTATCCCGGCAAGCCGTTTCAGGGCGTCGTCACCGAGGTCGGCTCTTCGCCGATCCCGAAGAACGATCCGGATCTCCTGTCTCTGACGCAGGGCTCGGAGGCGATCAACTTCAAGGTCAAGATCCGGGTGCAGAACCCGCCCGACACGATCCGCCCCGGCTTCTCTGTGACCGCCGAGATCGTCACGGGCCACAGGGATGGCGCGACCGCGATCCCGATCCAGGCCCTCGTCGTGCGCGACGTGCCGAAGAAGGACGGGAAGTCCGCCGCCGCGACCGGGCGGCCGCAGACGGAGGAAGGGGTCTACCTCGTCAAGGACGGCAAGCTCCAGTTCGTGAAGGTCGAGAGCGGGCTCGCCGGCGAGCTGATGATCGAGGTGAAGAAGGGCCCCTCCGTCGGCGCCGAGATCGTGACGGGGCCGTTCAAGGTATTGCGCCAGGTCAAGGAAGGCGACAAGGTCGTCATCGAGAAGGAAAGCGACAAGAAGAAGAAGGAAGGAACCAAGGCGGCGTGACGACCGTCGAGCTCTTCCGAATCTCCTCCTCCGCGCTCTCGCGGCACAAGCTGCGCTCCTTCCTGACGCTCCTCGGCGTGATCATCGGGGTGGCGACGGTCGTCGGCGTCGTCTCGGTGATCTCGGGGCTCAACGGCTACGTCAAGAACAAGGTCTTCGGGCTGAATCCGGACGTCGTGATCTTCACCAAGTACGGGATCATCACGAGCCGCGAGGAATGGCTGATCGCCAAGAAGCGCCGCGATGTGACCCTGACCGAGATGGAGATCGTCCGCCGGGAGTGCCGGCTCTGCTCGCAGGTCGGGGGTCAGGAGGACCGGATCAAGCCGGTCAAGTCCGGCGACCGAAAGCTCTCCGCGGTCAACGTGACGGGACAGACGCCCAACATGGGCGAGATGATGAACATCGAGATCGCCTCCGGCCGTTTCTTCAGTCAGAGCGAGTACGAGCACGCCGCGGCGGTCGCGGTGATCGGTTGGGACGTTCAGGACCAGCTCTTTCCCAATCAGGATCCGATCGGACGGATCATGAAGGTGGACGGCTACCCAGTCAAGGTGATCGGGACGCTGGCCAAGCAGGGGAACGTCCTCGGCGAGAACCGGGACAGCGTCCTGTACGTGCCGCTCACCCTCTTCTCGAAGCACATCGCCAACAGCCGCGACATCGCGATCTTCGCGAAGCCCACGGGCGGGGTCGAGGCGGTCAACCCGATGACCGACGAGGTGCGCACCATCTTGCGGGCCCTGCGAAAGACCAAATTCGACAAGGACGACCCGTTCGGCCTCGTGACGGCGGAGATGTTGCAGTCTCTGTGGAAGTCGATTTCGGCCGGAGCCTTCCTGCTGATGGTCCTGATCTCGGGCATCTCGCTGGTGGTCGGCGCGATCGTCATCGCCAACATCATGTTCGTGTCGGTGGTCGAGCGGACCAAGGAGATCGGCGTGCGGCGCGCGATGGGAGCCCGGCAGCGGGACATCCGCCGTCAGTTCCTCCTGGAGGCGGCGCTGCTCTCCTCGATCGGCGGACTGATCGGCGTGATCCTGGGCTCGCTCATCTCGTTTGCGGTCAGCCAGGTTTTCCCGGCGCAGGTCCGGCTGTCCTTCATCCTGGTCGGAATCGGCGTCGCGACTTTGACCGGCCTCATCGCGGGGCTGATCCCGGCTTCGAAGGCCGGCCGCCTGCCGCCGGTCGAGGCGCTGCGCTATGAGTAGTTCTCAGTTCTCGGTTCACAGTTCTCAGTTCCGGAACTGACAACGGAAGACTGACGACTGGAAACTCCATGTCCTCCCTTTTCTCCCATCTCCGCCGCGGACTGGGCGAGAATTTTCGCTTTGCCTTCCTGGCGGTCCGGACGCACAAGCTGCGGGCGATCCTGACGGTGCTCGGCATCGTCGTCGGAGTGGCGACGGTGATCGCGATGGTCTCCATCGTGACGGGCTTCAACAACAACATGGTGCGCAACTTCCAGAGCTTCGGCGCGACCCTCGTGCAGTTCCAGAAGTTCGAGCCCCGGTTCGGCCCCGGTCGCGGCGAGGAGTGGGAGGCGCAGCGCCGCCGCAAGGACCTCACCCTCGAGGACGCCTTCGCGCTGAAGGCCTCGATCCCCGAGATGCGCGCCGTGTCCCCGGAGCGCTACCTGTGGAACACCGACGTCCACGTCAAGTATCGCGACGCCGAGACGACGACGCCCGTGGTGGCCGGCGTCACCGCGGACTACTCCATGGCCAACAATCACTTCGTCGCCTACGGGCGGTTCATCACGGAGAGCGACTTCCTGCACGCTTCCGACGTGGCCGTCATCGGAGAAGACGTGCGCCAGGTTCTCTTCGCCCGGGAGGACCCTCTCGGCAAACCGGTCGACTTCAACGGCATCCAGTATTCGGTCGTCGGCGTGCTCGAGAAGAAGGGCAAGATGATGGGCCACTCCAACGACAACTTCGTCCTGATCCCGCTCTCGGCGTTCGACCGCCAGTTTCCGTTCATCAAGAACGGGCACGGCGACACGATCCACATCGCGACCGTTCCCTACACGCCGGAGCAGGTGCCCGTGGTCATCGAGAAGGGGCGGGAGCTGCTGCGCGCGCGGCGCCACGTTCCCTTCGACAAGCCGGACGACTTCGCGATCTACACGCCGGACAAGCTGATCGAGAGCTTCCAGGCGATCACGCGGGGCGTCACGCTTGCCATGGTGTTCATCGCCGGGGTGTCGCTCCTGATCGGAGGGGTCGGCGTCATGAACATCATGCTCGTCTCGGTCACCGAGCGCACCCGGGAGATCGGGCTGCGCAAGGCGGTGGGAGCCTTCCGACGCGACATCGTGCTGCAGTTCCTGACGGAGGCCACGACGCTCTCGTTGCTGGGGGGAGCGATCGGAGTGGTGCTCGGCGTGGCCGTTCCGGCCGGAGTCAAGCGGGCCTTCGAGGCGCTGCCCGCCGAGACGCCGCTCTGGGCGGTTCTCGTGGGGCTCCTGGTCTCGATCTCGGTCGGGATCTTCTTCGGGCTCTACCCGGCGGTGAAGGCCTCGCGGCTGGATCCGATCGAGGCCCTGAGGTACGAGTAGTAGCCAGCTCTCAGCCCTCAGCCATCAGCTCGCTTCATGTTGACCTGGCTGAAAGCGGACAGCCGATCGCTCAAAGCTCGAAACCGACCCGATGTCCTCCCTTCTATCTCACCTGAGGCGCGGCTTCGGCGAGAACCTGCGTTTCGCCATGCTCGCCGTGCGCGCCCACAAGCTGCGCGCCACGCTGACCATCCTCGGCATCGTCGTGGGAGTCGCGACGGTGATCGCCATGGTCTCGATCGTGACCGGCTTCAACAACAACATGGTGCGCAACTTTCAGAGCTTCGGCGCGACACTGGTCGTCTTCCAGAAGTACGAGCCCCGCTTCGGACCCGGAGGTCCGCGCCCGGAGGGTGAGCTGCGCCGCAAGGACCTGACGCTCGAGGATGCCGCCGCGCTGCGGGCGATTCCGGAGATCCGCGCCGTGTCGCCCCAGCGCTACCTCTGGGACAACACCGACTACCACCTGAAATACCGCGACGCCGAGGCCCAGTCGCCGCGCGTCTTTGGCGTGATGCCGGAGTACCCCATCGCGACGAGCCGCTTCGTGGCGCAGGGGCGATTCCTGACCGAGACCGACATCGAGCACGCCGCCGACGTGATCGTGATCGGAGACGAGATCCGCGAGAAGCTCTTCCCGCGCGAGGACCCCCTGAACAAACGGGTGCTTCTCGGCCACGACAGCTACACGGTGGTCGGAGTCTTCGAAGCGAAGGGGAGGATGTTCGGAGAGTCGCAGGACAACCTGGTGGCGATCCCGATCACGACCTTCGACCGCCGGTTTCCGTGGATCAAGGTGGGCGGTAGCAACGGCGACGCCCTGCGAATCGCCACGATTCCGCAGCGGGCCGACCAGGTTCCGGCCCTGATCGAGAAGGCGCGCACGATCCTGCGGGCCCGGCGGCACGTCCGCTTCGATCAGCCGGACGACTTCGGCATCGTCACGCCGGACCGGCTGATCGAGAGCTTCCAGGGAATCACGCGCGGCGTCACGATGGCCATGATCTTCATCGCGTTCATCTCGCTTCTGATCGGCGGGGTGGGGGTGATGAACATCATGCTGGTCTCGGTGACCGAGCGCACGCGCGAGATCGGCGTGCGCAAGGCCGTCGGGGCGTTCCGGCGCGACATCGTGATGCAGTTCCTCACGGAGGCGACGACCCTGTCGCTGCTCGGCGGCGCGATCGGCGTCGTCGTCGGGATCGCCGTGCCGGCCGCCGTCAAGCGCGTCTTCGAAGCGCTTCCGGCGGAGACGCCGCTCTGGTCGGTGGTGGTGGGCCTGCTCGTCTCGATTTCGGTCGGCATCTTCTTCGGCCTCTATCCGGCCGTGAAGGCGTCGCGCCTCGATCCCATCGAGGCGCTGCGGTATGAATAGGCTGCGCGCTCTCGCCGAGTCGTCGAGAGCCGGGAATTAGGGGCGTTCGCCATGTCCCGAACCTGGAAGATCCTCATCGCCGTCGCACTGGCACTCGGAGCGATTTTCATTCTCGCGGCCCTCTCCGCGCGCGACCGCAAGATCCCCCGCGTGACCGCGGCACCGGCGAAGACCGAGGACGTCGTCTCGAAGGTGACGGCGAACGGAAAGATCCAGGCGGAGAAGAAGGTGGATCTTTCGGCGCTCGTCATGGGCCAGATCGTCAATCTGGCGGTTCGTAACGGCGACCGGGTGCACAAGGGCGACTTCCTCCTCCAGATCGACCGGAACCGGGCGGCCGCCGAGGAGGCGGGATCGGCGGCGGCGCTCGCCGGAAGCCTCGCCGCGCTGGAGTCTGCCCGAACGGCGGTCGAACAGGCGCGGCGCGACGAAGAGCGTGCGAAGAAGAACTACGAGGCCCGGATCCTCCCGGAGGCCGATTCGCAGAGGGCCCGCTCGGAGCTGGAGACGGCACGGGCAAACTTCGAAGTCGCGCAGAGACGCGTCGAGGAAAACCGGGCCAACCTGAACGCCTCCCGGGACACCCTCTCGAAGACGACCGTCCGATCCCCGATCGACGGCATCGTGACGGACCTGCCGGTCAAGGAGGGGGAGGTGACGGTGGTCGGAACGATGAACAACCCCGGCACGCAGCTCATGACGATCTCCGACATGTCCAGCGTGGAAGGCGTTCTCATGGTCGACGAGACCGACGTGCCGAGCGTGAAAGTGGGACAGAAGGCCATGCTCTCGATCGAGGCGTATCCCGACCGGTCGTTTGAGGGCGTCGTCACGCAGGTCGAGAACTCCCCGATCGCCAAGAACGACTCCGATCTGCAAGGTCTCATCACGACCTCGGACGCGATCAACTTCAAGGTCCGCGTCAAGCTGCTGCGGCCTCCGGACTCAGTCCGGCCGGGCTTCTCCGTCACGGCGGACGTCATCACGGGCTCGAAGGCGAAGGCGCTCGCGATCCCGCTCGCCGCGGTCGTGATCCGGGACGACCCCAAAGGCGCGAAGACGGCCTCGGGAAGGATAAGGACCCAGACGGGTGTCTACGCCCTGCGAAAGGGGAAGGCGGAGTTCGTGCCCGTCGAGCTCGGCCTCGCCGGCGAATTGATGGTCGAGGTCCGGAGCGGGCTCTCGGCCAAGGAGCAGATCATCACCGGCCCGTTCAAGACGTTGCGGGCCCTGAAGGACGGGGATCGCGTGAAACTCGAAAAGGAAAAGAAGGGAGCCGAGGAGGGAGCCGCCGGCTCGTCTTCGTAAGCGCATGGCCCTCCGAGAGCTCCTGGCGGTGGCGTTGCAGGCGCTGCAGCGCCACAAGCTGCGCTCCTTCCTGACGCTGCTCGGCGTGATCATCGGGGTCGCCACGGTGGTGGCGGTCGTGTCGATCATCAGCGGCCTGAACGGCTACGTTCGCGACAAGGTGCTCAACCTGAATCCGGACGTGCTGGTCTTCACGAAGTACGGCATCGTGCGCAGCCGCGACGAGTTCATCCTGCAGCGGAAACGAAAGCCCGTGACCCTTCGCGAAGCGCGGCTGATCGAGCGCGAGTGTCGAACCTGCGGGGCCGTCGGCGCCCGGGTGAATCACGTGGACGCGCTCCACGCCGGCCGGCAGAAGGATCCCGACGCCCAGATCCAGGGTCAGACGGCCAACATGCAGTCGATGCTGCGCATGGATCTCGAGGCGGGGCGCTTCTTCAGTCCCATCGAGGAGGAACACGCGACGGCGGTGGCCATCATCGGTGCGGAGGTGAAGGACCAGCTGTTTCCGGGCTTGAACCCCATCGGCCGCACGCTCTACGTTCGCGGGTACCCGGTGCGCGTCATCGGCCTCGCCGTCCGGAAGGGAAGCGTCCTCGGCCAGGACCAGGACAACGTCATCATCACGCCGATCACCTTCGTCCAGAAGATTCTGACCGCGAGCGACGAGGTGTCGATCTACGTGCGCCCCCGGGCGGGCCTCGCCGGAATCGATGCGACCCAGGACGAGGTCCGGACGATCCTGCGCTCCCTGCGGAAGACCCCCTACCCGGCCGACGATCCGTTCGGCATCCTCGGCTCCGAGGCCTTCCAGACGCTCTGGAAATCTCTCACCGCGGGAGCCTTCGCGCTGATGGTTCTGATCTCGGGCATCTCGCTCGTGGTCGGCGCGATCGTCATTGCCAACATCATGTTCGTGTCCGTCGTCGAGCGAACCCGGGAGATCGGAGTGCGGCGCGCGCTCGGGGCCCGACGCCGCGACATTCGGCGCCAGTTCCTGCTCGAGGCGGCGCTTCTCGCCAGCGCCGGCGGCATTCTGGGCGTCCTGCTCGGTGCCCTGCTTGCTCTGCTCGTCAGCCGGGTCTTCCCCGCGCAGGTCCGGCTCTCCTTCGCGGTCCTGGGGGTCGGGGTCGCGATTGCCACCGGGGTCCTGGCCGGGCTTGCGCCGTCCTCCTCGGCTTCCCGCGTGGCCCCGATCGAGGCCTTGCGTTTCGAGTGAGGTACCGATGAACCGCCTGACCGAGGTCTTTCGGAGGGGCTTCGCCGAGAACGTCCGTTTCGGCGTCAACGCCATGCGGGAGCACAAGCTGCGCTCGGCCCTGACGATTCTCGGGATCGTCGTGGGGGTCGCGACGGTGATCTCGATGGTCGCGATCGTGACCGGCTTCAACAACAACGTCATCGGCAACTTCCAGGCCTTCGGCGCCAGCCGGATCGAATTCAAGAAGTACAAGGACCGCTTCGGCGGGCCGGGCCCCCAGACGGAAGAGGAGCGGCGCCGCCGCAACCTCACGATGGAGGACGTCCTGGCGATCCGGAAGGCCTGCCCGGAGGCCGCGGCGATCTCGGCCCTCGTCGGGTACTTCGACGCACAGATCCACGTCAAGAACGGGAGCCTCGAGGCCAACAATCCTTACGTGCTGGGCGTCGACGAGTACTATCCGACGGCGACGGCCTACACGATCGGCCTGGGCCGGTTCTTCACGCCCGCCGAGGTCGAGCACGGCGCGCTCGCCGTGGTCATCGGCTCCGAGGTGAAGGAGGCGATCTTTCCCGCCGAAGATCCGCTCGGCAAGGACATCACGGTCAACGGCCTGCGCTACCGCGTCGTCGGCGTGCTCGAAAAAAAGGGCGAACAGTTCGGCTACTCGCCGGACAACAAGGTCGTGCTTCCCTACAAGACCTTCGAGCACCAGTTCGGTTTCCAGGTGCGGGAGGGCGGCGTCAGCATCAACGCCGTGCCCCGACGGCCCGAGGACGTGGACCTCGTGATCGAGAAGGTGACGGCGGCGCTTCGGTTGCGCCGCCGGATTCCCTTCAACAAGCCGAACGATTTCGAGATCTCGACGCCGGCCCAGCTGATCGGACAGTTCCGCGCCATTACGGGCGGCGTGACCGGAGCGATGGTGCTGATCGCCCTGATCTCGCTCGTGATCGGCGGCGTGGGAGTCATGAACATCATGCTCGTCGCCGTCACGCAGAGAACGCGGGAGATCGGCATCCGCAAGGCCGTCGGGGCGTTCCGCCGCGACATCGTTCGGCAGTTTCTGACCGAAGCCGTAACGCTGACGACGCTCGGTGGCATTCTGGGCGTCGGGTTCGGCGTTCTGGTCTCCACCCTCGTGCGAACCTTCGTGCCGGCGCTGCCGACCTCGGTTCCGGTCTGGTCGGTCTTCGTCGGGCTGCTGGTTTCGACCTCCGTCGGGATCTTCTTCGGCCTCTATCCGGCCGTGAAAGCCTCCCGCCTCGATCCGATCGAAGCGCTGCGCTACGAATAGGCCTCAGGAGGAGGAGGTCGCCTCGTCGCCGCGGGCGCGGCGAGGCCACGCGTACACGGCCGCCCCGGCCGCCAGGGCGATGTGCAGAACGGCGTCGGTCGCAATGAGAGCGAGGGCGACTCGAGCGAGAAGAAGGTGGCCGAGCAGTGGTTGCCGGCCGTGAACGGCCAACGACGACCGCCAGGCGGCTTTCGTCCTTCTTTCTTCTGGCGGATCTGTACGACCGGCTGGGGGAGCCCGCGCGCTCGAGCGAGTTCGCACGGCGAGGCAAGGCACTCGCCAGCGGCAGCCGCTCGGGCAGCTGACCCTTGCCGGTCGTCTCCGCTCTCCTGGAGACGAAGCGGCTCTGCGCCGAACCCTCACGCGGGCAGGCGCATCTTCTTGAGGAACGCGGCATAGCGTGGGTCGGCCTCCAGGCTCTTCAGCAGGGGGTCACCCTTTGTCGCCGCGAGTCCTCCGTCCCGCTGGGCATATGCCCGCTCGAGCCACTGGAAGGCCTTGTCGATCTCGCCCCGGAACGCGTAGGTCTCGGCAATCTGGTAGGCGCCGCCTTCCGCGTGATTCTCCAGGAACTCGCCGAGAGCCGCGTCGGCCTCCTTCTTCCGCCCGAGGGCGTGATACGCAAGGGCCAGACCGAGGCGGCGCCAGATGGGCTCCTTCTCCCGCTCCATCTCCGCGAGCGCCGCGCCCGGCTTCGACTTCGCGAGCAGCACCATGCCGAGCTGCAGGTGCGCGTTCGGATAGTCGGGGTTGAGCTCGAGGCCCTTGCGGACGGCCGCCTCGGCCTCGTCCAGTCGGCCTGCATAGTAGGCGAAACTCGCAAGGTTGACATGGGATCCCGCGCTGAGCGGGTCGAGGTCGGTCGCGCGCCGGCCGAGCTCGATCGCCTTCTCGAACTGGCCGAGGGTGGCGGCCAACGCGCAGGCCATCCGGACGACCGTGCCGTTCCGGGGCTCGAGATCGAGGGCGCGCTGGAAGATTGCCTCCGCTCCGGCCCAGTCCCAGTCGTAGTTCGTCCGAATCCAGCCCAGCACGGCGTGAGCCTCGGCCAGGTTTGGATCGAGCTCGAGCGCTCGTTCGATCGCCCGGCGTCCCTCCTGGAGTGTCTTCTGGAGCGGGTCGTATCCGCGATCGGTCTGGGTGACGTAGACCCTGGCCAGGCCCGCCCACGCCCGCGCATAGCCGGGGTCGAGCTGGAGCGCCTGCTGGTAGTAGGAGACGGCCTTATCCAGGTTCTCCCGGCTCTGCCGGTCGGCGAAGTACTTGCCCTGGAGGTAGAGATTGTAGGCGTGGACATTCTCGTCGCGGGACATCTCGGGCTGGCGGTCCCGCCCGAGCAAGGTCACTTTCGACGCGTTGGCGACGGCGCGAGCGATGTCCTCCTGTAACTCGAAGATGTCGTCAAGGCTGCGGTCGTAGCTCTGCGACCAGAGATGCGAGCCATCGGCGCCTTTCACCAGCTGTGCGGTGATTCGGATCCGCTTGCCCGACTTGCGCACGCTGCCCTCCAGCACGTGGGAGACGTTGAGCTTTTTCGCGATGACCCGAATGTCCTCGTTCTTGCCCTTGAACTGGAACGAAGAAGTCCTGCTGATGACCCGCAGCTGGGGGATCCTGGAGAGCGCGTCGAGCAGCTCCTCGGAAAGGCCATCGGAGAAATACTCCTGTTCGGGGTCGGCACTGATGTTTACGAACGGCAGAACCGCGATGGACGTCTCCTCCGCCGGCGCCGCGGTGGACGCGCGAATCGTCGCCCCAGCTTCGCCTCGCGGCGGCGCCGTCCTTGAAGAGAGCCAGACGACAACGGCCGTGACGGCGGCCAGGGCTGCGGCCAGCGCCGCCACGATGCCGAGACGCGAAGGTCGGCCGCCTCGGGATGCCCCGGGGGACACGCCGGGCTCGGGGCCGGCTGTTGGTACGGCGTCCGGCCCGGGGAGCTGCAGCCGGCCCTCCCCTCGCAGGGCGTCGTCGATGGCTTCCTTCAGGTCGGCCGCCGACGAAAAGCGTTCTCCGGGGTCTTTCTGGAGGCAGCGGTCGAGAAGTTGCGCGATCGCCGGGGAAACACCCGCGAGAGGGCTCGGCGCCTCGTAGAGGATCGCCACCAGCGTCAAGGTCCCGCTGTCCTCGCCGAACGGACGACGTCCCGCCAGCAGCTCGTAGAAGATCGTTCCCAGGCTGAAGATGTCGCTGCGCGCGTCGACCGCCCGGCCCGAGATCTGCTCCGGCGACATGTAGGGCGGCGTTCCCAGGACGGTGCCGGTCCGGGTGATCGGGTCGGCCGTCGGCTCCGCCGGGCTCATGCCCGCCGCCCTCGCAAGGCCGAAGTCGACGATCTTCACCCGGTCCCCCGACGCCAGCATGATGTTGGACGGCTTCAGGTCGCGGTGCACGATGCCCGCGGCATGCGCGGCGGCAAGCGCTTCGGCAACCTGCCTCATCAGGCCCAGCGCCCGCTCCGGGGGTAATGGCCCCGCGGCGATCAGGTTGGCGAGCGATCCACCCGAGAGGAACTCCATCGCGATGTACTCGAGGCCGGCGTCAGCGTCGATCTCGTAGACGGTGACGATGCCGGGGTGGTTCAGCGCGGAAGCGGTCTGTGCCTCTCGCAGGAACCGCCTCTTCTGAGCGTCGTCGCCCTGAGGGTCGGGACGCATGACCTTCAACGCTGCCACGCGCCCGAGCCGGACGTCCCTGGCCTTGTAGACCACGCCCATGCCGCCCTCGCCCAGCCGTTCGAGGACGGAATAGTGGCCGATCGTGCGGCCCGTCAGCCCGTCGAGTTCCACGGTGACTCCGGACGCCGGGACATCTGGCCTCGGCCCCTCGGCTCAGCCTTCGAGCGGTCCAGACCCGGACGCAGGCCGCAGCCGGGCGAGCTCCGCGCCCAGAGTGCGCACACGCCGGCTGAGCTGCCGGAGCGTGCCCAGGACAAGCGTCGGGTCCTTGCTCGCGTGGCGCAGGAAATTCCTCCGGTCCACGCCGAGAACCCGCACCTTGGTGACCGCGCGCGCGCCCAGGGGGCGCCCGCCAGGCTCGAAGATCGCATCCTCACCGATCGTGTCGCCGACGCCGCATCCGACGAGCCGCACCTCGCGCCCTTCGTGCTCGAGCAGGAGTTCCACTTCTCCCTCCAGGACGATCTACAGACGGTCGCCTTTCTGGCCCTGGCGGAACAGGTACGTGCCCGCATCGAACTCGATCCCCAGCTCGCCCGTGCGCAAGACGCGTCACCTCCCCTCGACGTGTGCGCGCCGTCTTCTCACGCCTCCCGTCGGGCGAGCGCGGCCGAGAACGGCGCGTGCGATCTCGACTGCAAGGCGCGCCAGGAGACCGGGTCGAAGCGCCTGGAGGACGATCTCGCGATAGGGAGCGCTGCCGGTGAAGGTGTTCCAGAGCACGAGGCTCATGGGCGCCGGGCGTCCCTTCCGTCGCTGCTCGCGGGCGATCACGCGCAGGAGCGCGCGGCGCGCGAAGCGAAACGTCTGGAACAGGCGCACCACGAGGAAGACGGCGCGCCCGAGCGCGTTGTCTCGTGCGATCCCGCGGCACTCCGGCCAGTACCGCAGCCGGAAATCCGCTTCTGACACGCCTTCAAGAACCGCGGCGCTGGCTGCGGCCTTGGCCGTCCGATAGGCCGAACCGATGCCATCCTTGTAGAGTCGTGCGACGCCGGCGTCACCGACCAGGAGGATTCGCTCGGCGTAGGGGCGCCCTTTCCAGCCCACGTTCATCCTCGGCGAGCAGCGGCAGGCCTGTTCGTGCGACTGCCAGGCCGCCGGCATGCAGCTGGCGACCTCGCGCGCGGTGAGGAACGAGCTCAGCAGCGGCTGGTCGATTTCGTCTCCGAGCAAGCAGAGCGAGACATAGCTTCCCTTTGGAATGAGCGCTCCGAACTGGAGCCGCGGAATGTTGAGCAGGAAGATGTGCATCGAGTCGCCGAGGGTCTGCCGGATCACGGGACGGCCCACGAAGTACTCCCGGATGAACGCCCTCGTCGTCCGGGCGGCGGCTCCGTCAAGACCGAGGCCGTCCCGCAGACGCACCGCGGGCCCGTTCACCCCGCATGCGATCACCACGAGGTCGTAGCGGAGCGTGGCGCCTTCTCCCGCGTCGAGGAGGGGAAAGCCGTCTTCGCGAGCCACCCGCTCGATCCTCCGGCGCACGATGCGGGCTCCGCGCCTCTGCGCCTCTTCCAGAAGGAAGGCGTCGAAGCTGGCGTAGGGAGAGCCCTCGGAGCCGAGCGGTCCCAGCCCGCGGTGCACCGCGGCGATCCGCTTCTCCTTCATGGGCGTCTCGATGCGGACTTCTCCCTCGTCGGTATGCAGCACATAGGAATCGATGCCGCGCTGGATGACCGCCGACGGCAACGAGATCCCTTCGGCAGCCAGGTCCTCGATCAGCGACTCGGAGACGACCCCGCCGCACATGTTGCAGCCGCGCGGCCCCCTGAGGGCGAAGTCCCGATGCTCATAGACATCCACCGAGAGACGGAGTCCCACGCGCGCGGCCATCTCGAGAGCGAAGATGCTGAAGAAGGAGCCGGCCGGTCCGCCGCCGACCACGCCGATGCGAGCACCGTCCTCCAGCTTGCATCGGCTCCCCCGCCGACTTCTCGTGGGGCCAGCTCTCACGACACGGCCGTGCATCGGATGGCCTTTGGACCAGTATGGTACGGCAACAGTCTATCGCAGAGGCTCTGCGCACCCATGCGGACGCGCCCGGGCTCCGCCATACCGACGGTATGTGGTTTCTCGACGCGCAAGGGCCTTCGACGAAATGGAGCCGCAGGGGCGACCGCCCGCAGACGAGCGCGCACTTCCGCATCGTCCACTCGCTCTCTGGCAAGCGTCCTCGCGAGCCTGTTTCTTGACCCCCCCGCCGCGTCGAGAAGCGGATCGGGTGCCTGCTCGAAAGCGCCTGTGACCCCGTGTCAGGCATCGCGTAGAATCTCCGCGCCTTGCCGCTGACAGCCGGTTCCCGTCTCGGTCCTTACGAGGTCGTCGCGCCCATCGGTGCAGGTGGGATGGGAGAGGTCTACCGGGCGAAGGACCCGAGGCTCGGCCGCGAGGTTGCGATCAAGGTGCTGCCGGCGGCGCTCGCCAACGACGCGGAGCGCCTCGGTCGGTTCGAGCAGGAGGCGCGCTCGGCTTCGGGGTTGAACCACCCGAACATCATCACGATCTACGACATCGGGCGCTCCGACTCGGCCTCCTACATCGCCATGGAGCTGATCGAGGGCTCGAGCCTCCGCGCGCTGCTCGCCTCCGGCCCGGTCCCGACGCGAAAGATGCTCGAGATCGCGGCGCAGATCGCCGACGGCCTCGCCAAGGCGCACAGCGCCGGCATCGTCCACCGGGACCTGAAGCCCGAGAATGTCATGGTCTCGAAGGACGGCTTCGTCAAGCTGCTCGACTTCGGTCTGGCCAAGCTGTTCGTGGCCCCGACGGAGCAGGTCTCGGGCGCGCCGACGGTGATTCCGCAGGAGACGCAGCCCGGGACGGTTCTCGGCACGGTCGGCTACATGTCGCCCGAGCAGGCGAGCGGGCGCCCGATCGACTTCCGGTCGGACCAGTTCGCGCTGGGATCGATCCTCTACGAGATGGCGGCGGGCAGGCGGGCGTTCCAGAAGGAGACCGGGGCCGAGACGCTCTCGGCGATCATTCGGGAGGAGCCGGATCCCATCGAGCGCGCCAATCCGCGGACGCCCGCGCCGTTTCGGTGGATCGTCGACCGCTGTCTCGCCAAGGACCCGGAGGAGCGCTACGCCTCGACGCGCGACCTCGCGCGCGACCTGCGCTCGATCCGCGACCACCTGTCCGAAGCCACCTCGTCCGGCGCGGTCGCGGCCGTCGAGCCGAAGGCGAAATTCTCGGCAAAGCGGCTCGCGCTGATCGGAGCGGCGCTCGTCCTTGCGGCGCTCGGAGGGCTGCTGGCCGGCCGGACCCTCGTGAGAGTCTCGCAGCCGACCTTCCAGCGCTTGACCTTTCAGCGCGGGACCGTCGACGCCGCGCGATTCGGGCCCGACGGCCAGACCGTCTACTACAGCGCGGCGTGGGAGGGCGGCGCGCCTCGTGTCTACTCGCTCCGGCCCGGGACTCCGGAGTCTTCGGCCCTGGCGCTTCCGCCTGCGGCTCTGCTCGCCATCTCCTCGGGCGGCGAAATGGCGATTCTCCTGCAGCCCCGCAGTGCGACGACCGGGTTCGCGATCACCGGGACCCTCGCGAGGGTTTCGCTGTCGGGCGGCGCCCCCAAAGAGGTCCTCACCGCCGTCAGCTACGCCGACTGGGTCCCCGGAGGCTCGGAGCTCGCCGTGGTGCACCGGGTCTCCGGAAAGGAGCGGCTCGAGTATCCGATCGGAAAGGTCCTGTACGAGACCGGTGGATGGATCCAGGGGCCGCGTTTCTCGTCCGACGGCCGGTCGATCGCCTTCATCGATCATCCTGGCGCGGGAGACGACGGGACGATTGCGTTCGTCGATCTGTCCGGAAAGAAGACGGACCTGTCGCGCGGCTGGGCGACCGTCCAGGGTCTCTCCTGGAGCCCGGACGGACGCGAGATCCGGTTCACGGCCGCGCGCGAAGGCATCGAGCGCGAGATCTATGGCGTGACGCCGTCCGGGAAACTTCGCCTGATCCGGACGATGCAGGGCACGCCCGCGCTTCTCGACATCGAACCGAACGGCAACGCCCTCGTCACGGAAGACGACTACCGTTCGAGTGCCATCGTCTTTCTTCCCGGACAGACGGCGGGACGGGATCTCGCCTGGTTCGACTGGTCGAGCGATAGGGCCCTGTCGCCGGACGGGAAGTTCCTTCTCTTCGACGAGTCGGGCGAGGGCGCGGGCGCTTCCGGCGCCGTCTATCTGCGACCGACCGACGGCTCGCCCGCCGTGCGCCTGGCCGATGGCCTGGCTCTCTCTCTTTCCGCGGACGGAGCCTGGGCGATCACCCGCACGCTCCCCGATCCGTCGCACTTCGTCCTCGTTCCGGTCCGGGCGGGCCAGCCGCGCCCGCTGCCTCCCGACGGCCTCGGCCGGCCGGCCTACGGCGCCTTCTTTCCGGACGGCTCGAGGTTCGTTTTCGAGGGGCATGCTCCCGGCCACGGTACCCGTCTCTACGTCCAGGACGTCGCGGCGGGAGCGCCACGCGCGATCTCGGAGGAAGGAATCAACCCCTCGCGTCTCTTCGTCTCGCCCGACGCCCGCTGGATCGCGGCGGTCGGGCCCGACTCGAGGGTTCATCTGTACCCCGTCGCGGGAGGGCCTCCCGTCGATCTGCCGGCCTCGCAGCCGGACGACTACCCCGCCGGGTGGACGAGCGACGGCAAGGGACTGTACGTGTCCCGCCAGGGAATTCCCTGCTCCGTCGACCTTCTCGACGTCGGCTCCGGCCGGCGCACTCACGTGAGGGATCTCGCCGGGCCCGATCCGGCCGGCGTGACCTCCTTCGGACCGGCGCGCGTGACGCCGGACGGCCGAACGATGATGATCGGGCAACAGCGCATTGTCTCGACCCTTTACCGGATCCGGGGTCTCCAGTGACTTTCGCGGCCGGGACGGTTCCAGGAAAGACCGCCGCGTTCCGATAGAATCCGCGCGCGACCCCATGACACTGGCCACGGGAACCCGGCTCGGCCCCTACGAGATCGCCTCGCCTCTGGGCGCCGGCGGGATGGGGGAGGTTTTCCGTCGCCTTCGCTTGCTCGCGGCCTGGCTATCGCCACCGGCTCGCGGCTCGCGTGGATGCGCGCTCGACCGCGAGCCTGGTCCGCGTGCTGCGCTGCGGCTCCCGCGGGCGGGAGGCTGGCTGAAGTGAGTTTGACCAGCGGAACGAGGCTCGGGCCCTACGAGATTGTCGGCGCGCTGGGCGCCGGCGGAATGGGAGAGGTCTATCGGGCGAAGGATCCGCGCCTGGGGCGCGAGGTGGCGATCAAGGTGCTGCCGGCTTCCTTCTCGCAGGATCCGGACCGGTTGAAGCGGTTCGAACAGGAGGCTCGGGCGGCGGGGGTCCTGAACCACCCGAACATCACGGCCGTCCACGATCTCGGGTCGCACGATGCGTCGCCCTACATCGTGACGGAGCTCCTGGAAGGGGAGACGCTGCGGTCGCGGCTTTCGACGGGCCCGCTTCCGGTTCGCAAGGCGATCGACTACGCGGTGCAGATCGCGCGGGGTCTCGCGGCGGCGCACGAGAAGGGGATCGTGCATCGGGATCTGAAGCCGGAGAACCTGTTCGTGACGAGGGACGGGCGGGTCAAGATCCTGGACTTCGGGCTGGCGAAGCTCAAGTCGGAGAAGGACGGGGAGCCCCAGACGGACTTGAAGACGATCTCGGGGACCGAGCCCGGGGTGGTGCTGGGGACGATGGGCTACATGTCGCCCGAGCAGGTGAGGGGAAAGGCGGCCGACCGGCGCAGCGACCTTTTTTCCTTCGGCGCGATTCTCTACGAGATGCTGTCGGGCCAGAGGGCATTTCGGGGGGACACCGCGGCCGACACGATCACGGCGATCCTGTCGAAGGAGCCGCCGGATCTCACACAGACCAACAAGGACGTGCATCCGGGGCTCGATCGGATCGTGCGGCACTGTCTGGAGAAGAACCCGGAGGAGCGTTTCGAGTCGGCGCGCGACGTCGCCTTCGACCTCGAGGCCCTCTCCGGCCTCTCCGCGCCGACGGCGGCGGTCACGGGGAAGACCGAGCGGCTGGTCGTGCGCCGCCCGCTGCCTCTCGCCATCGGCATCGCGGTTGCCCTGGCCGGGATGACGGCCGCTTACCTCGCGGGCAAGAAGGCGGGCTACGTCCCGCCGCCATCCTTCCGGCAGCTTACCTTTCGCCGCGGTCTGGTCGGGTCGGCGCGCTTCGCTCCCGACGGGCAGACCGTCTTGTACTCGGCAAGCTGGGACGGCAAACCGATCGAGATTTTCCTCACGAGACTCGACAGCCCCGAGTCGCGCCCCTTTGGGCTCCCCGGAGCCGAATTGCTTTCGGTCGCCCGATCCGGGGAGATGGCCGTTTCGCTCCGCCGAAGGGATTCGATCCCTTTCACGAGGACGGGCACGCTCGCCCGCCTCGGCATGACCGGCGGGGGCTCGCCGAAGGAGATCCTCGAGGACGTTCTATCGGCGGACTGGAGCCCCGACGGCCAGAGCATGGCTGTGATCCGCCAGGCCGGCGGAAAGATTCGGCTGGAGTTCCCCGTCGACCACGTCCTCTACGAGACCGCCGGTTGGATCGCCGATGCGCGGATCTCGCCGGGCGGCGACGAGGTCGCCTTTCTCGATCATCCGGTCCAGGGGGACGACGGAGGCTCGGTCGAAGTGGTGGACCGATCGGGAAAGCGCCGTGCACTCACAGGATTCTTCGCCAGCGCGCAGGGGCTTTGCTGGTCGCCGTCGGGAAACGAGGTGTGGTTCACCGCCGCCGCCGTCGGATTCAACCGGGGAATGTATGCCGCGACGCGCGCCGGTAAGGTCCGGATGCTCGCTCAGGGGACCGGCGGCCTTACGGTGCAAGACGCCTCGAAGGACGGCCGTGTGCTCGTGTTTCAGGACAAGTCGCGGGAGGGCATCTCGGCGCTCGTGCCCGGAGCAGAGAAGGAGCGGGACTTCTCGTGGCTCGACTGGTCCCTCATCCGTGATCTCTCTCCCGACGGCCAGACCCTGCTCTTCGGAGAAAGCGGCGAAGGAGGAGGGCCCGGCTACTCCACGTACGTGCGCAAGGCCGACGGCTCGCCTGCCGTGCGCCTTGGTCCCGGAAACGTCTTCGGCCTCTCTCCCGACGGACGGCTGGCGCTCGGCGTCGTGGGCGAGGCAACGAATCAGCGGATCGTCTTGTATTCGATCGGCGCAGGTGAGCCAAGGACTCTCCCCGCGAGCGGCCTCCGAGTCTTCCAGGCCACCTTCCTTCCCGGCGGCCGCAGGATCCTGTTCTCGGGCAACGAGCCCGGCCGCGGCTCGCGCCTCTGGGTGCAGGGCGTCGAGGACGCGAAACCTCGGGCCATCTCCCCCGAGGGTTATCGGATGGTTTTTGGGGGCGTCTCTCCGGACGGAAGGCTCACGACGGTCAGTGGGCCGGATCAGCGTTTCTACCTCTATGCGGTGGAAGGGGGGGAGCCGACCCCCATCCCCGGCATGGTCGCCGGAGACATTCCGTGCGGCTGGTCGCCCGACGGCCGAGAGATTTTGGTACGCCGGCGAGGGGAAGTCCCGGCGCGGATCATGCTGCTCGACTTGCGCACCGGGGAGAAGAAGCTGTGGAAAGAGCTGATTCCCCCGGACCCGGCCGGGGTGACGTCGGTCAGCCCGGTCGTCGTCACACTCGACCGGAAGTTCTACGCCTATTCCTACGTCCGAAGCCTGGCGGACCTCTACGTCGTCGAAGGATTGAAGTGACTTGCGACTAGGATCCGCTCAGCCCCGATGACACTCTCTCCCGGAACCCGGCTCGGCCCTTACGAGATGGCCGCGCCGCTGGGCGCGGGCGGGATGGGGGAGGTGTGCCGTCGCCTTCGCTTGCTCGCGGACCTGCCTTTGGCACCGGCTCGCGGCTCGCGTGGATGCACGCTCGACCGCGAGCCTGGTCCGCGTGCTGCGCTGCGGCTCCCGCGGCGCGAAGCTCCTCCCTCGCTTCGCTCGGGAGACTCTTCGCGCCGCGAGCGAGAGGGGGAGTGCCGCGAGAGCGGGAGTTCATCCCTTCCTGGAGGCCGGGTGAAGTGAGTCTTGCCGCTGGAACGAGACTCGGACCCTACGA
>JBLMXY010000013.1:0-14951 GCA_050257975.1 Acidobacteriota bacterium
TGGCCGAGGCCCACGATCCCGAGAGTCTTGCCCGCGAGCTCCGAGCCGACGAACTTCGACTTTTCCCAGCGCCCGGCGGCCATCGAGGCGGCCGCCGCCGGAACCTTGCGAAGCAGAGCGAAGAGCAGCGCGAAGGTGTGCTCGACCGCCGAGACGACGTTGGCCGTCGGCGCGTTGATGACGAGCACGCCCCGCGCGGTCGCGGCGGGAACGTCCACGTTGTCCACCCCGACCCCCGCGCGGCCCACGACCTGCAGGCGCGGCGCCGCCGCCAGGAGCTCGGCGTTCAACATCGGCGCGCTCCGCACGAGAACGGCGTCGGCGCCGGTGAGCTCCGACAGAAGTCTCTCCCTCGGCGCGCCCGTCAGGTCCGCGACCTCGTGCCCGCGCGCGCGCAGAAGCTCGAGCCCCGCCTCGGCGATGGGCTCGGCGACGACGATGCGGCTCATGCGGAATGGATATCCATGCGAACAGATCCTACCTCCTCGACTGAGGACGGAGGACAGAGGACTGAGGACTGAGGACTACCGCGGCTAATGCCACTGGAGTCCTCAGTCCCGAGTCCTCAGTCCTCAGTCGGCAGTCCCTCGTCCTTGGTCCTCGCCATCCTCTCAAGCCACCCCGGCAGCTGCCGGATATCGTCCAGCATTCCGTCGGCATCCACCCCCTCGAGCTCCTGCTTCGAGCGCGAGCCGCGCGGGATCAGAACGACGGCGCAGCCGGCGGCGCGCGCGAACTCCGCGTCCACCTCCATGTCGCCCACGACCAGAGTGCCCGCGGCACCGGCCCCCGACGCCTGCATCGCGCGCGCGAGCATCGTCGGGTCCGGCTTGGCCGGAGTGCCGGGACCCGGGCCCTCGATCGTCCGGAAGAAGCCGGCCACTCCCTTCGCCTCGAGGATCAGGCGGGAGAAATCGGGCGGCTTGTTGGACGCCACGGCCAGGACCTGACCGCGAGCCTCGAGCGCCGCCAGCACCTCGGGAACGCCCGGCATCAGCTCCGTCAGGGGAACCGCGACCTCGGCGTAGCGCTCCCGGAAGAGCCGGACTCCTTCGGGCGCGAGAGCCGGACCGACGGCCTGCTCGAGCAGCCTCTCCAGGCCGTGCCCGACCATCGAGCGCACTCGCCCGGTCTCCAGCGTCCGAATGCCGAGCCGGGTCATCGCGTACGCCAGGGCGTCGCTGACCGCCGCGTAGCCGTCGATCAGCGTCCCGTCGAGGTCGAAGGCGACGAGCCTCAAGGTTCGGGGCGCTTGAGGCCCGCCAGACGCAGCACCATGTCGACGATGCCGTCGCGGTCCTCGAAGCGGCAGGTCGGCAAGGCGTCCTCCACGTGCCCGTCGCTGACGCGACCGCCCACGCCTTCGATCCGAACCCGCGGGATTCCGGAGCGCGTCACCTCGATCTTGGGGACCGGAAGCGACTTGTATCCCTCGACCAGCACCAGGTCGCAGCCGGCGAACTCGCGCGCGAGCACGGCCTCGAGGGGCTCCTCCTCGCCGAAGCGACGGGCCGTCGTGCGCTGCGGGGTGACGAAGGCCGAGACCCTCGCGCCCGACGCCGCGTGGCGATGGGAGTCTTTGCCGGCAATGTCGTCCTCCGCATCGCGGGAAGTGTGCTTGACCGTGCCGACGGAAAGGCCCAGGGCCGAGAGCCGCGGCACCAGGTCCACGACCAGGCTCGTCTTGCCCGCGTTGTGGGCGCCCACGAAGGCGACCACCGCGGGCCGCCGGTCCGGATAGAGAAGAAACGGCTCGCGACGGCGCCGGAACTCCTCGGCGCCGGCCGCGTGGCGGGCGAGCTCCGTCTCGAGCCCGCCGCCGGAATCCACCCGCTCGCGAAACCGCGGCGATCCGGTCAGAAGATCGATCGCGGGCCGGGAATCGAACTCGTACGGCTCGGAGCGCCAGCGAAATTCCCGCGGCGCCAGGCGCCGGGCGGTCTCGACGATCCGCAGGCCGGTCTCGAAGGAACGGTAAGCCGCCGGATCCGTCACCTCGAGCAGGGCGCCGGCGACCGTCACTCCGGCGTGCTTGTCGAACATCGGGCGGAAGTGCGCCGGAAGGAACCTCGCGCCCGGCAGCGGCAGCGCGCCCAGGGCCTCCGCGAAGCCGACGGAAGAAAGCCACGGCGCCCCGAACAGCTCGAACGGGCGCGTCGTCCCGCGCCCCTCCGAAAGGAGCGTGCCCTCGAGAAGGCACATGCCCGGATAGAGGAGCGCCGTGCGGGGAGACGGGATGTTCGGAGAGGGAGAGACCCAGGGCAGCCCCGTGGTCTCGAAGGACATCTGCCGGGCCCATCCTCGGACGGGAATCACCCGCAGGTCGACGGCGATCCGGCGCTCGGCGGCGAGCAGGCGCGCGAGCTCGCCCGCCGTCATGCCGTGCCGCACGGCGATCGGGTGAAGGCCGACGAAGGAGAGGTACTCGGGGTCCTGCGCCGCCCCTTCCACCGCTCCGCCGATCGGGTTGGGCCGGTCGCAGACCACGAAGCGCGCGCCCGACTCGGCGCAGGCCTCCATCGCGAGGAGCATCGTCCAGACGAAGGTGTAGTAGCGCGCTCCGACGTCGGCGACGTCGAAGACGAGCGCGTCCAGCCCCTCGAGATTCTCCGGCCGCGGTCTCAGGCTCTCGACCGTGCGGCCGTAGAGCGAAACGACCGGAAGGCCCGTCGGCGGGTGAACGGAATCGCCCACGGCCTCCATGTAGACCGCGCCGCCGTCGACACCGTGCTCCGGCCCGAAGAGGCGCACGAGGTCGAACTCGGGCGACTCGAAGAGGGCCTTCCAGGTCGGGACGCCCGCCGCCGTCACGCCCGACGGGTTGGTGATCAGCCCGGCGCGCTTTCCGGCGACGGGAGAGGGATCCGCGAGGAGGGCGTCGATCCCGGGGGTGACCGCTCGGGGCGGCCTCATCAACGCGCCGGGGCGCCGGAGGCGGGGCGCGGGTGCTCGGGCTTCTCTCCCCGGATCAGCGCGATCGCGTGAGGAACCAGCGGGAGGATCGCCGCGAGGCAGTCCGACGCCCCCTTCGGCGAGCCCGGCAGCGCGACGATGAGGGCTTTCTTTCGCACGCCGGCCACCTGCCTCGAAAGGTACGCCGCGGAAAAGCCGCGCGAGGTCTCGGCCCGCATCTTCTCGGCGAGCCCCGGCACCTCGAACTCGATCGCCTCGCGCACCCCTTCCGGGGTGCGGTCGCGGGGCGACACGCCGGTGCCTCCCGTCAGCAGGATCAGGTCGGCCTCGCCCGCGTCGGCGCGAACCCGGATCGCGCGGGCCACCTGCTTCGACTCGTCGGGAAGGACCTCGCGGGCCACGATCCGATGCTCGACGCCCGAGGCGCGCAGCGTCTGCTCGCAGGCCGGGCCGCCCTCGTCCGCCCGCGCTCCGGCCGCGACGCCGTCGGACACCGTGATGATCGCGACCCGAATCGCCACGCCCGTCATTATGGCGCGAGATTCCGCCAGGCATCCGCCTCGGGAGAGAGGCAGAAGATCAGAGCGCCGAACCGCATCCATCCCCTCTCCCAGAGGGAGAGGGAGTTCGCCCTCCTAGCGCCGGTACGACCCGGAGCGCCCGCCCGTCTTCTCGGTCAGCACGATCTCGAGGATCGCAATGCCCCGGTCGAGCGCCTTGGCCATGTCGTAGAGCGCGAGGCAGGCGCCGGCGACGGCCGTCAGCGCCTCCATTTCGACTCCGGTGCGCGCCGTCGTCGAGGCGGTCGCCGTGACGACGACCTCCCGCTTTGCGGCGTCCAGGGCGCAATCCACGGCGACGGCGTCGAGCCCGATCGGATGGGCGAGCGGCACGATTTCCGAGGTCTTCTTGGCGGCGAGGATTCCGGCCAGCCGGGCGACCGCGAGGGCGTCTCCCTTCGACAGCCGCCCTTCCGAAAGGGCCGAGAAAGCCGCGGCGTTCAAGCGCACGCGGCCCCGGGCCACCGCGCGCCGGGCGGTCGAGGCCTTTCCGCCGACGTCCACCATCCGCGCCCGGCCCCGGGCATCGAGGTGGAGCTGGTGGGGGCGAATCGGGCGCGTCGGGCGCGGGCGACGCGGCGGCTTCGGCCGGACCTCGTTTTCGCTCACGCGCGCTCCCGAAGCTGCGCGTACTCCTGGAGCGTGTTCACGTTCAAGAACGAGTTGCCGGAGGGATCGATCGCGCGCCATTCCTCCTCAGGCAAGACCTCGGCAGCGACGGCTCTGGCCAGCCCCTGCAGCGAGAGCTCCCCCTCCGAGACGCGCCGATCGAGCTCGGGAAGGATGGCCTTTCGCCAGACCGCCGCCAGCGGCTGGAGCCGGCCGCCGGCACGCGGGACGAGGGCCGGGGCGCGGGTCGAGAGTCCTCGCTCCCCGATCGCTCTCATCAAGGCGTCGGAAAGGGCCGGAAGATCGACCGCCAGCACGAAGACGCGGTCCTTCGCCTCGCGCAGGGCGCGGCGAAGGCCGTGGATCGCCGCGAGGTCCGCCGTGTCGTCGAGCAGGACCCGGGCCGGTCCGAACGCGTAGTCGGGCTCCCGCTTCGCGACGAGCCAGACTTCCTCGAAAACCGAGGCGAGCCGCTCGGTCTGAAACCCGGCGAGCGTGGAAGCGCCGTACGGCAGGGCGCCCTTCTCGCGCCCCATCCGCCGCGAGGCGCCGCCGGCGAGGACCGCGGCAGGCATCGGGATCTTCATACGGACCGCGATGCTAGCAGGGTGCTGAAAAAGGGTGTGGGATGGCGTGACGAGCGCCGCGGGGTCAGATGCAAGGAAGCGCGACGACGGCGATGCGAGAGCATCGTCGAGGAGCGATGAGACCTTTAAGCGGGCGCTCGACGCGCCCGGACGAGAGCAGAGAGCCGACTGTGGCGTATGAAGCAGGTCGGGGCCCCGTCCGGCTGAAAACTCTCGGCCGCCGTTCGCGAAGCGAACGCCTGTGGCCGACAGCCCCGGACACGACGCCCGCATCCATTTTCAGCACCCTGCTAGCATCGGGCCTCGATGATCTCGGTGATCGTTCCCGTCAAGGACGAGCCCCTCGAGGCGCTCGAAGCGCTGGCGGAGCTCGCGGCGAGGCCCGAGGCCGAGCTGATCGTCGCCGACGGCGCGCAGGGGCCCCGTGGAGCCTGCCTCGCGCGGGCGGCGGCCCGGGCCCGCGGAAACATCCTCTTCTTCGTCCATGCCGACTCCCGCCCCCCGGAGCGGGCGCTCGAGATCATTCAGAGCGCGATCTCAGGCGGCGCCGCGGCCGGAGCGTTCTCGCTTCGCTACGACGGGCAGGACCGGCGGATGCGCTGGATCGCGTGGTGGGCCAATGCGCGCACGCGGCTGCTCGGCCTGCCCTTCGGGGACCAGGGCATCTTCTGCCGCCGGGACGCCTACGAGAAGGCGGGCGGCTTCCGCGACCTGCCGGTCTGCGACGACCTCGACCTGGTGCGGCGGCTGCGCCGGGCGGGCGGTTTCGTGGTGCGGCCCGAGAGAACGACGACTTCGGCCAGTCGGTACCGCCGGCACGGCGCGCTGCGGCAGGTCCTGCGCGTCTGGCTGGTCGGCGCCGGATACTTCCTCGGCGTCCCCGCCGACCGCCTCGCCCGTTTCTACTTCCGGTCGGAGCGCGCCGGCTGAAACCCGGGGGGCCGCCCCGGCATCCAACCCTCCGGGGATGGCAACGGGATCCGTGTCCTTGAGGCGGGGAGCCGTTCTGGCTCTGGTCGCGGCGGCCGGCTGCGCCGTCCCGATTCCGCCTCCGCGGTCCGCCCCGGTCGGCCGCGATCCCGCGCGGACCGCCTGGGCGGCCGTCCTGACGCGCTTCGTCGACTCGCGGGGACGCATCGATTTCGCGGCGATCGCGAGCGACCCTTCCGATCTCGACCGGTATGTCGCCTACCTGGCGGCGGAGGATCCGCGCTCGACCCCCTCGGCGTTTCCGACGCCGGAAGACGGCCTGGCCTACTACCTGAACGCGTACAACGCGCTCGCCATGTACAACGTCGTCCGATCCGGCATTCCGCCGGAGCTCGGGACGATAAAGGTGCGTTTCTTCTATCGCAATCGCTTCCAGATGGGAGGCCGCAGCATCTCGCTCTACGCGCTCGAAAATCGCATCGTGCGCCCGATCGGGGATCCCCGAGTCCACTTCGCCCTCAACTGCATGGTGCGCGGCTGCCCCCGGCTGCCGCGCGAGCCCTTCGATGGGGCGCGCCTCGACTCGCAGCTCGATTCCGCCGCGAGGCTCTTCTTCGACGAGGATCGCAACGTCTCTCTCGACGCTTCCCGGCGCACCGTCTATTTCTCCGAGATCCTCCGCTTCTACACGAAGGACTTCCTCGCGAAGGCGCCCTCCCTGATCGCCTACGCGAATCTCTACCGGACCGAGCCGATTCCGGCGGACTGGACGATCGTGTTCATCCCCTACGACTGGTCGCTCAATAAGCCATGACGTCGCGGAAAGCCGGAGCGGGACTCCTCCAGCACGGGATCGCGCTCGTGCTGCTCTCGACCGCCGCGGCCAAACTGCTGGACTTGAGAGGTTTTGCGCGCGTCCTCGAGACCTACCGGGTCTTCCGGCCCGCCGCGCTCCCTCCCGCCGCCATCGTCGTGACGGCCGTCGAGCTCGGCCTCGGATCCCTGCTGTGGAGCGGCCGGTTCCTGCCGCAGGCGGCCTTAGCCTCGGCGGCGCTCCATGCGGGGTACGCGGCGTGGTCGGGCGCCGCTCTGGCACGCGGCCTTCGACTCGCGAACTGCGGCTGCTTCGGCGCCTTCCTCGCCAGGCCGCTCACCTTCTGGACGGTCGCGGAGGACCTCGGGATCGCCGGCCTCTCCGTCGCGCTCTTTCGGCTCGCGGCCGCCGAGAAGGAGGCGAAGTGATCCTCGGCGTGCTGCTCGCGCTGGCGGCGCCGCAGGCGGCCGGCCCGGTCTTCTCGCCCTGGTTTGCCGAGCTCGGCGTCCAGGTCTCGATCGCCCGGATGCCGGAGGGGCCGCCCTGGATCCGCGCCGAGGCCGAGATCGCGGCGCCCGCGCCAAGGATCTTCGCCCTGGTGACGGACTACGCCCGGTACGAAAGAACCTTCGCCCCGTTCCTCTCGCGGGCGTCGATCCTCGAGCGCTTCTCCGAAGGAGCCCGGATGCACCTCGTCTGGAAATACCCGTTCCCTTTCCGCGATCGTGACGCCGTCGTCCTCTACGAGCACTCCCTCCTCTCCGACGGCGGCTACCGGATCTCCTGGAAGGACACGCGCCGCGCCGGCGATCCGCGGCAGGGCGTCCGCATCGAGACCGTGTCCGGGCAGACGCGGATCGAGGCGGTCGGCCCCGACCGCAGCCGGGTGACCTACTCGTATCTGGGAGAACTGGGAGGCCGCTTCCCGAGAGCCTTCGAGGAGGCCGCCTGGCGCAAGGAGCCGGTCGAATACGTGCTCGCCCTGCGCCGGGGCCTCGGCCTCGCCGCCGCGGGAGAAACGCCGTGAGCGATCCGCGGCCCTCCCGATTCCTGCCCGTCTACGACGACATCGAGGCGCGCGAGCGTCTCCTGCGCGCCGCGTGGGAGCGGCTCGACCCGGCGCTGCGCCGGCCGAACCAGGTTCTGGGCCGCCGCTCCACGATCGGCTGCGTCGCGCTCGAGATCACGCAGCGCTGCAACCTCGACTGCACCCTCTGCTACCTGTCCGAGAGCGCCGAGTCGGTCAAGGACCTGCCGATGGACGTCCTCTTCCACCGCATCGATCGAATCCGGGAGACCTACGGACCCGGCGTCGGCGTCCAGGTGACGGGCGGGGACCCGACCCTGCGGCCCCGGGAGGAGCTGGTCTCGGTCGTCCGGCGCATCTCGGAAAGGGGCCTGCGGCCCTCGCTCATGACCAACGGCATCAGGGCGAGTCGGGAGCTGCTCGCCGAGCTGGCCGCCGCGGGCCTCTTCGACGTCGCCTTTCACGTGGACACGACCCAGCGCTTCAAGAAGTACGCGAGCGAGAAGGCGCTCAACACGATCCGTCGCGAATACATCGAGCGCGTGCGCGGTCTCGGGCTCGCCGTCATCTTCAACACGACGATCCACGCCGGCAACCTGGCCGAGGTGCCGATGCTCGCGCGCTTCTTCCTCGCGAACTCCGAGGTCGTCGGCATGGCGTCGTTCCAGGTGCAGGCCGCGACCGGCCGGGGCGAGTGGCGCGAGAAGGCGCCGCACGTGACGGCCGACGCGATCGCCGAAGGGATCCGGCAGGGCGTGGGGCTGCCGCGTCTTTCCTGGGATACGGCCCTGGTCGGCCATCCCGCCTGCAATCGCGGCGTCATGCTGGCGACGGCCGGCGATCGCGCCGTGGACGTTCTCACCAGCCGCCGCCTCTACGAGCGGTTCCTCCAGGAGTTTCGACACGTGCCGTTCGACCGCCGCGACGTGCCCGCCGCCGCGCGCCGCGTGATCGGCGCCGCGCTGCGAAATCCCTACTGGCTGCTTCGGGGCACCGTGTTCCTGGCGAAGAAGGTGTGGGCGCTTCGGATGCCCCTCCTTCGCCGGCGGCCCGTCGGCAAGATCACGTTCTTCGTCCACAACTTCATGGACGCGGCGGCGCTCGACGAGGAGCGGATCCGCAACTGCTCGTTCATGGTGATGACCGAGGACGGGCCGGTCTCCATGTGCGCGCACAACGCCCGCCGGGACGACTACATCCTCAAGCCCGCCGCCGTGGGCCCGGCCTCGGGCCGGCGCTTCGATCCGCTCACCGGCCGGATCGTGTAGTCCTTCCCGCGGCCCGGCGCCGCGCTACTTCTCCGAGCCGCCGCCCAGGATGATCGGCAGCCCCGTCTTGGGGTTTCCCACGACGACGATCTTGGCGTTCGTGCTCGTCGCGAGCTTCTCGGTCGCCTCGATGCCCTTCCATTCGAGAAGCTGCGGGCTGATCCCCTGGGCCACGATCCGCTGGAAATCCGAGATGCCCTGCGCCTCGATGCGCTTGCGCTCGGCTTCCTGCTGCTCCTTCTGGAGGACGAACTTCATCTGCTCGGCCTCCTGCTCGCGCTTCAACTTCTCCTGGATGGCGTTGGCGACGACTGCGGGAAGGCCGATCTTTCGCAGGAGAACCGAATCGGCGAGGATGCCACGCCCGCTCGAGAGCTTGTTGAAGAGGCCGAAGATCTCCTGCGCGATCTTCTCCCGCGCGGCCGAGTACAGCGCCTTGGCCTCGTAGGAGGCCGTGATCTCCCGGATCGCCGAGCGGATCTGCGGCTCGACGACGACCGTCGGGAAATTCGTTCCGACCAGCTTGTAGACCTCGGCCGCGCGGGCCGGATCCAGCCGATACAGCAGGGAGACTTCGAGGTCGATCGTGAGCCCTTCCTGCGACGGGACCTCGGCCGTCTCCTTGAGCTCCAGAGTCTGCACGGACATCTTCACGACCCGGGTGAACGGGAAGACCACGTGCACGCCGGGAGGAAGCGCGTTGGGCGACACGCTGCCGAAGAAGTCCTTCACACCCACGTGGCCGGCGGGAACGACGCGGACCGGATTCCCGATGAGAACGAGCACGACCACGGCCAGGGCGACGGCGAGCGCGCGCGCCTTGCGGCCGGGGACCTTGGAAGGATCGACGACCTCGAACATTCGGGGGGACATGGGGCCTCCTTTCAGCCGGGGGAAAGGAGAGTCTAATGGGAGCGGCGTTCGCGGGCGGGGAGGGCGCTCGGCCGCGCGGGGCCTCCCGGTCGCGCGCGGGCAGCGGCGCCGCGCCGCTCAGACGAGCTTGAGCAGGTGGCCGAGCTTGTTTTTCTTGGTCTCCAGATACTTGCGCGAGCGGTCGGTCGGCCCCACCTCGAGCGGGACCCGCTCCACGATCTCCAGGCCGTATCCGCCGATCGCCACGTACTTGGAGGGATTGTTGGTCATCAGGCGCATCTTGCGCACGCCCAGGTCCCGAAGGATCTGGCTGCCGACGCCGTAGTTGCGGATGTCGGGCGGAAAGCCAAGCTTCTCGTTGGCCGAGACGGTGTCGTGCCCCTCGTCCTGCAGTTCGTAGGCCTTGAGCTTGTTGAGGAGGCCGATGCCGCGGCCCTCCTGAAGGAGGTAGAGGAAGACTCCCTGCCCCGCCTCTCGGATCTTTTCCATCGCGAGGGCGAGCTGTTCGCCGCAGTCGCAGCGGGTCGAGGCGAACACGTCCCCGGTGAGACACTGGGAGTGCACGCGCACGAGGATCGGCTCCTCCTCCCGCACTTCGCCCAGCACGAGGGCGACGTGCTCCTCGTGCGTCACGTCGCTGCGGTACGCGTAGAGCCGGAATTCCCCGAAGCGGGTGGGCAGATGCGGCGCCGCGATCCGGTGAACGAGCCGCTCGTGACCCATGCGGTGGCGGATCAAGTCGGCGACCGTCACCATGCGGAGCTCGTGCTTTCGGCAGAACTCCGCCAGGTCGGGAACGCGCGCCATCGTGCCGTCCTCGTTCATGACCTCGCAGAGCACGGCGGCGGGCGTCATGCCGGCGATCCGGCACAGGTCGACCGACGCCTCCGTCTGCCCGGCGCGCTTCAGGACGCCTCCGGTCCGCGCCCGCAGCGGGAACATGTGCCCGGGCCGCAGCAGGTCGGACGGCTTCGTCTTCGGATCGATGGCGGTCAGGACCGTTGCCGCCCGGTCGGCCGCCGAAATGCCCGTGGTGGTGCGGCCGCGGGCCTCGATCGAGACCGTGAATGCCGTCCCGAAGTTGGAGGTGTTCTCCTCGACCATGGGGGGAAGCTGCAGCTCCTCGCAGCGCTCTTCGGTCAGGGCCAGGCAGATCAGGCCGCGCCCCTCGCGGGCCATGAAGTTGATGGCCGCGGGAGTCACCTTCTCCGCCGCCAGCACGAGGTCACCCTCGTTCTCGCGGTCCTCGTCGTCCACGACGACGACGAACCGGCCGGCGCGAAGGTCCTCGACCGCCAGCTCGATCGTGGCGAAGGGAAATTCGCTTCTGTCCGTCACGAGAGCATTCTCTCACGGCCGGCGGCGGAGGTCGGGGCCGGGTCGACATCGTCCGAAGGAGCGTGGTCCACGCGCCGGAGCGGGTCTATCGGCTGACACGCCGCGCAAGAGCAGGCTCGGCGAGAGGCGCAGCGAGTGCTCACGGGGAAGCGGTCCGAGCGGCCAGCCGCCGACCCGCTCGAGCGGCCGGCGCCGGCGTCGGCCGCCGCCGCGCCGTCAGCGCGGCGCTCTTGCGCGCGACGGCGCGGACGAGGTCGGCGAGGGAGCGGCTCTCCAGCCGCGCCTCGAGGAGCGCGCGCGCTTTCTTCCAGACGGGGTGAGCCGGGCACGGAGTCGCGTCTCCGCAGGCAGGGAAACCGAGGATGCAACGCGCTTCGAGGGGCACTCCCTCGATGACCCGCACGATTTCGAGAACCGGGATCTGCGCCGCGGGACGAGCCAGGCGAACGCCGCCCGACGGCCCGCGGCGCGCCGCGAGCAGCCCGGCGCGCCGGAGACGGTGGACGATCTGAGCGAGTGCCGCGTGAGGAGTCCCCGTCTCGGCGGCGACCGTCGCCAGACTCCGAAGAGATCCCGGCCGCGCGAGGTCGGCCGCCGCGAGCCGCTCCATCGCCCGCAGCGCGTGCTGACAGGTTCTCGAATAGAGCAGAAGCGGCCTCGGGGCATCGGCGGCCAGCGGGCCGCGCTTTCGGGGGCGCCTGCGCACGCGGCCACGCTAACACGCGCTTGACCCTCGGCCGATCCGGCGCTTAAATGGCGGCAGAATTCTTGAGGAGAAGATCATGAATTCCGCCGCCCCGCATTCCCCTCGCGACCGCGCCGCGGGCTGGAGAGCGGTTCTGTCCCGTCTTTCCGCCGGCCTGCTCGCCTACCTGCTCCTGACCGGACTGCCGGTGCGGCTGTTGCCCTTCTCGCCGCTGGTCGAGTGGAGCGTCCTCTTCCACACGGTCGTGGGGATCGCGGCCATGGCGCCGCTGGGCCTCTACCTGTGGCGGCACTGGAGGTTCTATCGCCCCGACGCGCTGACTCCCTCGAAGGTGATCGGCTATCTGGGCCTGGCGGCCGTCGCCGCGGCGGCCGGCACGGGACTGTGGGCGACCGCGCTGGCAATCCTTGGCCACCGCGTTCCGCCCTCCGTGCGAGTGCTTCACCTGATTCCGTCGGTCGCGCTGGCCGTTTTCGTGGTGGCGCACCTGGTTCCCTCCTGGCGCCGGCTCCCCCTCGAGGCGGGCGCCGTCGGGCCTTTCCTGCGGGCCCGGCGCGGGTTCGCTCGGGCGGGCCTTCTCGCCCCGGCGGTGCTGCTGCTGCTCGCCTTCCCCGCCGGCCTGCTGTACGACGGGCCGCGCGTTTCGGGCCGTTTTCCGGCCGACTACCGGATGCCGTACGGCGCGAACCGGCCCTTCGCTCCGAGCCTCGCCCGAACCGAGTCGGGGCGAGCCCTGGCGCCGGAGGCGCTCGCGGGATCGGCGGACTGCGGATCCTCGGGCTGCCACGAATCGATCTATCGGGAGTGGTCCGTCTCCGCGCACCGCTGGTCGGCGCTGGATCCCGCCTTCCAGCGCGTGCAGGAGGAGATGGCCCGGCAAAACAGCCCCGAGTCCACCCGCTATTGCGGCGGCTGCCACGACCCCCTGTCGCTCTTCTCCGGCACCAAGACGGTCTTCAAGGCCAATCTCACGAGCGATGCCGGCCTGCGAGAGGGAGTCTCGTGCCTCGCGTGCCACGCCGTCGCCCGGACCGACGTCCAGGGCAACGCCAACTACATCGTGCGCCCGCCGCGCCGCTACCTGTTCGAGAACTCGCGCAACGCGGCGGCCCGGTTCGTCTCGTACTTCCTGATCCGCGCCTACCCGGAGCACCACCGGGCGTCCCTCGAGAAGAGGCTCTTCAAGACGCCCGAGTATTGCGCGGCCTGCCACAAGCAGTTCGTCGACAAGGAGATCAACAACTTCGGCTGGGTGCAGCTCCAGAACCAGTTCGACAACTGGCGAAAGAGCAAGTGGAACCATCCGGGAGATCCGCGCACGACCATCGAGTGCCGCGAGTGCCACATGCCGCTCGTGGACGGCCTCGAGCCCGCCTCCGGGGACGTCGCCGACTACAACCGCCGCCCGGACGACGGAAAGCACCGGAGCCACCGTTTCCTCGGCGCGAACCAGTACATGCCGGCGCTCCTGAAGCTCGAGGGAGGCGAGGAACAGGTCCGCCTGGTCGAGAAGTGGCTGCACGGCGCCTACTCCGTCCCCGAGATCGAGAGCAAGTGGGCGACGGGGCCGGCCGTCCAGCTCGGACTGGAAGCGCCGCCGACGGCGAAGCGAGGCCAGCCGCTCACGGTGGAAGCGGTCATCACGTCGCGCAAGGTGGGACACGACTTCCCCACCGGGCCGCTCGATCTGATCCAGTCGTGGATCGAGGTCGAGGCTCGCGACGAGGCGGGCCGGGTCGTCTACGCCTCGGGCAAGCCGGACGCGAAGAAGATGATTCCGCCCGGCACGTTTCTCTTCAAGGCGGAGCCGGTCGACCGCTACGGCAACCTGATCGACCGGCACAATCTCTGGGAGATGGTGGGCGTGCGCTACCGCCGCAGCCTCTTTCCGGGGTACTCCGACGTGGCCCGCTACACCTTCGCCTGCCCCGGCTCGCCAGGCGAGCCCGCGCCGTCACGGAAGGTCACCGTGCCTTCGCCGCCGCCCGGGAGGCTGACGGTGACCGCGACGCTCCACTACCGAAAGCTCGATCAGTTCCTGGTCGACTTCCTCTTTCCCGGAAAGGGGCTCTCGGCGCCGATCACCGACCTCGCCCAGGCGCGAACCACGGTGCAAGTCCTCGAGAAGTGAGCGGCACTCCCCTCCTGCGGCGGTGGACCCACCGGAAAGTCCTCGCGGCGGGAGGGGCCGCGGCGCTGGCCATCTGCGCCGTCGTGTACTTCGCGCGCCGGGAGGCCGACGCCCCCTACAAGCCGGGCGAGCGCGTCGAGGGGATCACCGACGTCCACCGTGAACCGATCGCGGCCGGCTCCGACTGGGGCATCCGCTGGAAAGACGTCGCCGCGGCCTCCGGGATCGATTTCCGCCATTTCTCCGGCGGCGCGCGCTCGACACAGCTTCCCGAGGACATGGGCTCCGGCTGCGCGTTCGGGGATTACGACGGAGACGGCGACTGGGACCTCTTCGTCGCGGACACGGCCGGTCCCCTGACGCTCTCCGCCGACCAGATGCGCCGCGCGCCGGGCGGCTGCCGCCTCTACCGCAACGACGGCGGCATCTTCACGGACGCGACACAGGGGGCCGGCCTGGGCGATCTGAAAGGGATCTTCATGGGCGCCGCGTGGGGCGACTACGACAACGACGGCTACCCCGATCTCGCCGTCACCTCCTACCGCGAGATCCGCCTCTTCCACAACCGCCGCGACGGCACCTTCGAGGACGTCTCCCGCCCGTCCGGCATGGGTGGCCGCCGCGGCTTCTGGACCGGCGCCGCGTGGGGGGACGCCGACGGCGACGGCCGTCTCGACCTCTACGTCTGCGGATACGTCGACTACCGCTTCGACCCGAAGGACGCGGGGCGCGTGTCGAAGTTCCGGCACGCGGACAGCCCCTTCACGATCAATCCCTCCTCCTACCCGCCGATCGCGAACCTCCTCTTTCACAACGAAGGGGCCGGCCGTTTCCGCGACATGGCCGCCGAGGCGGGCGTCGGCAATCCGGAGGGGCGGAGCCTCTCGGCGACGTTTGCCGATCTCAACGACGACGGCAAACCCGATCTCTACGTCGCCAACGACGTCTCCGAGGGAGCGCTTTTCGTCAACGAGGGTCAGGGCATCTTCTCCGACCGGGGGCACGAGGCCCACGTGGCCGACTACCGCGGCGCGATGGGGATCGCGGTCGGCGACGTCGACGGAGATCTCGCCTCCGATCTCTTCGTCACGCATTGGATCGCCGAGGCCAACGCGCTCTACCTCAACAAGCTCCACTCGGCCCCGTCGGGCAAGCTCGACTTCGAGGACGCGGCGGAACGGTTCGGCCTGGGCGA
>JBLMXY010000014.1:0-22444 GCA_050257975.1 Acidobacteriota bacterium
CGCCTACCGCGCGATCCGCGGCCTGCACTACGGCGCCGTGATCGTGAACGACTCGACCGACTACCGCCTCGACGTGATGCCCTTCGGCGGAACGAAGCTCTCCGGCCTCGGCCGGGAGGGAATCCGCTTCGCCCTTCTCGAATCGACCGAGACCCGGGTCGTCTGCTTCAACCTCTGACGGCGGGGGCATGCCGGGGAGCGACTCCGACCGCAGGGCCGCGCCGGCGAGGATCGCCGGGTCTCGCGGCTCGATCCCGTAGAGGAACGTCGCGAGCGGCGGGTCGCCGCGAGCGCCGCCGCCAATCCCGTTCCGGTCCCGGCCGCGGCCAGGCGCAATCCTCCGCCGACGAAGAGCCGCAGGACCTCGCGCGGAGTCGCGCCGATGGCCACGCGCACGCCGATCTCGTCGCGCCGCCTGAGCGAGGGGCACGCACATCTGATCGGGCGACGCGCCCGGCCGGTTCAGGCGCTTCACGTCGCCGACGACGCCGACGACCTCGCTCTCCACGCCCTCGGCGCACGCCTGCCGGTTTCGGGAGGCGGTTGTGCGAAATCGGACAGTCGGACGGGGCGCGCCTTGCGCTTGATAGAGTGACCCTTCCCGGCCTGGCTGCGGTCCCGCCTCGCTCGAGGCCCTCCCGAGCGGGATCGCGAGGAGGCCCCGGCCCGGATCGGGAAGGAAGGCGAGGGGTTCTCGAGTCATGCCGCCCGCAGCCCGCCGTCTGCTTCTCGTCGCGGCGGTTTTCGTCGGGGTTCTCGCCGCGCTGCTGCTCGCGCTTCCCTACGTCGTTTCCCTCGATGCGATGCGCGCCCGAATCCTGGCGGCGGCCGAGACCGCCCTCCACCGGAAGGTCGAGGCCGGAGCGATCCGTCTCGAGATCTTCTCCGGCCTCGGCGCGAGAATCGAGAGCTTCGCCGTGCGAAACGGCGCCGGATGGGAGAGCCCGTCACTCGTCTCGGCCGACCGTCTCTCGGTCAAGGTTGCCTTCTGGCCCCTTCTCTCACGCCGCGTCGAGGTCCGGAGGGTAATCCTCGACGGCGTGACGGTGTCGGTCGAGCGGGATCCCGGGGGCGCGCTGAACATCGACGACTTTCTGCCGAAGGCGCCGGCCGGTGCGAAGCAAGGCGGAAAACCCCCGGCCGCCGCGCCGCTCGTCTCGCGCATCCAGATTTCCCGAGGCCGCTTTCTCTTCGTCGATCGGAAGGTCTCGCCCAACCAGACGGTCACGACTTCCCTCGACGACCTCACCGGCGAGATCACCGGCGGCGGTCCCGGACCGGCGGCCCGCTTCGATCTCTCCGCGCGCTTTCTCGCCGACACGGGGCGCAACCTGTCTCTCAAGGGGTCCCTGGGCCCGGCTCCGCCCGGAGGAGAGCCCGGCCAGGTCCCGCTTCGCGCGGCCTTCGAGGCGCGCCGCCTCGCGCTGTCGCGGCTCGGACCCTACCTGGGCGCGCCGAAAGAAACGGACCCGGGCGTGTTTTCCGCCGAGGGCGCGGTCGAGGGCGCGTTCCCCGGCCCGCTGAAGCTCGCGAGCAACCTCTCGCTTCTTCCCCCGTCGCCCTCCTCGACGATTCCTCCGATCGAGGGGAAGGTCGCGTTGACGCTCGACTGGCCGGGCGGCGCCCTCGTGATCGCGAAATCGCCTCTCGCCGTCGCGAAGCTGCCGCTGACCATGGAAGGGAGAATCGACGGGCTGCGCGCGTCTCCGCGCGTCGCCCTGCGCCTGGCTACGGCAGGAGACGTGCCGCTCGACGGCGTGACGGGCCTGCCGGGGCTCTCCGGCGCCCTCCCGGCCGGCGCGAAACTCTCGGGCCGTGTCCGGCTCGAGGCGGGCATCGAAGGCCCCTCTTCCGACCTCGAGGTCCGAGCCTCCGTCGACGCGGCGCCGATCGGCGTGCTCCTTTCCGGACAGCCGCTCTTCGCCGCGCCCGCGGCGCGCGCGACGCTCGCCGCGCGGGGCAAGGGCCCGGTCTCCGGAAGGGTGACGGCCCCTTCGGGCCGGCTCCAGAAGCTGCCGTTCGAGAACCTCGCCGCGGACTGGACCTGGGACAGAGGCGCTCTGACGGTTTCGCCGGCGCTGCGCGCCTTCGGCGGGACGGTCGGCGCTCGGCTGGAAACCGATTTCGCGCGGCCCAAATCCGAGTCGCGCGTCCTTCTCGAAGTGCGGGGCGTCCAGGCGCAGCCCCTGGTCGAGTCGCTCACGTCGGCTCGCAACGTGCTTTTCGGCGCGATGACGGCGAAGCTCGCGCTCGCGAGCCCGGGCCTGACGTGGGACGCCGTCTCCCGGGCGGCGCGCGGGGAGGGAAGGCTCTCGATCGCCAATGCCGAGCTGCGAACGCTCGACTTGATGCCGGCGGTGGCGCGCTCGCTCGAGGCCGTCGGGGCGGTCGCGGGCTTCCGGGTCCCGCCCTCCCTCGAGTCGGCCCGGTTCTCGGGGCTCGACACCGCTCTGCGTCTGGCCGACGGGCGTCTTGCAACGCCCGGTCTTTCGCTTTCCGGCCGCGACGTCTCGGCCACGGCGGACGGCTCGCTCGGCCTCGACCGGTCCCTTTCCTACGAGGGGCGCGTCACCCTGGGTCCCGCGCTCGTGAAGAGCCTCGGGAGCGCCGGCCGATACCTCGCGGACGAGCGCGGCAGCCTGTCGCTGCCCTTTCGCGTGTCGGGCCAGGTCGCGGCGCCCAAAGTCTCGATCGATGAACGCGTGGTGCTCGACCTGGGCCGGCGGGTCCTCGCCCGCGAGGCGCGGGAGAGGCTCCAGGGCGGCGTCGGCAAGGCGGTCGGCGACGCGCTCGAGGGAAGCGGCGGACAGAAGACCGATCCTCTCGACATTCTCCAGCGGCTTCTCGAGCGCCCGTCGCCCACCCCGACGCCCCGCCGGCCGGGCGCGCGTTGAAGCCTTCTCAGGCGACGGCGATCCGCGCCCACTCCTCGCGGGAGCGCTGGACGCAGTCCTCGATCGAGAGCCCGCCGAACCAGTTGCCGGTGATCGCGAGGCGCCCCCCGGCGAGCAGCCGATCCACCTCGCGGACGATGTCGCGATGGCCGAGGGAGGGCGACGGCAGGATCGCCGCCCCCCCGACGGCCGCCCCGGCGTCCGCGGCGGCGACGCCCAGGACCTCGCAGGCGCGGCGCAGCCGTTCGTCGGCGGAGAGTCCCGGCTTGAAATGGAACGTGAAGCCGCGCCAGACCGGGTCGGGCACGACGTCGCGGGTCACGACGGAATAGAAGACGTCGTCCAGCGGAATGAGGAACGTGGACGCCGGGACGTGCTCCACCCGCGGGGCGGGAACCGCGAGGCCGAGCGAGGCCACTTCGACCTCTCCGACCCGGGCGATCTGCGCGGCGAGCTCGGGGACGGCTTGCCCGAGCAGCCGCGCCGCGGCGCCCGGCGGGGTCGCCACCGCCAGCATGCCGGCCTCCTCGCGGGAGGAGTCCGCCAGAGTCACCGCGAAGCCTCCCGATCCCACCTCCACGCGCTCGACCGCCGCGCCGAGCCTCACGGCCACGCCGGGTGTTCGCGCCGCCGACTCGACCACGTCCTGCAGTCCCCCCCGGAGCGTGAAGCTTCGGATCACGTCCTTGCGCCGCGGCCGCTTCTTGAAGAGCATGTCGGCCGGGAACCCGTCGGCATTCTGCGAGGGCACCGCCGAGAGCATGGGCCCGAGCACGCGCCGGTAGTTCGTCCGCCCGACGATGCGCGAGTAGTACGAGAGGACCGTCTCCCCCTGCTGCCGGGCGCCGATCAGGCGCGGAAGCGAGAGCAGCAGTTCCCGCTTGTCCATCAGCCGCATCAGCGCGCCCAGGTTCTGGCCGGGCAGGACGCGATTGCCGTCGAGGAAGCGAAGCCGCGGCCTGGCGCGGGGCTGGAGCTGCGGGAGAAGCCCGCAGCTCTCCAGGACTCCGAGGAGCGCGCCGTAAGAGTTGTAGCAGGTGTGCGCGCCGAGCTCGAGCCAGAAGCCGGAAGAATGGCGTGCCGTGTGGAGGCATCCTCCCAGCCGCTCCGCCTGCTCGAGAAGGAGCACGCGCCGCCCCGAGCGCGCCGCGTAGAACGCGAAGGAGGCGCCGCTCACTCCGCCGCCGATGACGATCACGTCGTGGCGCGGCATTTCGGTGCAACGATGTCACGGGAGGGGCGGGCCGCCAAGACCCGCGGGCGTCAGGGCCGGACCAGGGGCAGCTCGAGCGCGCTCGGATGGGCCGCGTCGTGCAGCAAGGTCACGTGCGCCGTTCTGGCGTCCTTGCCGGTCTCGGCGGCGACCACGCCGCCGCCGTTGTAGTTCTTCTCCGTTCCGATCGTGTTCAGGCAGTGCACCAGCAGGCGCAGGCGGCTGCCCCGGGCCACGCGCCGCGAGAAGAACGTGAAGTTGTCGAACACGTACTTCTCGGCCTTGCCGGCCGGCACCGGCTTCTCCTTTCGCAGGGACTCGCGGTAGCGGGCTCGCATCGTGGCGCCGGTCAGCAGAACGGACCCCCCGTCCGGCAGGACCTCGTACAGCAGGGCCTCCAGGTCCGTGTCCGGGACGTCCAGGGAAAGCCAGAGCGTCAGCTTCGGACTTCCGGTGATCTCCGTCGCCTCGGCGAACGGGTCGCCGTGGTAGACGGCGCCGTTTCCGAAGAGATTCGCGAGCGCGCGCTCCGAAACGAGATAGGCGGGGTCCTCGTCGGGCTCGCCGTCGCCCGGGCGCGTGTCGAGCGGGTCGTAGGTCCACCGATCGGCCGCCGCGCCGGCGGCGGGCTTCTCCGAAAGGAAGCCCGAATGGAAGACGTCCCCGGCGCCATCGCGGGAGGCGAGGCGCAACGTGCGCTTCTCGCCGGCGATGCCCTCCAGGGTGTCGGCGTACTTCCACTCCTCGGCGCCGACGACGTAGTAGGCGACGCGCTTCTTCAGGAAGGCCGGCTTCGCTCCCGACTTCATCGCCCAGTCGTACCACTCCAGGTGCAGCTTGTTGAGGTCGAGCACGCTCGCGGCGCCGAACTTGAGGCCTCCGACCTCCGCCTTCGGCGTTCTCGTTCCGGCGTGGTCCCAGGGCCCGATTATCAGGTAATGGTTCGACTTCGCCTCCGGGTTCCCGTACTGCATGTGGCGGCTGTAGTAGGTGAGGGCGCCCGGCTGATCGCCGTCGTAGTGGCCGGTGATCGTCAGGATCGGGATCCCGATCTGCCCGTATTGCGACGGTGTGGGGGCCATCGCGTCGTAGTAAGCGTCGGGTGTCGGGTGCTGCAGCCACTTCTGGAACACTTCGGAGGGGTTCCCGACGAGGCGGTCGTAGTCCCGGAACGCGGCGTGCGCGTCGTAGTACGCCCGGGCCTTCGATCCCCAGAAAGCGGCGGTCCCGAAGAGGTTCCCGTTGCCGGTCACGCCGCTCGTGAAGGAGAGCCACTGCATGTCGTAGGGCGTGAAAATGTTGTACTGGAAGGGAAAGTCGACTCCCGGGTGGGCGGCGGCCGCCGGCACGATCGTCGAGAGGTGAGGCGGCAGCTCCTTGACCGTCGCCCACTGGTCGAAGCCGGCGTAGGAGCCGCCCCACATCGCGACCTTGCGGTTGCACCACGCCCGGGCGGCGAGCCACTCGACGATGTCGTAGCCGTCCTTCCCCTCGTGGGCGAAGGGCTCGAAGGTCCCGCCCGAGTTGCCCCGTCCGCGCACGTCCACCAGAGCAAAGACGTAGCCGTGCTCGGCGAAGTAGAGCGCGCGGTCGAGATAGCTGTCGCCGATGTAGGGCGTCAGGGTGAAGACCGCCGGCAGCGCCTCTTTCTGGCCGTGCGGCCGGTAGATCGTGGCGTTCAACGCCACCCCGTCGCGCATGGGGATCTTGACGCCCCACTCCATGTCGACGTTCGCCCCGGCGGCCGGCGGCCGTTGCTCGCCAGGCGCCGCCGCGCGCGGGAAAAGCGCCAAAGCGACCAGCGCCACCAGTACGCCCGAGACCGCCCTGCCGCGCATGAGTCCTCCTCGCCGTTTGTGTCGCCGGGGCGGGCGAATGCTACCGGATCGAAAGCGGACGGGATCAGCCGCCGCGAGCCGCCGCGAGCAGCCAGACCCAGTTGGCCGCGACCGCCGCGAGAAGGGCGAGGCGGGCGGCGGGCGGGTAGCGCTGCGGCTCGCGCAGTGGGCGCCCGCCGAGCGCGGCGATGGCCGCGATCAGGCCGCCGGCCACGAACACGATGGCGGCGGCGACGGCGAGAGGATTGAGCGCGACCGCGCCGGCCAGATCGAGCCGCGCGAGCGCCAGGACGGCGCGCGTCGATCCGCAGGTCGGGCAGGGCAGGCCGGTCACGCTGCGGAAGAGACACGGGGGCAGGAGCTCCGCCGCGCGGGCGGCGAGCGGAGCGAGCCCGGCGGCGGCCGCCGCCGCGGCTCCCCAGGCGAGTCCGAGCGCGCGGTCGTTAGCGCGCACCGCGCGCCAGGAACGCCGTTCCGATGATGATCGCGAGCAGCAGCGCCCCTCCGCAGCAAACGACCACGGGGATCAGGATCGACGCGACCGCCTTGCCCTGCGTCGTGCGGTGCATCCGTTGCACGCCCTGGACCGCCAGGATGATCCACCAGACCGTTGCGACGATCCCGCCGACGACCGGGATCATCACCGCGAGGCTCGAGACCTCGGAGTAGGCGACGGTCCGGAAGGAGCCCTCGAAGCCGGACGCCGAGCTCGAGAGCGCCCCGGTGATCATGCAGCAGACGTGGAGGATGGCGGCGCCGATGAAGAGGGCGACGGCAATGAAGACCGGGGCGAAGATCAGGTGGAAGACGATTCCGATCCGGCCGTAGTGCCCCATCGTTCCCAGGCGCCGGCCCAGGGCGCCGGGAAGCAGGGGGAACATGAGAAACCGGCTGAGAACAGCGTGAACGGCGTAGGAGAGCCATGCCACGATGGTTCCGAAGAGCAAGGGAGAGCCGAGGTCGCCGACTTCGCGGGCGCGCGCCCAGGCCTCGGCCGGACGCGAGAAGAAAATGCCGAGCGTGTCGAAGAACGCCTCCAGGGCGCCCCGCGTCTGGCGGGCTTCCCAGGGAAGAGGATTCGCGGCGGGAGTGGGCTCCGGGGGAACGCTCGACATCGTTCGACCTCCTCGTGCCGCTCCTCGCGGTCGCGCGAGCCGAAGCCTATCAGCACGACGCGCGCCTCCGATGCGCCTGCGCTAGGATCAGACGTCCGCGCCCGGGGCGCATCGGACGGATCCGCCACGCGGTCCGGGCCGCCGGAGCGTCGCGGGCGAGCCCGGCGCGCGGAATCCAAAAGGGGGCCCACGATGAGGAAAACCAGGAAGCCCTCGGCCCGAAAGGCCTCGCGGCCCGAGAGAAGCCGGGCGGCGCGGCGCTCGCGTCGGGTCCCGCCGCGCCGAGCGAAGCGCGCCGCCGCGGGGAAGACGGCGGGCCGGTCGCTCTCCGATCTCAAGCAACAGTACCTGGACCGGTTCGTGGCCGAGTCTTCGACCACGGTCAGGGTGTTGAAGGCGTATCCCCCCGGCCAGGACGACTTCCGCCCCCACGAGCGGTCGCCCGCCGCGGTGCGGATCGCGCACCTCTTCTCCATCGAAAACGGCGCCGTCGTCAGGGCGGCCCGCGGCGAGTGGACGCTGCAGCCCAACTTTCCGCCGCCGCCCCCGACGGTGGCCGAGGCGGCCGCGGCCTACGAGCGCGGCGCGCGGGAGCTGGTCGAAGCGGTCCGCGCGATGCCGGATTCGCGGCTGGCCGAGAAGGTGACGTTCTTTACCGGCCCGCGGCAGATGGAAGAGATCCCCGTCCTCGACGTCCTGTGGTTCATGCTCCTCGACTCGGTCCACCACCGAGGGCAGCTGTCCGTTTACATTCGGATGGCGGGCGGGAAGGTGCCTTCCATCTATGGTCCGACCGCGGACGAGCCATGGAGGTAGACGAAGCATCCGGCGGCTGCCGGGCTCTGCGGCGGGCGCGGCCATGAGGAGACGCCGTCTGGGACGCGGCCCTCGCTCGCTCTCTCCGGTCGGGCTCGGGTGCATGGGATTCTCGTGGGGCTACCGCGATCACTCGGTGGACGAGGCGGCGGCGATCGGCGTCATCCGGCACGCGATCGATCTCGGCGTCGACCACTTCGACACGGCGGACATGTACGGCCCGTTCGCCAACGAGTCGCTTCTCGGTCGCGCGCTCGAAGGGCGGCGCGACCGTGTGGTCGTCGCCACGAAGGCCGGGCTCGTCGTCGAGGACAGGGCGACGTACCGGTCCGGGCGCAACGGCCGGCCGGAGCACATCCGCGCGGCCTGCGACGCCTCGCTCGAGCGGCTCGGCATCGACGTCATCGACCTCTACTACCTGCACCGCATCGATCCGAAGATTCCGGTGGAAGAGACTTGGGGGGCGATGGCGGAGCTCGTCGCCGCGGGAAAGGTCCGCCAGCTCGGCATCTCGGAAGCCTCGGTCGGCGAGCTCGAAAGGGTCTCGCGAATCCATCCCGTCACGGCGGTCCAGTCGGAGCTCTCGCTCTGGACGCGCGACTACCTCGGGGACGTGGTGCCGTGGTGCGCCTCGCACGCCGTCTCGTTCGTGGCGTTCTCGCCGCTGGGCCGGGGGTTTCTGACGGGCACGATCCCGGCGTCCAAGCGGTTCGGCGCGGACGATTTCCGGTCGAGACTGCCGAGATTCGAGCCGGAAGCCGTCGGCGAAAATCAGCGCGTCGCCGCGGCCGTGAGGGCGGTGGCGGCCCGCCGGTCGGCGACCGCGGCGCAGGTGGCGCTCGCCTGGGTGCTCGCGCGCGGCGAGCACGTGCTCGTCATACCCGGAACTCAGCGCCGGAAGTACCTCGAAGAGAACCTCGCGGCTGCCGACATCGTGTTGACCCCGGAAGAGCTCGGAGAGCTCGAACGGGTCCCGGCGCCGGTCGGCGGACGGTACTGAGAGGCGCGCGGAAAGCCCGGAAACCCCGGCGGTCCTTCGGCCCCCGGGACTGCGGGCGGAAGATCCAAATGGGGCATTCCGTCCCAATCCACTTCGAAATGCCAAACCGAGGGCGCTTCCGTTCGTATGATCGGGCGGCGGCCGCGTCGGCCGCTCAAGGAGGGTTCGTGGCCAACAGTCTTCTTCGCTCCCTCGCGCGTTTGATCCCCGCGGCGGCGGCCGGCGTGGCGCTTCTCGGGGCGTCGCCGGACACGACTCCGCGCGTGGTCACGCTCGACGTCGCCGGAATGGACACCTCGGCGGACGCGTGCACCGACTTCTACCGGTACGGCAATGGCGCCTGGCTGGAGAAGAACCCCATTCCGCCGGATCGCCCCCGATGGGGGGCGTTCGACGAACTGCGGCAGCGCAATCTGGACGACCTGCACCGGATCCTGGACCGCCTGGCCGCCGATCGGTCCGCGCCGGCGGGCTCGGAGGAGCGCAAGCTCGGCGACTTCTACGGCGCCTGCATGGATGAGGCGGGCATCGAGGCGAAGGGGCTCTCGCCCATCGAGCCCGAGCTCGCGAGGATCGACGCGGTCCGCGACCGGGCGTCGCTGCGCGAAGAGATCGGCCGGCTGCAGGCGATGGGTGTCAACGCGCTCTTTGCCTTCGGGTCCGAGGAGGACCGCAAGAACTCCTCGCAGGTGATCGCGGCGGCGGTCCAGGGGGGCCTGGGACTTCCGGACCGGGACTACTACACCAAGACGGACGCCAAGTCGGTCGAGACGCGCGCCAGATACGTCGCGCACGTGGCGAAGATGCTGGAGCTCGCCGGAGCGCCGCATTCGAAGGCGGCGGCTCAGGCGAAGGCGGTCCTGGAGCTCGAGACGAAGCTCGCCCGGGCGTCGCAGACCAACGTCGACATCCGCAACCCCGACCTGACCTATCACCCGATGACGCTCGACGCCTTTTCCGAAGCGGCGCCGGACCTGGGCTGGGCGGCCTACTTCCAGGAGCAGAAGATTCCCGCGTCCGTCGCCGTCAACGTCTGGCAGCCGGACTTCTTCAGCGCGGCCGACGCGCTCGTGAAGTCCGAGCCGCTTGCGAATTGGAAGACGTATCTGCGCTGGCAGCTGCTCCGGGCCGCCGCCCCGACGCTTCCGAAACGGTTCGTGGACGAGAACTTCGCCTTCTTCGGCAAGACGCTCGCGGGCACGCCGGAGAACCCGCCGCGCTGGAAGCGCTGCGTCGCGGCGACCGACAACGCGATGGGCATGGCCCTGGGGCGGCTCTACGTCCAGGAGTACTTTCCGCCGGGGGCCAAGAAGCGCGCCGACGAGCTCGTCCGGAATCTGCTCGCGGCGCTCGACGACGACATCAAGACGCTGACCTGGATGAGCGAGGCCACCAAGAAGGCCGCCGCCGCGAAGGTCGCCTCCTTCACCCCGAAGATCGGCTATCCGGACAAGTGGCGCGACTACTCGACGCTCTCGATCGGGCGCGTCTCTTACGCGGAGAACTTTCTCGCGGCGAACCGGTTCGAATGGAGGCGGGACCTCGACAAGATCGGGAAGCCCGTGGACCGCTCGGACTGGGGCATGACGCCGCCCACGGTCAACGCCTACTACAACGCCGCCAAGAACGAGATCGTCTTTCCGGCCGGCATCTTCCAGCCGCCGTTCTTCTACGCGCAAGGAGACGACGCGATCAACTACGGCGCCATCGGCGGAGTCATCGGGCACGAGATCACGCACGGCTTCGACAATTCCGGGCGCAAGTTCGACGCCCAGGGCAACCAGGTGGACTGGTGGACGGCGGAAGACTCCCGGAACTTCGACGAGCGCGCCGAGTGCATCATCAAGCAGTTCGACGGCTATCCGGTGCAGCCCGACCTGCGCGAGAACGGCAAGCTCGTGCAGGGGGAGTCGATCGCGGACCTGGGCGGCCTGACGATCGCGTACCGCGCCTACAGGAAGAGCCTGGAGGGCAAGCCCGAGCCGCCGCCCATCGAAGGCCTGACGGCGGACCAGCGCTTTTTCGTGGCCAACGCGCGCGTCTGGGCGTCCCGCAGCCGGCCGGAGTTCGAGCGGCTCTGGGTCCAGACCAACGAGCACCCGCTCGCCATGTACCGCTCGATCGGGACCGTCTCCAACATGCCGGAGTTCGCCAGGGCCTTCGGCTGCCGGCCCGGTTCGGCGATGGTGCGCGAGCCGAGGTGCCAGATCTGGTGAGGCCGGGCCCTGCCCGGCCCCCTCTGCCTTCGTTCGCCGGGCTCGTCCGCGGACCCTATCGGGAACGGCCGCGTCTTGCCCGCGTCACGGCATTCGCGCGCCGCGCGGCGTGAGCCCGAGCTTCGCGAGGGCGCTCTGCCCAGCCTCGTCGTGCATCTTCCAGTACGGGAGGCGGTCGCTTCCCAGAAGAGACGCCTTCTGGCCGTCGCTCGTCTCCCACTCGATGATCCGGTGCGGCTCGGCCGACTCCACGGCGATGCGCCAGGTCGGGCCCCCGGCGATCTCAACCGTGCGGCGCTCGACCTCGAAGCTCCCGGCCGGGACGGTCGCGCGCGACGAGGCGGCGTCCCGCTCGAGGGTCGCGCGCAGAATCTCGATGTGGCGGTGCGCGAGCCGGGCCGCCTCGATCGACTGCACGAGCGGCACCTGCCTGCGCTCGCCCGGCGCGAGCAGCGGCCCCGCGAGGCCGCGCGCCCACAACAGGAGCGCGTCACCGGAGAGCCCGTCGGCGGGAACGGGAAGGACGCGCGACTGGTCGGCTTCGCCGTCGAAATAGCTGTGGGAGGTCTGGCGCGCCGAAGTCGCGTCGAAGAGGAGCTGGCCGTACACGTTCCCGCACCATTCCTGGGAGGAGAAGGAGACCTTGGTCGCGCTGCCCGCCGGGCGTCCGTTGACGGGCGAGAGCGCCACGAAGGCGCTGGTCATCAGGTTGTAGTCGTAGATGCCGGTCGAGAAGTCCTCCACGAGATTGAGCTTCATCACGGGGAACTCGTCGGATTTCGGGTGCTTGCCGGGGTCGGACTTGACGCGAAGCGAGTTGGAGAAGGTCTCGGTGACGAAGACCGTGACGGCGACCCCCCGGCGAAGCTCTCCGTATCGGGGGAAGGTCAGGTCGTATCCGGCGAGCTCCGCCTTGCCGTCCCCCCAGTGCTTCCAGAAGGCGTCCCCGAAGACCGGCGCCGCCGGAGCGGCCGGAACCGCGGCGCCGGACGGCGCGCCGCGGCAGACGAGGACGGCGAGGGCGAGCGCGGCGGCGGCGGCGATAATCGGAAGGCGGGGGTTTCGCGTCATGGTGAGTTTCTCCGGGACCGATCCTATCGGCACAGGGGCCCGGCCGGACGCTAGTTCCCGCCGAACCCGAGGCGAGCCGGCCGGCGTATCCATTCCTCAGGAGGCCTTCCATGAAGATCGGTGTCCTGGGAACGGGGATGGTGGGGTCGGTGATCGCGAGCAAGCTCGTGGCGCTCGGGCACGAAGTGAAGATGGGCGCGCGAGAGGCAGGCAACGAGAAGGCGCGCCGGTGGGCGGAGTCCGCGGGCAAGGGAGCCTCCGCCGGAACCTTCGCCGACGCGGCGAAGTTCGGCGAGATCGTCTTCTCGGCGACACTCGGCACGGCGGCGCTCGACGCGCTGCGAGCCGCGGGCGAGGAGAACCTGCGAGGCAAGGTGCTGGTGGACGTCTCGAATCCGCTCGACTTCTCGAACGGCGCGCCGCCGACGCTCTTCACCGGCCCGGGCGACTCCCTGGGCGAGCGGGTCCAGAAGGCGCTGCCCGAGGCCAGGGTGGTCAAGGCTCTCAACACGGTCAACGCCGGCGTGATGGGCGACCCCGGCCGGCTCTCCGGCGAGAGCGACCTCTTCCTCTGCGGCAACGATGCCGGGGCGAAGCAGCGCGTCAAGGCGCTGCTCGAGGATTTCGGATGGAAGAGCATCATCGATCTGGGCGACATCACGCAGGCGCGCGGCACGGAGGCCTACCTGCTTTTGTGGCTGAGCCTCTACGGAGCCCTGAAGACGGCCGACTTCAACGTGCGCGTCGTGCGGCCGCGGCGCGGATAATGCTCGCTCTCGGCTCTCGGAGGAAAGCTTCGTGACGCGGACGCCGCAGGAAATCTCCAGGCTCTTCGCCTACGGCCGCTGGGCGAATGGAAAGATGCTGGACTCGGTCGCGGGGCTGACCGCCGAGGAGTTCCGGAGGCCGGTCGGCGGCAGCTTCGGCTCGATCCACGGGACGCTGGCGCATGTCTACGGCGCGGACTGGATCTGGCTCGAGCGCTGGCACGGGCGGTCGCCGCGGGCGCTGCCTTCGCCCGACGAAGTGCCGACGTTCGAGACTCTCCGGGAGAAATGGACCGAAGTCCAGGACCGGCAGAGGTCCTTCGTGGAAGCCCTGACCCCCGAGAGGCTCGCGGAGGGCCTCAGCTACGCGAACTTCAAGGGGGAGACCTGGACCTATCCGCTGGGCGAGGCGCTGCTCCACGTGGTCAACCACGGCACCTATCACCGCGGGCAGGTGACGACGCTGCTGAGACAGCTCGGCAAGCCGGCCGTGTCGACCGACTACCTGCGCTACATCGACGCCGGCGCGCCTCCTTGAAAAGAAAAGAGGCGGGGGCTTGCCCCCGCCTCGAAGATCGCTCGAGAAAACGACAGGGTCAGTAGCGCGAGCGTCCGCCGCCTTCCGGCTTGGGACGCGCTTCGTTGACCTTGAGGGAGCGCCCGCCGAAGTCGGTTCCGTCCAGAGAGAGGGCCGCCCGCGCCTGCTCGTCGTTGCGGAACTCGACGAATCCGAAACCCTTGGACTGGCCGGTGTCGCGGTCGGTGATGACCCGGGCCGAGTCCGGGGTCCCGAACTTCAGGAACATGTCGTTCAACTGATCGTCCGAGATGTTGTAGGGAAGGTTTCCAACGTAGAGCTTCATGACATCCATCCATTCATACTGCCGGAGGATTCCGGCCTGGCGCCGGCGGTGAAAGTGGCCGGGACGCCGCCGGCACGGCATTCCGCATTCCCGTGTGCATTTCGATCGGATTTGGTCAGATCGGAAGCATCTGACAAAGGCGAGCGAATCGAGAACGGTCGGACTCTATCACAAGTTCCTCCGAAAAGGCTCGATCCGCGGCTGGCCCCGGGCACAAGAAAGGCGGGGGCTTGCCCCCGCCTTGGGATTGGCCAGCCGCGAGCGCGGCTTCTCAGAAGCGGCGCGCGTCGGCCAGCGGAGATCCCGATCGCGAGGACGTCGCCGGATCGAAGATCGAGAGCCGTTCTTCCCGGCGCCGCCGCGTGGCCCGGGCGACCAGGCCGATCAGGACGACGACGGCGCCGCCCAGGAGGACCCAATCGCCGACTCTGCCTCGCTCGGAGGAGCCGGCCGGGGACGGCTCGGGCGCGGTTTCGGCCGCGGGCGCCGGCGGAGGATTGAGAACGCTCGAAGCGGGCGGGGCCGCCTCGGCGGGCGGGGCCGCAGGCTCGGCCTTCGCCGCCGGGGGCGCGGGCTCCTTCGGCGCCGCGTTTCCCGACGCCGCCACGGATCCGGCCGCCGCGGTGTCCGCCTTCGCCGCGCCGTGACCGGTGGCCGCCGGCGGCGGAGCCGGCCGGGAAGACTTCGCGGACGCCGCGATCGGCCTCGTCGTGGTCGGCGGCGGGCTCGTCGGCGTGGGCGAGGGAGTCGTCTCGGGAGTCAGCGCGACCTGTGCGCCACTCTGCATGAGCGGGTTGGCGGGCTCGATGGCCGCCGCCGTCGGCACGAGCGGCGGCGTGGGTGAAGGCGCCGCCTCCGCCGCGGGAGTTGCGGGTTCCGGCGTCGGGTCGGGGTCCTGCGCCAGGGCATATCCGGCTGCGACGGTGAAGAATGCCGTCGCCAGGAGAATTCGACACGGAGATCGCATGACTGCTCCTTTCTTGTTCGCGGAACCCGGGACCCCGCGAGGGGCTCCGGCTCGAGTTCCGCAAAGGGGAAGAGCAGATTCCGTGCCACAGCGTGGCGTTGCAACCATCCGGCGCGCAGCCGTGTTCGAGCGGCGGTGCGTGAAACAACGCGCGGACGGGCGGGCCTGACGATCATCGAGGCGCCGTCGAACCTCGGCCTGAAGCCGCCGGCGCCCGGAAAGGAGCCGGGCGTGCGGCGTCTTCCCGAGGGTCTGGCGAGAGCGGGCCTGCCGGCCGCCCTCGCGGCGCGGTGGGGAGGACGGGTCGCGCCGCCCGCGTACTCGCACGAGATCGATCCCGCCACGGGCATCCGCAACGCCCCCGCGATCGCGCGCTACTCGGCCGGGCTCGCCGAGGCTGTCGGTGCGGCGACCGACCGCGGCGCCTTTCCTCTGGTCCTCGGCGGCGACTGCTCGATCCTGCTCGGCAACCTTCTCGCCCTGCGCCGGCGCGGCCGCTACGGCCTCTTCTTTCTCGACGGGCACGCGGATTTCGCGACGCCGCAGACCTCGCCCTCGCATGGCGCCGCGGGCATGGACCTGTCGCTCTCGACCGGGCGCGGGCCGGCTGCCCTCTCCGACCTGGAGGGGCTCGGTCCCCTCGTGCGCGACGAGGACGTCGTGATCCTGGGATTCCGCGACGAGGAGCACCTGCCGCGGGAGATCGCCGCGCGTCGAGTCGCAGAACTTCGCTCCGTCGGGATCCGGGAGACGGCGCGCCGGGAGATCGCGAGGCTGCGCGCCGGCGGTGTCGGCGGCTTCTGGATTCACCTCGACGCGGACGTGCTCGACCCGGGGCTCTTCCCCGCGGTCGATACGCCCGAGCCCGGAGGCCTGCTCCTCGAGGAGCTGGCGGAGCTTCTGGGGGAGCTTCTCGCATCGGATCTGGCGGCTGGACTGGAGGTCTGCATCTACGATCCCGACCTCGATCCGGATGGCCGGTGCGCGCGCGATCTCGCCGGCGCGCTGGCCGCCTCGTTCGGGCAGGCGGGTCGAGGCCAGCCGCCCGGTCTTCGCGCCGGGGCCGGGGTGTCCGGCTGAGCCCGCAGCCGGAGAGCGGGACCCGCCTGCCGGCGTGCGACGGCGGCGCTCCGGAATCCGAGGGTTCTCCGGCGCGCGCTTCGGGGACTCGGCTGTCCCGGCCGGAGGCTTCGAGCCGGAGGAAATGAGAGAGTCGATTGCGCGGCGCCTCGATCGTCGGGACTGGACCGCCATTCACGATTCGCTCCGGGAGCGCGGGTACGCGCGTCTTCCGCGGCTGCTCTCGGCCGGCGAGTGTGCGGCGCTTTCCCGCCTCTACGGCGAGGATCGCCGGTTCCGCACGACGATCGACATGGCGAGGCATCGGTTCGGCGTCGGGGAATATCGCTACTTCGACTACCCCCTGCCTTCGATCGTTGCCGAGCTGCGCCGGGCCGCCTACCCGCACCTGGCGCCGCTCGCCAACGAATGGGGGCAGTCGCCGCGGGGGCGGCGATGGTTCCCGCCGACGCTCGAGCGATTCCTGGCGCTCTGCCACCGCGGCGGACAGAAGAAGCCGACGCCGCTCTTGCTGCGCTACGAGGCGGGAGGCTACAACTGCCTGCACCGCGATCTCTACGGGGAGATCTGGTTTCCGATGCAGCTTGCGGTCTTTCTTTCGCGGCCCGGCGTGGATTACGAGGGCGGAGCGTTCCTCCTGGTCGAGCAGCGCCCGCGCCAGCAGTCGAGGGGCGAAGCCTTCCTGCCGGAGCAGGGCGAGGGCGTCGTGTTCGCGACCGCCGAACGCCCGGTCGCGGGCTCCCGGGGCACGTTTCGATCCGGCATGCGCCATGGCGTTGCGCGCGTCACGCGGGGCGAGCGCGATACGCTGGGCGTCATCTTTCACGAGGCGCGGTGACCCGTCGCTTTTCCTACCGGCCGCTCGGGCCCTATTCGCTCGCCAAAACGGCTTCGCGGTTCACCCGCTGGCCCGAGGTCGTGGACCGATTCGACGGCGCCGTCTACCGGCGGCTCCTGCCGATCGGGCGGCAGGGGGTCCTGCTCGAAGTGCGGCAGGCCGGCACGCTCGCGCGCGCGCGGCTTCGGATCACTCTGGACGGACCCGAGGCGGCAAGCGCGCCAGCCCGCGCGAGCGCCATTCGCATGATCGAGATCGGGCTGGGCGCAGGCCTCGACGTTCGGCCGTTCTACCGCGCGTTTGCCCGCGATCCCCTGATCGCGGGAGCTCTGCGCCATTCCCGAGGCCTGCGGATCGCCGGGGCGGCGTCGCTCTGGGAGGCCGCCGTGACCGCGATTCTTTCCCAGCAGGTGAACCTCGCGTTCGCCTACGACGTGCGCAAGGAGCTGGCGCTCGCCTTCGGCCGGAAGGCGCGCTTGCGGGGGGAGACCTACGTCGCGTTTCCCGAGCCCGGGCGGCTCGCGGCAGAGCCCGAGCGGGCTCTCCGGCGGTTCCGCCTCTCGCGGGCGAAGGCGGGAGCCCTCGTCCGCCTCGCGGAGGAGTTCGCGTCGGGGAACCTGTCGGAGCCGGAGATCGCGGCGCTCCCGGACGAGCCGGCGATCGAGAGGCTGACGGCGATCAAGGGTGTCGGGCGCTGGACGGCGGAGATCGCTCTGCTGCGCGGGCTCGGGCGCGCCGACGCCTTCCCGGGCGCAGACCTCGGCGTCGTCAAGTACGTCGCGATGGAGCTGCTCGGCCACCGCAAGGCCGTGACCGAGAAGCGGATGCGGCGATTCGCCGACCGCTGGCGGCCCTATCGCGGGCTCGCGCTCGTCTACGCCTACGCCGAGATCGCGCGCCGGCGGGCCGGGGAGCAGTAGGCCGCCCGACCCGTCAGTGGGGCAGGTCCCCGCCCGGGTGAGGTGCGCCGGCCGTGCCGAAGGAGAGGCGTCCCTCCCGCAACGCGCCGTCGCGCAGCGTGATCGGGAGCGCTTCGGCCAGGCTCTCGACGGGAAAGACCCGGATTCCCTCGCGCACTTCCCTGGGGAGGTCCTCCAGATCCGCCTCGTTCTCCTTCGGGATGACGACCGTCGTGATTCCCGCGCGCACGGCGCCCAGGATCTTCTCCTTCAGTCCGCCGATCGGAAGCACCCGTCCGGAGATCGTGACTTCCCCCGTCATGGCCACGTCGTTGCGCACGGGCCGCCCCGACAGGGCCGACACGACGGCCGAGGCCATCGCGATGCCGGCCGAAGGCCCGTCCTTGGGAATGGCGCCGGCCGGCACGTGGATGTGCAGGTCGCGCTCGAACTCCTTGTCGTCGATTCCGAGCCAGGCCGCGTGGGAGCGCGCGTAGGTCCAGGCGGCCCGCGCCGACTCCTTCATGACGTCGCCCAGCTGTCCGGTCAGGATCAGCTCTCCCTTGCCCCGCATCAGCGAGGCTTCCACGAACATGATGTCCCCGCCCGCCGGCGTGTAGTACATGCCGGTGGCGATGCCGACCTGGTCCTCGCCCGCCTTCTTCTCCGGGTGCACCTTGGGCCGGCCGAGCAGCGGACGGATGTCGGTCGTGTCCACCGTCGTCTTCTCGATCTCGCGGGCCGCGACCCGCCGCGCGACCTTCCGGGCGAGCCGCCCGAGCTCGCGCTCGAGCTGTCGCACGCCCGACTCCCTCGTGTAGCTCGCGACGACCTCCCGAATCGCTCCGTCGGTCAGGACGAGCTGCTCGGCGGTGAGCCCGTTGTCCTCGAGCTGCCGGGGCACGAGGTACTTCTTCGCGATCTCGAGCTTCTCCTGCTCGGTGTAGCCGGCGAAGTTGACGACCTCCATCCGGTCGAGCAGCGGGCCCGGGATGTTCTGGATGAAGTTGGCCGTCGCGATGAAGAGGACCTCGGAGAGGTCGAACGGCACGCCCAGGTAGTGGTCCGTGAAGGTGTCGTTCTGGGCCGGGTCGAGCACCTCGAGCAGGGCCGACGCCGGGTCGCCCTGGAAGGAGACGCCGAGCTTGTCCACCTCGTCGAGCAGGAAGACCGGGTTCTTGGCGCCCGCCTGCTTCATTCCCTGGAGGATCCGGCCGGGCATCGCGCCGATGTAGGTGCGCCGGTGGCCGCGGATGTCGGCCTCGTCGCGCGCGCCGCCGAGCGAGATGCGGACGTACTTGCGACCCATCGCCCGGGCGATCGACCTGGCAATCGAGGTCTTGCCGACTCCGGGAGGGCCGGCGAAGAGCAGGATCCGCCCCTTCCCGCGCGCGGACGCGTGGACATCCTTCTTGGCGGCGGACTCCTGCGCTTGCGCGGACGGGGCGCCGCCCGCTTCGGGCTTCTCCGGCGCCTCCTGCGCGTGCTCCTGAGAGAGCTGTCGGACGGCCAGGAACTCGAGGATGCGGTCCTTCACGTCGCTCAGGCCGTAGTGGTCCTCATCCAGGATGCGCGCGGCCGCGGCGACGTCCAGGTGTTCCTCGCTCCGGGTGTTCCAGGGCAGCTCCGCGACCGTCTCGAGAAAGGTTCGAATGACCTGAGACTCCATCGACTCGCGCCCGACCCGCGTCAGGCGCGCCCATTCGCGGTCGACTTCCTTTCGGGCCTCCCCGGGGAGCTCGAGCGAATCGAGCGTCGCCTTGAGCTCCTTCAACGACTCGTCCTGCGCCCCTTCGCCCTCGCCGAGCTCCTTCTGGATGGCCTTCAGCTGCTCGCGCAGGTACGCCTCACGCTGACGGCCGCCCAGCTCCTCCTTGACCTTCTCCTGGATGTCCTCCTGGGCGGAGAGCACGTCGATCTGGCGCTGGACGTGCACCAGCACGCGGCGCAGGCGGTCCTCGACGGACAGGGTCTCGAGGAGCGCCTGCCGCTCCGCAGCCGGAATGTCGATGTAACCGGCCACGAGGTCCGCCAGACGCCCGGGCTCGTCCACTTCGGAGAGGATCTGCTCGACGGCCTCGTCGGGCAGTCCGAGCTTCTTGCCGAGCTCTCCCGCGCGCTCGCGCGCCTCGCGATGGAGCGCCAGGAAGGCGGGATCCTTCGGGTCGAGCGGCATCATCTCGATCGCCTGCTGAACGGAGGCTTCGAGGTAGCCGTTCTTGTGCGGGGAAATGCGCAGCGCGATGCCCCGCGACTGGCCCTCCAGGAGCAGACGGACGCTCCCGAGCCCTCGCTGGACCGAGCCGATCCGGGCGATCGTGCCGATCGTGTGGAGCATCTCGGGGGTGACTTTTTCCGAGTCCTGGCGCTGGCTGACCGCGAAGACGAGCCGCTCGGGTCCGGTCAGGGCCGCCTCGATGGCGCGCAGGGTTCCCGGCCGGCCGGCGGAGATGGGAGTGCTCACACCCGGCAGCAGGACCGAGTTGCGCATGGGGAGGACCGGCAGATTCAGGCTTTCCGTCATGGGTCTCACCTCTTTTTGGGCGGGGCGAAGGGACACGCCATCCCGGCCTCGCCGCACGAAGCCGTCACGAAATACGGGCCGCGGCGCCGGTGAGATTCCCGAGCCTCGTGCGGGCTCGTCCCGGCGCCGGCCTATCCCTTCGGGGAGGCTTCGAAAGAAGAAAACGCCGCCCCGCAGGGCGGGATTCCCGGCAGGCGGGGCGGGAGGGAAACTCCGCTCCCCGGGCTTCGTAGCAGGAGGCAAGCCTTCCGGAGGCTCCTTTGAGATACGTCCGCCGCCGCCTGGTCCTCGGTCTGCACCTGGGCATCCTGCTCGGCCTGGCCGCTCGCGGCCAGACCCTCGACGACCGGGCCCGCGGCCTCGAGTTCCAGAAGAAGGCCGTCGAGGCGTACCGGCGCCAGGACTGGCCCGCCTTCCTCGAGAACTCGAGACAGGCCGCGGCGCTTGCCCCGGGCAACGCGCGCCTCACCTACAACCTGGCCGCCGCGCAGGCGCGCAACGGCCATTCCGCCGAGGCGGCGAGGCTGGTCGAGGGTCTCCTCGAGCGCAGGCTCGACCTGGGCTCCGACCGGGACGAGGATTTCGCGGCCGTCCGGGACACGGACGCCTTCCAGGGAGTCCGCAGGAAGCTCGCGGAGCTTCGGCGGCCCGTGGGCGGCAGCGCGGTCGCGTTCCGGCTGCCCGAGAAGGATCTTCTGACGGAAGGCATCGCCTTCGATCCGCGTTCCAGGGCCTTCTTCATCGGCAGCGTGCACCGGCGAAAGATCCTCCGCCGCTCGGCGGACGGCGTCGTCTCCGACTTCGTCCGCGAGGGGCAGGACGGCCTCCAGTCGGTTCTGGCGCTGCGGGTGGATCCGAAGAAACGCGTCCTGTACGCCTGCAGCGCCGCCCTTCCCCAGATGGCGGGATACGAGAAGGGCATGCAGGGCTCCAGCGTGCTGCGCTTCGATCTCGCGACGGGCAGGCTCGCCGCGCGGTATCCGCTGCCCTCCGACGGGAAGCCTCATGCCGCCAACGACCTTGCGATCGCGGAAAACGGCGACCTCTACGTCACCGACAGCCTGGGCTCCGGCGTCTACCGGATCCGGGCGAGCGCCGCGTCGATCGAGACGGTCGTCCGGCCCGGCGTCTTTCGCTCGCCGCAGGGCCTCGCCTTCGGCCCGAACGGCCGGCTCTACGTGGCCGACTGGGGCTATGGACTCTTCTGGGTGGATGGCCGAGGAGAGCGCCACGAGGTCGCGGCGCCCGACGATGTGCCCCTTCTCGGCATCGACGGCCTCGCCGTGCGCGGCCGCGAGATCGTCGTGACGCAGAACGGGATCGAGCCGCATCGCGTCGCGGCGCTCGAGCTCGACTCGCCGGGCGACCGAGTCGTGCGGGGGCGGATCCTCGACATGAACGACCCCGAGTTCGCCGAGCCGACCCTGGGCGTTCTGGTTGGCGACGATTTCTATTTCATCGGCAAGAGCCAGTGGGGCCTCTTCGACGAGAAGACCGGGGCCTTCGATCCGTCGAGGCTCCAGAATCCGGCCGTGCTGAAGGTCTCCGTCGCGCCGCGCCGAGCCGGAGCCGCGCGCTCCGTCAGCCGGTGAAGCGCAGCGCGGCGATCGAGACGTCGTCCTCGGGAGTCTTGCGGCCGCGAAACTCCCGGACCGCGCTCGCGACGGTCTCGACGATTCCCGACGCCGGGAGCCCGGCGACGCGGGGCAGCATTGCCGCGAGAAGCCCCTCGCCGAACTCGTTGCCGCCGGCGTCGTGCGCCTCGGTCACGCCGTCGGAGCAGAGCAGGAAAAGCTCGCCGGCGCCCAGCCGCCCGCTCTCGATCTCCCAGGACAGCTCCGTCTTGATTCCGAGGGGATAGGCGCCCTTGCCGATCCGGCCGAGCAGCGCCCCGTCCCGCCCGAAGCGAAGCACCGGCGGGTGTCCCGCCACCGAGCCCGTGTAGCCCCCGTCGGGAGAGAGGAGCAGGTAGACGCCGCCGAAGAACGCGCGGGAGGTCCCCGTGCGGCAGAGGATGCGGTTCATGGCCGCGAACATCGGGCCCGGCGCCGCGTCCACGTCGAGCTGCGTGCGGAATGCGGCGTGCGCCACCGCCATGACGAGGCCGGCCGTCATGCCGTGCCCCGAGGCGTCGCCGAAGAGCACGGCGAGCCGCCCGTCCGAAAGCGGGACGAAATCGTAGATGTCGCCTCCCACCATGTTGGCGATCTCGTTGTGCGCGGCGAGCTCCAGGCCCGGCGGCCGGGGGAGCTGACGGGGAATCAGGCTCGCCTGCAACTCGCGCGCGAGCTCGAGCTCGTCGCGGTAGTTGATCTTGTCCACCAGCTCCATCGCGAGCAGCAG